>CAITSE010000001.1 GCA_903894975.1 uncultured Lentisphaerota bacterium
ATTTACCGCATCCGGCTCTCGCAGTGTCGTTCTTCCTTCGGCGTTCACAGTTGCGCACCCACATCATAGGGCCTCCAGCCCAAGATGTTGCAGTTGCGCATACCAGCTTTCCTCCGTTCGCCGGTAGGGGCGCTGGCTTCGGCGTTTCAGGTGTCGCGTCAGTCGTTCCTGCACATAGTGGTTGAGATCGCGGAACGCCTTCCGGGGATAACCCAAGTCAAAGTATTGGCTCCATCCCCTCGTCTGGCGGTTGATCTCGCCGATCAACTCCTTGACGGGTTTGAAGCATTGCCTCGGCCCGGTCTTTTCCCGAATCTTGTCCCGTTCCCGCTGTAAAGACTTTGGGGATGGTGTCAGGTTCAGATAGTTCCATCCGCGCCCTTGCAGGTCGCGGCAGTACCGGAACCGATACCCCAGGAAGTCCAGGCTGACGCCCTCTTCCCGAAGCTTCACCACCTTGGTCTTTTCGCGGTTGACAGTCAGTCCAAAGCGCCCTTCCAGCAGGTTCTCGGCAAACCGATGAATCGGCTCGCCGATATACCGCGCCATGATGACAAAGTCATCGGCGTACCGCACCAGCCGGGCGTTCGCCCACTGACGCGGCCCATCCGGACCGTGGAACTGTTTGTCGAACCAGTGCAGATACAGGTTCGCCAGCAAGGGCGAGACAACCCCGCCCTGCGGCGTCCCCTGCTTGCTTCGGGTGACCTTGGGTGGCTCATGGCGACCTCGGGGAGGAGGCTCCACAATCACCGCCTTGAGCCACATCCGAATCAGCGTCAACACGCTCCGGTCACTGATGCGGCGCTCTACGCACTTCATCAGCTTGTCATGCGGGATCGTGTCAAAATACGACTGTAGATCGGCGTCGTAGATTTCAGTGCGCCCCTGCTGGAGGTTCGCGTGAACCTCCTTCAAGGCGTCATGGGCCGACCGCTCGGGGCGAAATCCATAGGAGCAATCCAGGAAATCCGCCTCAAAGACCGGCTCGACCACCAGCACCACCGCCATCTGTGCCACGCGATCCCGGATCGTCGGGATGCCCAGCGGGCGAAGCTTGCCGTTGGCCTTCTCAATGTACGCACGCCTCACTGGCTGGGCACGGTAGCTGCGGTCGAGCAAGCTCGCCCGCAACCGGCCAAGAAAGCCCGCGACGCCTTCCGGTGACGCCTCGATCTGCTCGAAGGTCACCCGGTCAACGCCCGGTTTTCCGGCATTCTTCCGCACCGCACGCCACGCATCACCCAGCACGTCTTCCCGGCACACCGCCTCATATAGCGTATAAAAGCTGAACGCCGGTTCCTGCTTGGCTTTCTGGTATAGCTTCTGTCTCAGGTGGGAGACTTTCGGCGACAGCACGCGCCGGCCCGGCATCCGCCAGTCCAGCTCGTCCATTACCTCTTCCGTTGTATCAGGGGTTACCTGCAATCGGGTCTCGCTCCTTCTTACATTGCTTGACGGCAGAGTTCACACCCCGCCTAACACTGCCAGGGCTCCTTGGCTCCACGGGAGCTACCCCGCTTCATCGCTACTACGAGCCCATCCGACTCCCTTCCGGCCACCTTCATGGTTATGAATTTCCATGCCGGTGCCGTCCCTCATGGGACGCCGCGCGAAAGGGTCTCTCAGTTCCCATGTGACTTCTTTCGGCATGCGCTGTCCCTTCCAACCCCGGAAAGCCCGATGGCTGTTATCCGTTCACCGCCACCGGGGTAGGCTTCAGCTTTTCCGGCAGCTTAGCCGCTTCCATTAGCGTAACGAGGCCAAAGTGGGATCACGCTTTGCGCATTACGGCTCACGCCTTCGTCCACCGGATGCTTCGTCCGCACAGATTACTCCGTACATACGACCGGCTGACTACATGGCTGACGGATCATTCCATGGTGAACTCCTTTCAGTTCACGAGATGTCACTGGTTTCACTGACGCACCGGAATCCGCAAAAAGGCACAAACCGGTTTGACGGAGGGTTTGGGAACCGCCTTTCCTCAAAAGGGGGTTCCCAACATCATCTAACAAAACGGTCATGCTCCCCCGCCTTCCACTGGGGCGGCAGTCCACGCCGATCATGATACAGTATCCGTCATGAGCAACCCGCCTTCCGTCCGCACCGCCGTCATTCCCGCCGCCGGTCTTGGCACCCGCTTCCTGCCCGCCGCCAAGGCGGTGCCCAAGGAATTGATGCCGATTCTGGACCGGCCGGCGCTACAGTGGATCGTCGAGGAGGCGGTGGCCGCCGGCGCCGAACGCATCATCATTGTCACCAGCGCGGGCAAAGAGGCGCTCCGCCGCCACTTCGCCCCGGCCCCGGAGTTGGAACAACGGTTGGCCGATGACGGCAAGGATGACCTGGCCGCCGCCGTTGCCGCCGCCGGCGCCCTCGGCCGCCGCATCACCTGGGTGGAACAGCCGCAGCAGAAGGGGTTGGGCGACGCCGTGTTGTGTGCCGCGAATGCGGTCGGCGACGAGCCGTTCCTGGTCCTGCTCGGCGATGCCCTGATCCGCGCAGAGGTTCCCTGTTCCAAGCAACTGGTGGACGCCTACCACCGGGTCGGCGGCGGTTCGGTCATCGGCCTGCGCCCCGTCCCCCTGAAACGCACGCCACGCTACGGGATCGTCGCCGGCACCGCGGTCGGCGACTGTCTCTTCAAATTGCATGACCTGGTTGAGAAACCCCATCTCGGCAGCGCCCCGTCCAACCTGGCGATTGCCGGACGGTATCTGCTCACGCCCGGGATCTTTCGCGAACTCCGCCAAACCCGGCCGGGCGTGGGCGGGGAAATCCAGCTCACCGATGCCATCCGCGCCCTTCTCCTCCGGGAACCGGTCCACGGCCTGGTCTACGACGGGGAACGCCACGACCTGGGAAACCCCCTCGACTACTTGGACGCCGTTGTCGCCTATGCCCTCGACCACCCC
>CAITSE010000002.1 GCA_903894975.1 uncultured Lentisphaerota bacterium
GAACATTGAACGTCCAACGTCGAATTGGAAGTCATGCGATAAATCTAAGCTCAAACCGACCGGGTTTTCCTTCGACGTTCAACGTTCAATGTTGAATGTTCGACGTTCGATTTTTTCCTTAAGTTGACGCGCATGCTCGCCAGGGGGTTCGGGCGCGCGCGAACTGCCCCCGACTTCAGGTGGCCAGGTGCAGGTTGCCGAGGTGGACGTGGCGCAGGCCGGCTTCCCCGGCCAGACGCCCGGCCAGTTCCAGGGTGCGGCGCGGCGTGACCGGGCGGGTGGTGAGCTTCCACACGGGATAGAACGCGCTGAAGTGCAGCGGCGTGTCCGGGCCCAGTTCGGAACAGACCCAGGCCGCCAGTTCGCGGAGCTGTTCCAGCCGGTCATTCTCCCCCGGAATGATGAGATTGGTAACCTCGAGCCAGACGCCGAGACGTTTCATCAGCTTCAGAGTGGCCAGGACCGGTTCCAGGCCACCGCCGCAAAGCCGCCGGTAAAACTTGTCATCCATCCCTTTCAGATCCACATTGGCCGCGTCAATATGCGTGTACAGTTCCTCGGCGGCGCCGGGCTGGATGTAGCCATTGGTGACACTGACCGTCTTGAGCCCCTGGAGATGCGCGGCCCGGGCGATGTCCAGGCCGTATTCCGCCCAGACCGTCGGTTCGTTGTAGGTCAGGGCCACGGATTGGCAGCCGGCCTGGACTGCGGCGGCGACGATCCGGTCCGGCCGGGAACCCGCCGGCGGCTGCAGCGTCGCCCAGGCCGGTTCGGCCTTGGCGCAGGACAGGGAGTAATTCTGGCAGAACTGGCAGGAGAAATTGCAGCCCACCGTGCCCAGGGAAAAGGTGGTGCTGCCCGGCAGGAAATGATAGAGCGGTTTTTTTTCGATGGGATCGACATGCACCGCCGCCGGCCGGCCGTAGACCAGGCTCATCAGCTTGCCGCCGCAGTTCATGCGGACGCCGCAACGGCCGGACGCGCCGGCACGGATCCGGCAGGCGTGCGGACAGAGGTCGCAGACGGCCAGCCTGCCGCCGTGCCCATCGCGTTCCTCGTGCCACCACCGGGCCGGGACCGTGCCGGGCTCGACGCCGGCCGCCTCAAGTGTGCAGAACTCATTCTCCGCCATGGCCGTTCTCCATTGCAGGCACCAACCCAATATCACCCGCCGCAGAGCAAGCCGCAATCCGGCAGAACGGCAAGAAGAGTCAGGGAATGGCATCCTCCCATCCCCCGACACCCCCTGGAGGGTGGCAGCGGCCACGGTTCCATTTGGCAAAGCAGGAGTTGCGAAGTCCGCCGGCGCCCGACGCGTGGTCAACTTGCCGACGGTTCCTGCGCCGGCGCACTTCGCAACTCCCGGCTGTTCAAAAGGAAACGGGTCGAAGACCCTCTCCAGCGGGGTTCGGGAGCGCCGCGAAGCGGCACTGGCTGCCGCTTTGGGCAGCAGCGACCACAGGGAGCGGCAACGGGGAGAACGCCCTCTCCCCGATTCGGTTACTGGGTGATGCCGGGTTGGTTGTCGGTGCGGAACGGGGAGGCGGGCAGGTCCGAGGCGTTGAAGAGGTTGCAGATGGGGTTTTCCGCCCAGGCATAGCGCACCGCGACCGGCTTCGGCACTTCCGGGCTCGACACCACCACGGTGTCCCCGTCGATCCTGGCTTCGGCCCACACGAATTTCAGCCCCTTCGCCGTTTTCCCGGCGATGGCGAACCCTTCCAGTTTTTCGCCGTGCGCGACCAGGCCGCCTCCGACATGGTCAAAGCGGATGCGGATCCGTCCCTTTTCCACGGTCATCCCCTGATAGACCGGGCCGGAATAGACCAAGTTCCTGTACCCGTACCGTTGCGCCAGGGCCGGCAGCGCCAGGCGCAGACCGACGTCCTGCTTGTTTTTGGGATGAATGTCATTGGCCTCGCCAATGTCAATGGTGACGGCCATGCCGGTGTTGGGCAGTTCGAGCGCCAGAGCCTGGGCCTCGCGCAATTCCGCCCAGGCGCTTTCCGCCGGCTCCGGCTTGACCGGCTGATAATTGGCGAGCTGGACGAAGTTGAAGGAGAAATTCCCCTGCCCCCACGCCTTGCGCCAACTCCGGATCATCAGCGGGAAGAGCGTCCGGTACTGCCAGGCCTGGGCGGCGTTGGACTCGCCCTGGTACCAGATGGCACCGCAGATCCCGAAGGACAGCAGCGGCTTGATCATGTTGTCGAAGAGAATGTGCGGGGAATTCTGGTTGCCATCGCCGCGCGGACCCGCCGGCTGATCCGGAACCAAGCCGAAGTTCGCCTCCAGCGCATATTCCCACGGCCCGGAGAGAGAGATCGGCTTGGCGGCCGCGTCCTTCGCCGGCAACAGCCGCATCTGGGACGGCGTGCCGATGAAGCCGCCGTGATAGATGTTGCTGAAGACGCGGACGGCAATCACGTTGCGCCCGGCCTTGACCAGTTTTCCCGGCACCGTGTAGATGCGCGGCGTGCACCAGGCATCCTGCCGCTGTTCCATGGTGATGCTGCCGACCTGGACGCCGTTGAAATAGGAGACGTCCGACTTGTCCAGCGCGCCCAGGCTGAGGGTCAGCTCTTTCCCGGCCCAGGCCGCGGGAACGTCCACCACGCGACGGAACCAGAAGATGCCGCTGTGCAGATGCCCGGCACTCTGCCAGTTCCGGGGCAGGTCCATGGTTTTCCATTTCGTGAGCTTCAGGCCGGGCTGATGCCAGCCATCGGCCTCGCCCCGGTTTTCCGTGTCCTTGATGTCGAACTTCTTTTTCCACTCCTGTTGCCGGGTCAGAACGTCACCGGGCTGGCAGATTTCCTTGGCGTAGACGGCCAGATCCTTCCGGAACGTCTTGTCAGACGCCAGACCCTCTACGCTGGCCCAGGCCTCGGCGCGGGTCCCGCCCCAGGAGGTGTTGACCAGGCCCAGGGGAATGCCGGTCTTGCGGTGGATTTCACGGCCGAAAAAATAGGCCACGGCGGAAAAACCGCCGACCGTGTCCGGGGAACAGCGGCACCAGGTGCCCTTGACGTCCGGCTCCGGCTTCAGATCCGCACGGCGCGGCACAGTGAACAGGCGGAGGTTCGGATAGCGGGCCGCGGCGATCTCCTCGGGCGCATTCCGGGTGTTAGCCATGAGCCATTCCATGTTCGACTGCCCGGAACAGACCCAGACATCGCCGACCAGGACATTGCGGAACTCCAGTATCGCTTTGCCAGCGCCGGCGGAAACAGTCAGGGTTCGGGGTTCGGAGGAAACGGAAAACGCGGCCAGCGTCACCCGCCATTCCCCGGCTGGCGCACCCTTGGGCGGAGCTGCGGCGGCCCGACGTGCCACCCCCGTCTTTTTCTGACCGGCAAAGGCGACCGTGACCCGGGCGCCGGGCGCGGCCCAGCCCCAGACCGTCACGGGCTTCCCGTGCTGCAACACCATGTCATTCGAAAACACCGCCGGCAACTTCACATTCATGATCCCAAACCTTCCTGTTCCGTTGTGATACTGAATTCACTTTCAAAACTGTTTCTCGCAAAGGCGCAAAGATCGCTGCGAAATATACTTCGCCTTCACCCCTCCTCCGCGTGACCGTTCTTTTACCAAGCCCCCCAACTTGTACGCCGCCGGTTTGCCGCTTATGGTTGCGGCGGCATCTGCGCTTGACTGGATGGATGGGGGGAGACGGGGGTAAATATTTGTCTGCCATTTTCCCGGAATGCACGAACCCGACAAAAATCAGGATTTGGGTATTTCCATGGACAAGCCAAACGATAAGCCCCCTGGCGCCTTCCGTGATGCCCGGCCCTTAGCCTCTCCCTTGCGGGCTAGGACACTTCCGCTCTTGATTTTGGTCTTTCTGCTGGCGGTAACCGGGATCCTGTGGCGGCTGTTTGACCAGAGATTGCAGCATGAGGCCGGCATCGTCTATGCCGACATGACCAACGAGACAACCCGGCGCATCATCGAACGGCTATATGATTATGAGCAGGTGCTTTGGGGAGGGGTCGGCCTGTTCAATGCCAAAGGAGAGGTGACACGCGAGGATTGGCATCGCTATGTCTCATCCCTCCAACTCGACCAGAAGCGTCCCGGCATCCTGGGAGTCGGGTATCATGCCTGCTTCACGCCGGCGGAGATGGCGGCCCATGTCCGCGCCATGCGGACAGAGGGGTTTCCGGAGTACCGCGTCTGGCCTGAGGGTGACCGCTCTGTTCATACCGCGGTCATCTACCTGGAACCGTTCACCGGGCGCAACCGGCTGGTCCTCGGCTATGACGGGTACACGGAGGCCACCCGCCGGGCGGCGATGGACAAGGCTAGAGACAGTGGCGTGACCGCCATCGCCGCCAAAATCATTCTGGTGCAGGAGGACGGCAAGAGCCGCCAGAACGGCATGCTGATGTATACCCCGGTCTATCGCCAGGGAATGCCCGTGGACTCGATCGAAAACCGCCGCCAGGCGCTGCGAGGGTTTGTCTACGGCGCCATCCGGATGGACGACTTCATCCGGGGAACCTTGAAGACGCTGCCCCGGGACATTGCCTTTGAGGTCTACGCGAATGACCCGCACCATGGCGACTCCATGCTGTTCAGCAACTTCACGGCCGGGAAGACCGTCATCCCCAAGGGGTTCTCCCCGGCTTTCACCAGTGAAAATACGGAGACCGCCCTTGGCCGGACCTGGCATTTTATGTACCAGAGCCTGCCCGTCTTTGCCGAACGGCTGGAACACGAACAGTCCCAAGCCGTTCTCATGGCCGGCATCGCCATCAGCCTTTTACTGGCCATTATCTGTTTCCTGCTCCTGAACACCCAGAACAAAGCAATAACCCTGGCTGCGGAAATGACACGGGAACTGCGGGAGAGTGAGATCCGCTACAATCAGCTCGCCGAACAGAACCGAACCGTGGCCTGGGAGGTTGACGCCAACGGCCTTTATACCTATGTCAACCATGTGGCAGAGCCGGTTTGGGGATACCACCCCAAGGAGATTGCCGGCAAAAAGCATTTCTACGACCTTCACCCCGAAGAGGGGCGAGAGACGTTCAAGTCGGCGGCGCTCGCGGTCTTCGCACGGAAAGAGCCGTTCCGGGGACTGGAGAATCCCTGCCAAACCAAGAACGGCCGTATCGTATGGGTCGTCACCAACGGTCTACCTATCCTGGATACAGGCGGCAAGCTGCGGGGCTATCGCGGGTCAGACACCGACATCACCGAACGCAAGCGCGCCAAAGAGGAACAGGAAAAACTGCAGACGCAGTTGAACCAGGCCGGGAAAATGGAATCCATCGGCCGCCTGGCGGGCGGCGTGGCCCACGATTTCAACAACATGCTGGGGGTGATCCTTGGCCAAACCGAACTGGCCATGGCCACGCTGGATCCGACCCAGGAACTCTTTGCCGACCTGCTGGAAATCCAAAAGGCCGCCAGGCGCTCCGCCGACCTCACCCGACAACTGCTCGCCTTTGCCCGCAAACAGACGGCAATCCCGAAAGTGGTCGACCTGAACGCCACCGTGGACGGCATGCTCAAGATGCTGCACCGCCTCATCGGCGAAAACCTTGAACTGACCTGGCTGCCCGGCAAAAACCTGTGGCCGGTCAAGATCGATCCCTCCCAGATCGACCAGATCCTGGCCAACCTCGCGGTCAACGCCCGGGATGCCATCGCGGACAAGGGCACGGTCACCATCACGACGCGAACCGCCTCCTGCGACGAGGCTTGCCGCGAAACCGGCACAGCCCTTCCCCCCGGCGAATATGTCATGCTCTCCGTGAGCGACACCGGCGGCGGCATGGACCAGGAGACGCAGGCCCACATCTTCGAGCCGTTCTTCACCACCAAGGCAACGGGCGAAGGCACCGGCCTGGGCCTGGCCACCGTATACGGCATCGTCAAGCAGAACCACGGCGTCATCTCCGTCTCCAGCGCGCCGGGAAAAGGGACATCCTTCCTGATCTGCCTGCCCCGGCATGTGGGCAAGGCCGAGCAGATGCGGCAGGACGGCCCGGCAGAACCGGTCGCCCGCGGCCAGGAAACCATCCTGCTGGTGGAGGACGAGCCGGGAGTCCTGCGTCTGGTCCGGAAAATGCTCGAAGGCATCGGCTACCGCGTGCTGGCCGCAGGTACTCCGGTCGAAGCCATCCGCATGGCTGAGAAACATTCCGGAGACATCCACCTGCTGATAACCGACGTGATCATGCCGGAGATGAATGGCCGGGAACTGGCCCAAAAACTGATGTCCCTGTACCCGGGACTGAAGAGCCTGTTCATGTCCGGCTACACGGCCGACGTCATCTCCCCCCACGGCATGCTGGACGCGGGCGTACACTTCATTCAGAAGCCATTTTCGACCAAGGAACTGGCGGAAAAAACGCAGGAAATCCTGAAACGCCCGTGAGGCGGGACGCCGCACGAACCGCCGGTGGAGACCATCATGGCCAAGATCGTCACCTCGCCATTGCCGGCCAAAGCGTTGACCAGCCCCAAGTGCGGGTGACTGTATATTGAGCTCCATGCGAATTCATGGCAAACCCGCCTGGACCATCTGGCTGGCGACAGAGACGCCGGGAGTGGTCCGCATTCTGGACCAGCGGCGGCTGCCGCACGAGGTCGTGGTGCTGGAACTGCGCACCGCGGAGGACGCGGCCGCCGCAATCCGGGACATGGCCGTGCGCGGCGCGCCGCTGATCGGGGTCACGGCCGCCTACGGCCTGTACCTGGCGGCGTTGGCGGCGCCAGCCGCGGGCATGACAGCGTTCCTGGAGAAAAAACGCGCCATGCTGGCGGCGACCCGGCCGACGGCAGTGAATCTTTTCTGGGCGCTGGAACGGATGATGCAGACAGTCTGCGCCGCCGCTTCACCCGCCGCCGCAGCGGACACGGCCAGGCGTGAGGCCGAGGCGATCCGCGCGGAGGACATGGAACTCTGCCGGCGCATTGGCGAACACGGCCTGGCCCTGATCCGCGCCATTGCGGCGCGCAAGAACGGCGGCACTGTCAACATCCTCACCCACTGCAACGCAGGCTGGCTCGCCTGCTGCGACTTGGGCACGGCCACCGCGCCGATCTACCAGGCGCACCGCGCCGGCATCCCCGTCCATGTCTGGGTGGACGAAACGCGCCCGCGGAACCAGGGCGCCAGCCTCACCGCCTTCGAACTCGGCCAGGAAGGCGTGCCGCACACCCTCGTCGCCGACAATGCCGGCGGCCACCTGATGCAGCACGGCCGCGTGGACCTGGCCATCACCGGCGCCGACCGCGTCACGGCCCGCGGCGACGCCGCCAACAAGATCGGAACCTACCTCAAGGCGCTGGCGGCCAGGGACAACCACGTCCCGTTCTACGTCGCCCTGCCCTCCTCCACCATCGACTGGACGCTGGATGATGGCGTGGCGGAAATCCCCATCGAAGAACGTTCCGCCGACGAGATCCTGTACATGCACGGCCGGCTGGACGGCGGCGGCGTTGGCCGGGTGCGCATCGCGCCCGACGGCACCCCGGCGGCCAACCCCGGCTTTGACGTCACCCCGGCCCGGCTCATCACCGGCCTCATCACTGAACGCGGCGTCTGCCCCGCCTCCCGGGACGGCCTGCGGACACTGTTCCCGAAAAGAAAAAACGGCTAAATGCGAACGTCGAACATCGAACATTGAACGTCCAACGTCGAATCGGGATCCATGCGGTGCATAGAAGCTTGAACCGGTCAGGTTTTACTTCAACGTTCGACGTTCGATGTTGAATGTTCGACGTTCGTTTTTTCCTTAAGTTGACGCGTATGCCCCGCCGGGGCTCCAATCCAAATGGACCCCGATCCCGCATTTCCCGGGTTCATGAATAATTCAGGCAGGTGGATGGAATGGCTGATCCAACGCCATCAAAGACCGAAGGCGTCACCAAGTTTGATTGTGTTTGGACGCGGGAACCGCTGCCCGCGGCGCTGGCCCCGGCGGCGGCGGGGCTTGTCGCCTGCCGGCAGGAACTGTTCGCCGCCGGGCTGGTGGGCGCGGATCCGGTGACGGGCATCGGCTTCGGCAACGTCAGCCTGCGGATCGGCGACGGCGGGGCGTTCCTGATCACCGGCAGCCAGACCGGGCATCTGCCGGAACTGACAGCGGCCGACCTTTCGTTGGTGGACGCCACCGACCTGGCGACGAACCGGGTCCAATGCCGCGGCTTGAAGCCGGCATCCTCGGAATCGCTGAGCCACGCCGCGCTGTACCGCTGCTGGCCGCAGGTCCATGCGGTCATTCATGTCCACAACCACGCGTTATGGGAACGGCTGCGTAATCGGCTTCCGACCACGCCGGAGGATGTGCCCTACGGCACGCCGGCCATGGCCGAAGCCATCGCCCGGGCGGCCGCCGCCCCCGCCGGAGTGCTGGTCATGGGCGGACACCAGGACGGCCTGCTCGCCTACGGCCCTTCCCTGGCCGAAGCGGCCAGGGAACTTTTCGGGCACGGCCGGTAAGACTGAATTCATTTCCAACGCCGGAACTGACCGGCGCGGGTGGCCAGTGGCGTCCGAATTGGAAAGTGACGCGGCCCGCCCGCGTTCAGTCCAGTGATTTTGTTAGCCCTATTGCAGCGGTGGCGGATCATTGGTGCGATACCCCTTCGGCATCGAAGTCAGGGCTGGCAAACGGAACCTGTTCTTGGGGCTGCGGAGCAAGGGATTCTTCGGGTCGCCAAGCTCGATAAACAATAACGAATTGGTTTCAGGTTCGACCCTCCAATGATTGGCGTATAGGTGCCAGACCCAAACGCCATTCGTCTTTTCGCACTGCCCCATCCATTCGGGGTGTCGATCGGGGAAATACCGCATGACATGGCCTGTCCCCGAGAAAAGGAGGACATCGCCGACCTTGAGGAGTTCGCTCGCGTTGTAGAGACCGTGGGGCTCCCAATTCTGAGAATCTTTGCCGGCAGGCGTTCTGTCACCGCAACCGGCCAATGCGATTACAGCCACAAAGCAGAAAAAGATGCGCATAACTGTCGGACTAACTTGTTAGTGAATTGTTTTCAATGTATCTCGGACGAATCGGACGTGGGAAGGACGGAGATTCGGGTTGTTTTAAGGTCTTAACCGTCTTTCCTAAAAAATGTTACACTCCAATTTGAATCCGGGATTCGACGCTGACAAGTATCATACCCACCGCCGGGGAAAAAAGCAAACCCGTGCGGGAGCGCGGAAGAATGGGACATATGGGATCTATGAGACGTATGATACCGAATTCACTTTCAAAGCCCGTCTCTCTCGCAAAGGCGCAAAGATCGCCAGGAAAAGCCACAACTCATTTTTTCAATGGTAGATCCGCTCTTTGCGAACTTGGCGACTTGGCGGGAAAACGTTTTTTTCAACGTGAATTTGGTAGGAGACCCATGGGACGGCGGCGGGGAGAATGCCGGGCAATGCTTGAGCGACACGCGCAGAAGCAGGCAAAGTCGAGGGATGGCATCCTCCCATCCCCCGAGCCCCCTGGAGGGGAACAGCGGCCACGTTTCCATTTGGCAACCGCCGGGCGTGGCGAAATCCGCTGGCGCAGAGAACGTTGGCAAAATAACCGCGCGCAAATCGCC
>CAITSE010000003.1 GCA_903894975.1 uncultured Lentisphaerota bacterium
ACCTGACCGGTTGAAGCGTAAACGCACCGCATGAATCCCAATTCGACGTTGGACGTTCAACGTTCGATGTTCGACGTTCGCATCCAGGATGTTATGGTTCTTAAGTTTACGCGCATGCCCTACAGGGTGCAAATCAGGGGACTCTCTCCTTATCCCAAGGTTGTTCAACCCTGGGCTGGACATGTGCATCGCCGTTGGCGACAAAACCGGTTCTCCACTCACCTCCAGTCAAGGGGCAATCCGTTGTCGCTCGGAATCAATGCCGGAGGTCGGTCCCCCTTTTTCCCTCCCGTAACTGAGAGATTACGGCGTGCCCCCAAATTCTGCCGGAAAAAGCCTTTGCCGGATGCTATGGTACGGGCTGCGGCTGAGGGTCATGGGAAACGCAAAACGTGCATACTTGACAGGACAAGGGCATTCATGGTTTCACCAAACAATGTCTTGCCTGAAGTGACAGGGAGTGTGTCTACCGGGGAGCGGTACAGGGAGTCTCTCGATTCCCTGGCCCGGTCGCCGCTCGGTCTGTTTGGATTGTTCTTCGTGATGATCGTGGCCTTGAAATGGCAATGCTTTTTCATGCCGCCTCTGGGGGATGAGGCGATAAGCGTTTTTGTTGCCGCGGACTATCTGGCTTGTCACCATTTTGATTTTTTTACATTAAGTACGCTTTCGGGATTTCCAGGCGATGGCCCCAACGCCCACTCCTTGTCCCTGATTACGGTTTTGACGGCGTTGGTGTTGAAAATAAGCAGCGGAACAACCGCGTGGGCTATTCTTCATTCCATTCAATGGATTCTCGGCGCGGCGGCTATGGCGACCTTGGTTTCCCTGCTCCGCATCCTGGTTTCTTCACGGCTTGCCTTGTTGGGCGGGGTGCTGCTGCTTTTTTTCCCGGTAACGTTGGGGCAGCTTGGGATCATGTATTTGGAAGTCGCCGTGTTGTGGTTTACCCTGCTGGCGATCTTTTTTTATGTCCAAGGCAAGTATGTCAAAGCAGGTCTCATGGCGTTTTTATGCTGCCTGGTCAAGGAGTCCGGCTTATTTTTAGCGGTAGCGCTGGCCGCCGCTGCGGTTTTAAATGCACGGCACTGGTGGCGCGGCCTGCTGCAAGGGGCGGGGCTTTGTCTTCCAGCCATGGCGTTTGTGCTGGGCAATGCCTTGATGTTTTCTAATGTCGGCGCAACCGCGGAAAGGCAGCATGTCCTGTTGAAATTTATGTTCCGCCTCCAGTTTATGATTAACAACTATTTATTACGGACTCCGGACCATTTGGTTTTACTTATTGCCAGCGTGGGTTTGTCGCTGATGGCCATTTCCCTTCTTCTTACCCGGCGATGGAAAGAGAGGGCCTTCTCGTTTGCGAACCGTAGTGTTGACACGAAATCGGACCGCGGTTTAGCCCTATGCGCATCCTTGACCCTTTTCTCCCTGGCCTTTTATTTTATTTTCCTTTCTTTGTATTGGGATAATATAAATTTTACTCCCCGATATTTTTTGCAACTTTTCCCTTGCTTAATCATGATGGTTTTTCTTTTTACAAAAAACATGATCCCGGAACGGGTTCTTTCGTGGGGCTTGATTGTTTTAGCTTGCCTGTTCTTATTAAACCGGAACGGGATTTTTTATCGTGAGACGACAGATAACAGCATCTCCTTTGGCGAGCGCTCAGAGGAATATGTGGATGGGTATACGGTACTCAGGGACTCGCTTCACCTGATGGAAACAGATATTCCTCCTGAGGTTCCGATCTATTGCGCCAATTACGATTACTTCTATTCGCAGAAGTCCTTCCTTGGCTATGTCAGCAAACCGCTTCCAAACACCATCAATACGTTTTACTTGACGCCGTTTTCTCCCGTACAGATTGATTATTTGCCCAACCATTTCTATATGATCGTCAGCCAGTGCTGGTTTGGTGGAGAATGGGTGAAGGAAATGCTGTATACATTGGAAGATGATGCCCGGTTTGAAATGAAGCGCCTGACTTTTTTTGAGCGCGGCGAATACCGTGCCTACATCGCGGAAGTCAAACGGCGCCCCGAATTTCCTTCTGACAAGGCGGGGATGAAAATGCCCATTCCGGCCGCGGCGGTCACGCCCTGGGGGAGGGCTACGGAACTCGTGGGGCTCAAGGTTCGCAGAAAGAAATGACCCTGTTCCCGCTTCCGCGAATCGAGAGGCACGCGAACCCGCGCGACAGCCTGTTTTTTTGCCGCAAAAGAACGCAAAGATCGCAAAGGGGGCGGTTTTTGAATGGCAGAAATCCCCGCAGGGGATGGCACGGCGCAGCCACGGGTGTGAGCCCGTGGATAAACGGGGTATCATCATCAAGACAAGCCCCCGCAGGGTGACGACACCGTTCGGGCTCCCGTTTCGCGGGCCAATCATTCCGGAACGGGCTTCCGGTCACAGTTCGATCTGCAACCCGAGCTCGACCACGCGGTTGGCGGGGAGGGAGAAGTAGGCCGAGGCGTCGCGGGCGTTGCGGGAGAGGAAGGAAAAAAGCCGCTTGCGCCAGTAGCCGAGATCGGAGGTGCGGCGCAGGACCAGCGATTCCTTGCCCAGGAAAAAGGTCGTGCGTTCCGGGATGTATTCGACGCCGTGCTGTTCCTGGGTGAGGCGGGCGAAGACCCGGGGGATGTCGGGGGTTTCGCTGAAGCCGAACAGGATCTGCATCCGGCAGATGCCCTCGCCGAGATTCTCGAAGGTGAAGCGGCGATCTTCGGCGATGAAGGGGATTTCCTCGGTCTGGACGTTGAGCAGGATGGTGGTCGCGTGCAGGACCATGTTGTGCTTGTAATTGTGGAGGAGGGCGCGGGGCAGGCCGCCGGAGTTGCGGGAGAGGAAGACGGCGATGCCAGGGGCGCGGTAGGGCTTGGTCATGCGGATGTCCTGCAGGAAAAACTCGAGGGGCAGCCCCTGCATTTCGGCTTTCTGGCGCAGGATGTCGCGGCCGGAGACCCAGGTTTCCATGAGCAGCCAGACCACCAGAGAGATGACCAGAACGATCCAGCCGCCGTGCTGAACCTTGACGAGGTTGGAGAAGAAAAAGGCCAGATGCAGCGGCAGCAGCAGCACGCCGAGAAGCAGGACCCAGACCCAGTTCAGCTTCCAATGGGTGCGGCAAAGGATAAGGAACAGGATGCTGGTGATCAGCATGGTGGCGGACACGGCGATGCCGTAGGCCCCGGCCAGGCGGCCCGATTCCCGGAAGCCGATGATCAGGCCGATGGTGCCGAGGAACAGGGCCAGGTTGATCAGCGGGACATACACCTGGCCGATGGTGCTTGAGGAGGTGTGGACGATTTTCAGGCGCGGCCACAGCCCCAGTTGCACCGCCTGCCGCGCCAGGGTGAAGGTGCCGGAGATCACGGCCTGCGAGGCAATGACCGTGGCGGTTGTCGCCAGCAGGATCAGGGGATAGAGGAACCACGAGGGGGCCAGCTCATAGAACAAATGCGCCGGCAGGCTGCCGGTGCGTAATAACAAGGCGCCCTGGCCAAAATAGTTCAGCAGCAGGGCCGGCAGCACCAACCCGTACCAGGTGCGGCGGATGGGCACCCGGCCGAAATGTCCCATGTCGGCATACAGCACTTCGGCGCCGGTCATGGTCAGGAACACCGTGCCCAGGACAAGAAATCCAAGCCAGTGGTTGATCATGAAAAAGCGGACGGCATGCACCGGCAGCAACGCCCGCAGAATGTCCGGACAGTGGACGATGGCGTTCAGGCCGAGCCCGCCGATGACGACAAACCACAACGCCAGAACGGGCCCGAAAAGCGAACCCACACCCGCGGTTCCCCGCCGCTGCAACAGGAACAGCGCGGTAAGAATCCCCACTGAAAGCGGGATCACATAGTTCTGACAGGCGGTGGTGGCGACGTTGAGCCCTTCCACCGCGCTGAGCACGGAAATGGCCGGAGTGATGATGCCGTCACCGTAAAGCAGGGCCGCGCCCAGGATGCTGAGCGCGGAGATGATTTTAATCCGGTTGCCCAGCGTCGCCCGGGTCGTGCCGCTGGTCATCAGCGCCATCAGCGCCAGGATGCCACCCTCCCCATGGTTGTCCGCCCGCATCAGCAGCGTCACATACTTGAGGCAGACCACCAGAATCAGGGACCAGAAAACGATGGAAACAATGCCCAGGATGTTCGCCGGCGTCACCTCCAGGCGGTGAATCCCGACAAAGCATTCCCGCAAGGCATACAGCGGGCTCGTGCCGATGTCGCCGAAGACTACGCCCAGCGCCCCGATCATCAGCGTCCAGGCTCCAGCCGTGGGCACCGCGGGCGTCTGTCCAGCCGTTCCGGCGCTCACCGGAGAAGACGGGGGCTCGGCAGTCGCGGACGAAGGCTCTGGCGACGGTGGGATTGTAGAAGTGGTTTCCATGGATGGACCGAATGCGCCGGTCTTCCTGAACGTAATCCGTGGAAGCCGCTGCACCAACGGGGCGCCGGGTAGTAAAACTATTTTTTGGCCGGGATCGACGCCAGAAGCTCTTGGATGGCGGGATTTTTCAATTTCACGGCCAGATCCCGGGAGCTTTTCCCGGCCGTGTTTTTAAGCGCGGGATCCGCGCCCTTCGCCAACAGCAGTGGCACCGATCTGGCGGAGCCGTGAAACACGGCATAATGCAATGGGGTTTCACCCTGGCGGTTCTGGGCGTTCACGTCCACGTTTTTGGCCAGCAGCAGGATTACCAGCTCCGCGCTGTCTTTGCCTGCGGCCAAATGCAGAGCGGTGGTGCCCTCTTGATTTCGGGCATTCACATCTGCACCTTTGAACAGCAGTTCTGCCGCCGTCGCGTCGGCGCCACCGCTTGCCGCCTGCAAAAGCGCGGTGGCGCCCGTCCCGTCCTTGGTGTTCACATTGGCGCCTTTGGCCAGCAGCAGGCGGGCAACCTCGGTCCGGTTATTCTCCGCCGCAATGATGAGCGGGGTCACGCCGTCAAGCACGGTGGCGTCTACAACGGCCCCTTTTTTCAGGAGCATGTCGGCAATGGCCACGTTACCATTCTGCGCGGCGTAATGCAGGGCCGAAGAGCCGCCGGGGGATTTGGCATTGGCGCTGGCGCCCTGGGCCAGGCACTCCTTGACGGCCGTTTCCCGGCCGCTCCGGACTGCTTCCAGCAGGGCGGCGTCGGGCGTCTTGCGGCAACCGCAGGCTAAAACCAATCCCGCAAAGCTAACGGTCAGCAGGTTTCGGTGCCGATTCATGGGATGTGCTCCTACGGGTGGTTGCCGCCGCCGGGCGGGTAATGGGGCGTACTGTACCGCATGAAGCGCGCGATGCCGCGATCCGTGGGAAGAGGGGCGGATCTTACCCCTGACGACACCGTTTACCCGCTGTTGTTGCACATGACATCCGTGGCCGTCGCGCTAACGTAATGCATGGCAAAAGGCTTTTTTAACGCGGAACCGCGGTAATTCCCGGCAATTTTTTAAGGGAAATCAACATGAGCGCGACGAATACGACGGCGACGGTAGCCTGGCAGGGTGAGTTACCGGTGCGGCATGATGTGGATGTGTTTGTGGCCGGGGGCGGGCCGGCAGGCCTGGCCGCCGCAGTTGCCGCCGCCCGGGAAGGCGCCCGCGTGTTTCTGGCCGAGGGACAGACCTGTTTTGGCGGCATGGGCACCAGCGGTCTGATCCCGGTGTTCATGCAGTTCGCCGACGGCGTGAATTTTCTGGCCGCCGGCCTCGGCCGCGAAATTTATGAGGCGATGTGGGACCGCGGCGCCGCCTATCCGTCCTGTCCGCGAGACAATCCGACCCGGATCGCCAGCATTCGCGCCGAGGGGCTGAAACGGGTGTACGACACCCTGGTCACGGCTGCCGGCGTTCAATTCACCTTCATGACCCAGGTCATTGGCGTGCAGGCGGCGGAAGGGCGGATCATCCATGCGTTCTGCGCGGCCAAGAGCGGGGTGTTTGCGGTGCGGGCGAAGCAGTTCATCGACGCCACGGGCGACGGCGACCTGGCAGCCTGGGCCGGCGCGCCGTTCGAGAAGGGCGACGCCGAGGGCGCCATGATGCCGGGCACGCTCTGCAGCCTGTGGGCGGACATCGACTGGCCCGCCGTGCATGCCGCGAAGATGTGGCCGCAGGCCTATGTGCCGAAGGGAATCGAAGCCGGCATCCTGACCGTGCCCGACCTGCACCTGCCGGGCATGTGGCAGGTGGGCGACCATGTGGGCGGCGGCAACATCGGGCACCTGTTCGGCGTGGACGGCACGGACGAGCGTTCGCTCACCGCCGCTCTAATGCACGGCCGCCGGAGCCTGCTGGAATACGAACAATTCTTCAAGAAAATCCTCAAGGGCTATGAGAACATGGCCCTGGTGGCGACGGGGGCGCTGCCCGGCATCCGGGAGACCCGCCGGATCATGGGAGATTATATGCTCAGCGTCAAAGACTTCGAGGCGCGGGCCGTGTTCGCGGACGAGATCGGCCGCTATTCCTATCCCGTGGACATTCACGCTTCCAGGCCCGACGCCAAGGCGTTCAAGGCTTTCGAGGAGAAGTTCGAGAAACTGCGCTACCAGCCGGGCGAAAACTACGGCATCCCCTACCGCTGCCTGACGCCGCGGGGGTTGCACAATGTGTTCGTCACCGGCCGCTGCATCAGCGCGGACCGGGCCATGCAGGGATCGGTGCGGGTCATGCCCGGCTGCTTCATCACCGGTCAGGCCGCAGGCACCGCCGCCGCCATGGCCGCGGCCGGATCCGGCGACACCCGGGCCGTGGACGTCGCCACGCTTCAGGGGCGCCTCCTGAAAGCCGGCGCCTACCTGCCCAACGCCGCCGCCGTGCGTTCAAGCCCATGACGTGAAATGAATCTTCAGACCCGGCTTGGCGGCGCCGTCACCATTCGGCCATGGCGCGAACGGCTTCGGGCCAGGCCCAGTCCAGCCGCACGCCCACGCCGGGCAGGGTGTTGACTTGGATCCTGTTCTGGCGTCCCGTCTCCCCGGCTTGGCGGCGCCAAAACGCCGCCCTGCCGTCTTCGTCCAGGTCGGGCAGGAGCAGAA
The DNA here is from genome assembly GCA_903894975.1 of uncultured Lentisphaerota bacterium. GTDB lineage: Bacteria > Verrucomicrobiota > Lentisphaeria > Oligosphaerales > CAITYL01 > CAITSE01. The sequence goes on from CAITSE010000003.1 coordinate 7,031, forward strand.
GCGTGCCGGCGGCCTGGGCGAGCAGGGGATGTACCTGCGAGGAAGACGTCTCCGCCGGGGCGAGCAGGATCAGACGATGCCCGGCCACGGTTTTCGCGGAAATCCGGTCAAGGCTTTTCCCGGCCAGCACCCAGGTGGCGTCCCGGGGCACGGGCGGCATGGCCCCTGGCCCGGTGCCCCGGATGAGAATCACCGGCCGGCCGCCGGCCAGAGCCAGCTCCCGCAGGCGCCGCCCGGAATAGGGGCCCAACACCTCAGGATCCGGCAGCACCGCAAACGCCGATTTTTCCGGGTGCCCGGCCACGGTAATTTTGACCACGCGGCGATGCCCGCCATCCCAGACGAAGCCGCGTTCAAGCCGGTCGGAAGCAAGGAGTTTTCCGGCCATCACCAACGTCCCGCATCCCGCCAGGACCGCCAGCCCCGCACCCGCGGCCAAGGCCCGCCGCGGCCAGCGGAGACGCCGCCAGGCCCAGAGCCCCAGAACCCCGGCGCAGACGCCCGGGAGCAGCCACAACCGCCACTCCTCCATCACCGTGCTGAACACGCCCGCCACGGCAAAGGCCAGCAGGCCGCCGCGCAACCCCGCCTCCAGATGTCGCCGGCCGCCCGGGACCGCCCGCCAGGCCGCCGCCCCTCCCGGAATTCCGCCGGACACCGGTTTGGCCCACAGCCAGAAACCCCACGCCACCCAGGCGGCCAGCGCGGCCGCCGGCAAGCCCTGCTCCACCAGAAAGGTCAACGGGCTGTTGACCATGGTGCGGTACCCGACGGACATGGTCAGCGGCTGGTACCACTGCATGTACGCCTCCCCCGACCCCCCAGTTCCGAACCCGAGCGGATTGTCCGCGATCATACGCAAGCCCTGCCGCCACAGCACCAGCCGGTTCCCGACGGAGGCGTCCGTGAGCACCTTCTCCGCCCCGGCCCGCGCCGCGGCGCCCGAGGTCATGGCCAGCCCCGTCACCCCCGCGGTCACGGCTAGGGCGCACCAGGCCCGACGGCTGTGGAAAAATCTTGTTATTCCCTTCCTCTGAAGACCGGGGAGCACCGGTTTTCTCCAGCGGCAGAACGCCAGGTAGGCCGTGGCCGCCGCCGCCGCGACCATGCCGCCCCGGGAGCAGGTCTTGAACAGCAGCCAGCCATTCACCAGCAACAGCCCGGTTGCCAGCGTCAAAACCGTGCTCCGCGCCACCCTTCCGCGAACCCGCCAACCGCAGGCCCACCCGGCCCAAAGCAAGGGAAGCAGACAGGCAAAAAGCACCGCCGCCTTGTTCGGATTGTCAAAGCCGAAACTCCAGCGGACCTGGCCGTTGTACAAGTACTCGATCATGGCGACTTCCCGCCTGCCGCCGCCGGCTTCTCCGCCGGAATTCCCCAGGCCTGGGCCACCGCGGGGGACGGCAGATACACGCGGTTCGCTTCCGGAATGGCCCGGGCGGCTTCCGCGCTGTTCGGGCGCCAGGTCCAGTCCGCGGCATCGCCCAGACAGGGAAAGGCGGCCGGATCGGGCCTTGCCGGGCGCCCGCCGGCCGGAGGTTTGCCCACTTCCGCCCGGGTCCGCTCGTCATACTCGGTCAGGAACGCGCGCACCAACCGGTCCACTTTCTCACCGCCGCCTTCATGCACCATGCCCAGGTACGAACGGAGGACCGGGAGCGCCCCCGCCTCGCGCAATCGGTCGGCAAACTCCCAGGTCTTCAGGGAAGCCGGATCCGCGTCCCCCACCGTGAGCAGCCACGCCACAGCCTCCACGCCGCTGCCGGGCGCGGCCGGCGGCGTGTCGAACCAACTGGAGGAATTCACCGCCACCGCCGTCACCCGCTCCGGCACCCACAACGCCAGCCGGTGCACAAACTGAGCGCCGCCGGAGAGCCCATGCAGGAGAATCCGGTGCGGGTCCACCGGATATCTCTCCGCCACCTTGTCCAGGGCCACCACCACCGCCCGGCCGGAATAGGTTTCGGGGTAATAGTAGGACCGGGCGCGATCGCGGGAACTGGCCCCGCTCTGGTCGAACGACGGTGCCAGCACAAACCAATCCCGCTCATCGGCCAGTTTCAACAGATAGCCGTCCCCGGTCACCACGGCCAGGCCGTCGCGGTTCATCACCGGACAGATGAAGAGCAACCGGTAAACCCGCCCGCCGTCCTGCCCCGGTTTGAACCGGGCCGGACGCCGGACATAAAACGGCACGTTCAGATCCCGGGCATGACCGGTGTTCACCACAAACCGGTCCACCCGCGCCTGCACCGGCTCGGGCTCCGTCGCCGAGCCCGCCGCACGGGCCGCAGCAATGGTGCCAGGCTCGGCCAGCACGGACCATGTAATCATATGCGCAGCAAAGAAAAACGCGCCACGCAGGCACGCCCTGATCAAAGGCCGTTGTCCGTTCAGAATCATCTTCGCCTCCCCATCTCCCGGTCATTCTTCCTTTGCCCACGCCGCCGCCACTGCGGCCGAGGGCAGCGCCACCCGCACCGCCTCGGGAATCTGTTCTGCCGCGGCGGCCGGCAGGATCTGGTACGTCTGGATGTCCCCCGCCAGCGGCGCGGCCGGCAGGTTCAAGGCGTAGTGCCGCAGAAAAACCTCCGCCATCCGCTGCACGGCCGGGATCATCCGGTGCCCGGTGTCCCGGTAGGAGCGCCACAGCCACGGCGCGTCCAGCGCCCGGCCGCGCAGGAAAAACTGCAGGGACTCCGCATGCCGCGGATCCGCCTCGCCGCACATGATGAGCCCGGGCGGCAGCAACCCGGCCGCGCGCTCGGGAATTTTTCGGGCGGGATTGTCCCACCACGCCGCCGAATACGCCACAAACGCCTGCACACGTTTGGGGTTCCACAGAACAAAACGGTGGGTGAAATGAGCGCCGGCGGAAATGCCGAACAAAAAGATGCGGGCAACGTCCGCCGCCTCGCGCCGCTCCAGCTCCGCCAGCGCCTGCTCCGTGACCCGGCCGCTCCATTGATCGGGGTAATAATATCCGCGGTCCGTCCGGATCTCCGCCTCGGTCGTGCGAAAGCTCGGCGCGAACAGGACCAGCCGCGCGTCATCGGCGAACCGGCACCAGTCCCGCGTCAGCATCCCCCGGCCCACGCCGTTCATCCCCGGCACCAGCAGCAGCACCCGCGGTCTGGCCGGTTCCGGCGTCTTCCCCGCGGCCGGCAGGCGATACACGAATTCCACCTCCGCATTCAGCGGCGCCTCGCCCGGCACCCGGATCACCCCGGGCAAATCCCCGCCCTGCGCCGCGACGTTTCCCAAAACCGCCGCCGCCCATGCCGCCGCGCCCAGCCAGGCCCGCATGGCCGTCGGCAAGCATCCCGACAGGAACAGGCCCGGATTCTGGCGCGGCAGACGAAACATCACAACTCTTTCGCGGCCATCCGCGCATAGGCATTGGCGCGGCCAATGGTGCCATCCTCGGCCTTCACCGTTCGGGCGACGTTTTCGAAATATCCACGCAAATCCGCGGCGTCCGTGCCCTGCAGAAGCGCGTCAAAAACCTTCTGCGCCTCCCGCGGCCGCCCCGCCAGCAGCAGCAGGTTCCCCCGCGCCGTCAGGCTGGCTTCGTCAGTGCCGTCAAACCCCGCCGCGGCCGTCAGATATGGCTCCGGCGGTATCTGGATCGCGTCCAGGACGGCCGAACGCGCTCCGGGCCGGGCCAGCAGCTCGGCAAGCGTCGCCGAAACCTCTTTCCCCGCCGCCTCCGCCGCCCCGGTGCGCTGTTCCTGACGGAACCGGCGCTGCGTCTCCGCCCCCGCCTCGCCACGGCTTGCGGCCACGGCTTTCAAACACCGCTCCACCATTTTCAACGCCTGCCCGGTGTGCGCCATGGAAGAGACCAGGAACAGCCGCTTGGCATCCACCAGCGCCTCCTCCGGCCGCCCCGCCGCCCGCAGTTCCTGAATGCGCATGCCCAGCAGATACTCCAGGTCGTCCACGGAATGGGGAACCGCCAGAATCCCGTGTTCCGCCGCCTGGATCCGGACGTCCTGCACCTCGCCGGCCGAAACCGCGCCGCACCAGCCCCAAACCGCCAGCCACAACCCGAACGCCAGCCGCAGCCAAGCCGGTTTCCCGAAATCGACGGAAGTCCGCATCTGCATCAAACCCTTTTTGCTTTAACCGGTTAAGACCCGGGAGGAAAAGTCGGGGGATGGCATTCTCCCATCCCCCCCAACTCTTCTCCCCGACCTTATTCGATGACTTTTTTCTCAACGGCGGCGGCGGCCTTGGCCGGCGGCGGGGGTTTCGGACGCAGGGACAGGATCCAGGCGTTCGCCCGGCCCACCGTGCCGTCCTTGGCCTTCATCGCCCGCGCCAGGCTTTCCGTGGCGGCGGGCAATTCCTTGTCCGCGGAAATCGCATAGGCCCGCTCAAACGCGTCCCGCGCCTTGTCCGGGTCGCCCGCCAGCAGGTACAGGTTGCCCAGCGCCGTCAGATTTCCGAACGTCTCCTCCAGCGCCTCCAGCGCCTTGATGCGCGCGGCGTACGCCGTCCCGCCAAGCGGGATTCCGGCCAGCACCGGGCTGCCGCCGCCCGCGGCCCCGGCCTTCATGAGTTCACCGGCGGATAGAACTGCGGCGCCGGCGGCATCCGCCGCCCTGGCGGTGTCCGTCACGACCACTTCGCCGGCAAGCTGTTCATCCTTGAACTTCCGCTGCCTGGTCGGATCGCTTTTGAGCGTTTGCGCCACCAGCCGGATCGCCTCCGCCGTGCCTTTCATCGACGCCACATTGTACAGCGCCCGCGCCTCTGCTTGGGCTTCAGCCGTCTTATCCGCCGCCAGAAGCGCCTGAACCCGCAGCTTCTCCAACTGTTCCACTACGCCGGTGTCGTTAGCGGATACCAGGAGCGCTTGCCAGGCAAACTGTTCCACCTCGGCATACCGTTCCGTGCGCATCAGGATCGGCGCCCATTGGCCGAGAAAATCGCCGCGCGCTCGCCCCGCATCCTTGGCAAACGCCGCCCGCACCCCGGCCAGCCCCTGCTCCACGGCCGCCGTATCACCGCTGCCGAGCTGGGTCTTGATCACCTCCGCCGGAGACGGCTGGGCTGGCTTCTTTTCCGCCACCGCACCCTTTCCGGCCTCCTCATTCCTCTCCCTGGCCGGCGCCACCGGATTGGCCTGCTGCCCGCTCGCAGGCCAGGCCGCCACCGCCGCCATCACCGCAACTGCAAGAACAACGTTTTTCATCATGGCTCCACACTCCTTCTGTCCCGATTATTTCATGACTCTCTTTAACCACACGCTAGCAAAAACGCAAAACGCATTCCACCCGAAATTCTTGCGTGCCCTTTGCGGCCTTCTGTTCAAGGATTTCGGCTGGATTCAGCGCCGGCTACGACCGCCCCGCCAACTCCCGGACTCCGGCCGGCGGCGGATGGGCCGCGTCAAGCGGCTCCACCGCGGCGGCCGCAGGCCGCCGTGTCTGGGCCAAGCCCGCGGGCTTCGATCCGGCGAACCCGGTGTCCAGCCGTTCCGGTCCGAAGCCGTAATAGCCCGCCGCCATCCGGCCCGGTCCCGGCGCCAAACAGCTCACCCAGGTGGCATCCTTGTCCTCCGCCCTCCACCCGGTTTTCACGGCGCAATTGAGCACCCCGGTGCGATCCCCGGTCAGCATCACCGCTTCCAGGCCCGAACGCCGGTGCCCGACCAGCACGCCGCCCCAGCTCGTTTCCTCCGCCAGACAGGTCACGTCATCTTCTTGCAACAACACAAATCCCCGCGCCGTTCCCTCCCCGTCATCCTCCGCCGCCCCGGCCCGGCCCGCCACCGTCCGGTTCCGCTCGCGCCAATCCCGGCCGCGGACATAACGCCAGCTCGCGCCGGCATCGGAACTCCATGCCAGCCCCAGCGGCGTCGCCGCATACCAAGTGCCGTCCGCCGCCGCCAGCACATCCTGGATGATGCCGCTCGGCAACCCGCTCCCGGCCGCTTCCATGGGCGGCGCCTCCGGTCCCGGCACGTTCCGCCAGTGCCGGTATTCCAGCCGGCCGCCACCCGCGTCACGGGTGGGCGCGGCCACCGCCAGTCCGGAACACAAGGTTCCGGCCAGCACCGTTCCGTCCGCGGCCACCGTCAGCGTCTGAATTTCTTCCGCCGGCAGGCTGTCGGCGCGGGTGTAGCTCCGCCAGGAACCGTCCGCCGGCGAATACCGGGTCAGCCCGCCGGCATGCGCCATCCACACGTCGCCGTCCGCCGGCGACACCGCCAGGTCGGAAACCCGCCCGTCCGCCAGTCCCGGCGGCGCCGGATAATGCCGCCAGCTCTTCCCGTCGAACACGCTCACCCCGCCGGTGCGATGCCCGGCCCAGACCTGTCCCTGCCGGTCGCAGGCCAGCGCCGTGATGCTGTTCTCGCCCAACCCCGCCAAAGCCGTCGGCACCGCGGCCGGCGCGGCCGGCGCAACCCCGTTCTCCGGCAACGTGCTGCGTCCGTCCCTGGCCTGCAGGTACGGCGTCCAGGCGCCGCGGGTCGCATCCGCCCCGGCCGGAGTCCAGCGCCAGACGCCGCGCCCGTCGCTCCCCAGCCACAGATTTCCCGCCCGGTCCCACACCATGGCCGTCACCAGCCCGGGCACCTCGTCCGGCAAACGCTCCGCCGGGTCTTGCGACACCCGGGCCGCCGCGCTCCGCGCCCGCGCCGCCGCCAGCGCCTGCCAGGCTTTTTCATCTTGCCGCTCCCGTTCCTGCCGGGCCGCCAGCCGCGCCTTCTCCAGCCGCGCCGCCTCTGCCAGCCGCAGTTCGCCGGCCGCCCGCGCCGCACTCTCACGCTCCTGAAATTCATCCAAGAACAGGCATTCGCTGCCCGTTCCGACCCGGTTCACGCCCGGCGCCACCCACGCCACCCCGCCGCCGGACATCACCATCGGCCCCACCAGCGCCAGTTCCACAAACATCGGTTCTGGCTGCCGCAGGTCGCGCCCCGCCGGGAACGGCATCCCCGCCAAAGGCACATACACCGGCTCCGGCCGCGCCGCGGCCCGCCCGGAACCCGCCACCGGCAGGGACGCCGCACCGATCGGCCCGGCAAACCCGGCCCCGTTTTCCGCCTGCACCCGCGCCAAAGGCAGCAGCACCGCCGCCGGCCGGGAACATTCCCGCGGCAGCGCGAACGGCACTTCGCCCACGGCCAGCAGCACCGCCGCCGGCGCCCGCGGCGGCCGAATCGTCATCCCGGCCTTCACGCCACCCACAAACTCATCGCCCGAAGACAATTGCACCTTGGCATACGGCACCCGCGCCGATTCCACGGCCACGAGCGCCGGCCGTTCCAAGCTCCGCACCGGCAGCCGCACGCCGTCCCGCACGATGGCCGGCACGAACCGTTCGCCCTCCGCGGTCCGGATCCGCGCCACCGGCACCACCGCCAGGTTCCGCACCAGGACCAACTCCGGCTTCTCCGGATCATGCGGCCACGGCAGCAGTGCCACCGGCACGCCATCCTGCGGCCCACGTCCGGCCTCGGCTGCCGTCGTTCCCCACGACCCCGCCAACACCGGGATCATGGCCGCAATGGCCAAGGCCCGCCGCATGTTTAAACAGGCCACCATTGCGCCCGGTGCCCATCTCGTGATTTGGTGTAATACCATCATGGGTACGCCTTCTGTAACTGCCCTTAATGCGGAATTTGACTGCCCCGCTCAACGGTTGTGGACCGCTCTCCATCAAAGCCAACCATAAAGTAGTAATCTTTTGGAGATAAAAGCGTTGCAAACTTATAAAAGACCATCCACTTGGACGCAGCCGCAAGCTCCTGGTCTGCCAAAGCCTCTTCGATATTCGCGTAAATCTTACCGGACAAATCGCCTTTGGGTTTTACAATCACGATTACCAATTGGTTTTTTTTTGTTACAAACTTTCGTTCGCATTTAGCAAATGCGACGGCCAAGATCTCGTTTTTTGTTTTCCCAACAAATTCCGCTTCTGAAAAGTTCTTTTCATCACAGCCGGGAAACAGGAACATGGCCAAAATCACCATTAAAGGAAAAAGGGGGCGCTTCATGATTGTTCCTTTCAAGTTCATTCAAAATACGTTTTGGGGATCAATTCTTCTTCACCCCAGTCAACGCCACTGAATTCTCCAAGCCGAAGGCGATCATTCAAGGGAACGCCAACTCGCTCCAGCATCGTATTGACCCACGAAGAGCAATTCGGCCCTCCTGTCGAATACGGACACTGCTGGTTGTATCGATTTATTTCCGTTTGAATCGCATTGATAAAAGCCGTATCCGACATTCCATTCGGTGCGGTTACTTGATGTATCTCTAAATCGTAGTCCGGTTCCCAGCCGGTGTCCCCCGTGTAATGTTCGTATGCGGCATGCACATCAGCCACATTGTTTGATTGACTGACAAGCATCCCGTTATTGCCTTTAAATCCCCCGCGAGTAAACCCCATATTCCCGTTTCCCAAATCGCTGGTTTGCCCAGCGAAGTCCTGAGCATTGTCAGGGACAATGAGCAGAAAATGATGGTTCCCGATGGGAGTCCAATAAGACGCCAAATCGCGTGCGGCCCAATAGACAGCCAATCCCCAAGGATCAAAGGCGCGTGTTACGCTGTTGTTCACATACACCCACGCATTCGCCCCATCCGGGAACCCGCTCGGGTCGGAGGTGGTCCAGCGGGCGGCGTTGGGATCGTAGGCGCGGTACTTGAAGAGGTAAGCGCCCTGGTCGGCATCATAGGGCTTGCCGGTGTAGAAGATGGTCTGTGGCTGGTGGCCTGTGGTCTGTGGGGAGGAGAAAACTGGGGCGGACGGAGTCTTGGCTTCTAGATTGGCGCGCCAGGCGTCGAGCTGTTCCTGGGTCTGCACACCGAACCCGGGGCACTCGCGCTGGCTCTCGCCCGCCTGCACCGCCACCGCGCCGACCAGCGCCGCCACCGCTAACACCGATTTCAGCTTTCCGAAATGCATGACCAAACTCCTCTTTCCGGTATGGTCTCTCGTAATGTCGTCATGGCTGTGGCTTCGGAGACTCCGTCATCAACTGTGTTTCCCGGTCGATACGATAGGTTTTACCGTTGTAACCTGATTTCAAATAAATGTATTGACTATCAATACGGATTTGATCCGCACGATCATCATGCCAATTAAGTCCCATGCCAAAATCTACATTATACGGTCCCCATACATCTTCTTTTTTATCATTGAAAAAGTGCATAAAAATACGGTTTGTATCACCATGTCCATCATCGGTAACAACTAATTTACCCAACTCCGTTTGTACATAATACGGAGGATATGCCATTAAATTGTTTTCGTACCGTTTTCCCGCGATCTCAACAAAATAGTCACCGCCATGAGGCGCCAAATACCAAATTCTGGTTCCATGTTTTACCACCGCATCATGATAATCAATCATGTCACGGTAACACCCAACCAAAAGCAAAAGCGGTAAAAATATACATGCCGTTATTACGATTGATTTTTTCATTTCACTACTCCTTCATGATGTAAATTAAATCATTCTTGAATTGGTTTAAAAGTGAGATCATTACTTGTGCCTTCATAGGCGTATATTGCTCCATCTGCTCGTGAGACCGATGTTCTGATACATAATCCCAAAATTCAACCGGATGCAAAAGCATGTCAGGCGGATTCCAGATTTGAAATCCCGTGTGCGATGGTGCAAAATTGTCGGAAAAGGCATGCATGGCGCGGCCTAAATGGTTAAGGGCACCATCAATGTCAAACGTATTGATGCCGTACCAATGGCCACTACGCGCGCGATCACTTTCGGTACGAGCAAGTTGTACTTCAGTTGCGATAAATTGATTGTATCCGGTAACGGCCATTTCATAACTCTCTGAAGGAGACCACATCGCATGTTGGTAGCAAGGCCCAACCAGTTGGTTGGTAACGGAGTCCACATCATTGCTGCCAGAGCGCAAATCCGCGGCAACATGAATGGTCGATCCATGCCATACTGCGCTCACGCCACTCTCCGCAAAAAAAGTGTTGTTGATTGCATTATGAACCATCGTGACCCACAATCCATTGGAATCTAGCACGAACGTGCTTCGATTGTTGCCATACACCCAATTATTCGCCCCATCCGGAAACCCGCTCGGATCGGCGGAAGTCCAGCGGGCGGCGTTTGGGTCGTAGGCGCGATACTTGAAGAGGTAGGCATCCTGGTCGGCGTCATAGGGCTTGCCGGTGAAGAAAAGGGTCCGCGGCCTGTGGTCTGTGGCTTGTGGGGAAGAGGAGATGGGAGCGGACGCATTCTTGGCTTCGAGGTTGGCGCGCCAGGTGTCGAGCTGTTCCTGGCTCTGCACCCCGAACCCCGGGCACTCGCGCCGGCCGCTCTCGCCCGCCTGCACCGCCATCGCGCCGGCCAGCGCCACCGCCAGAAATGCGGGTTTCAGCTTTCCGAACTGCATAACCAAACTCCTCTTTCGTTATGGACTCTCGTTTGCACTCGTTCCAAATTTGACCGACACTGGCCGGCAATTTTCCCGCGCCTCTGAAGAGCGGCCCGGCACAGTTTCTTTTTCTTCACGAAAGCTGGCGGAATTCGCGGGCGCCAAAACCATTGCCAGCATCCCACCACACCACCCGCCCGCGCATTCCGCCAACTTCTATGTAAAAAAAGAACCGGGTCGAAGACCCTTTCCAGAGGGGTCTTGGGGGGAGGCGAAACCGGCATCCCCCCGAGGGCTGTTCTCCTTACCGGTTGGTTTCGTTGGGCGCCGCTGGCGCGCCGGCCGGCAGCCCGCCCACCGACAAACCCTCGGGCTTCGGCGCCGCCGCCGTCTGCCGCAGCGGCTGACCAAACGCGGTCAGGCTCACCGGCTCCACCCGGCCGTCCGGGCCGACCGTCGCCAGCGTCGTCCCCAGCATGTCATTCAAGTACCAGGTCCGCCGCCGCGGCGCGTCCGTGGCATGACTGCACACCGGTACGCCGCCGCTCACATGCGGCTCCGCCACAAAAATCTCGTCATTCCGCCGCAGCAGCGCCAGCCCGTCCCAGGTCATGCGCTCAAACAACGTGCCGCCCGCATCCGCCGCCGCCGCGGCAACGCCCGCCTTCTTTTCCGGCGCGGCGGCGGCGCGCGGAATCAGCGTCTTCGCCGCCAACTGCCCGTCCGGCCAGTACGTGAACCGGATACCCTCGCCCCCGGCCCGCTCCAGGAGCACCGTCTTGTCCAGCCACCCGTACTCCGACCGCTCCACCACCGCGCCCCCGGCCTTCGCGTCCTTGCCGTCCGGCACCTGTTCCTTGGCCACCACGCGCCCGGCGGCGTCGTACCGGTAGACCAACGTTCCGGGCACGCCGGCCGTGCGGATGCTGAGAAGCTGGTTGGCGTCGCTGTAGGTCATGACGCTCTTCTGGCCGCGCACCGTCTTCTCCAGCATGTTCCCGGCCGGATCATACCGGTAGACTTCAAGCTCGGCCCCGCTCTTGTCACCCACCACCTTCAAAAGCTGGCCCGCGGCGTCATACTCGAAGCGCTGGGCCTCGCCGTTCCAGGCCCGGCGCGTGAGCTGCCCCGCCGCGTCCCAGTCATAGGCCAGCACCAGCGGCGCGTTCAGCGGCCCCCCCGTGAACTCCACCCGCGCCAGACGCCCCAGCGGGTCATGGCCATACGCGGCGGTGATGCCGTTCCCGAAACGCTTGCGCGCCAGCCGGCCGGTGCCGGGATCATACTCGAACCCGGCCACCTCCTCGCCGCCGTCGCGGATGCCCGTGAGCCGGCCAAGGGTGTCATACCGGTACTCGGTCTGCTGCGCCAGACGCGGCGCGGCCGGCGGCGGCGGCAGATCGGTCAGCACCAGCGCCGTGCGCTGCCCCGCCACATTGAAGGCCAGACGCAGACTCTGCTCAAAATTCCCCTGACGCTGCCGGATGCCGGTGACATGATGCCTGGACGGCAGGTCCGCGGCGTCCACATAATAATCCACCCGCGCCGCCGGGCTCGCCGCCGTGCTCAGCCGCCCCTCGTCGTCAAAGCTGTATTCCACGCGTTCGCCCGGAACACCATAGTCCACCGCCGTGGTCCGCCCCTTGTCATCCCGGGTATAGCTGACATTCTGCACACCGTTGCCGCGGCCGTTGAGCCCGCCCTTGCCGTCGTACAGCCAGGTCAGTTCCTGCCCCGTGGCCGTGGTCTGCTTCACCACGTTGCCGAAGGCGTCATGCGCGAACCGGACGGCATGGCCGTTCCCGTCCTTCATCGCCACCTGCCGTCCCAGCGCGTCATACTCGAACCGGGTGACCGAACCATTGGCCTGGCAGTCCGCAACGGTTCGCCCGTCCGCATTCTCTTCCGTCCGGTGTACCCGGCCCAGCGCGTCTTTCTCCCCGGTCACCAACCCGGTCTCGTCACGCAGATATTCCGCCAGCAGCGTGTCCTGACGCCAGACCCGGGCCGGCCGCCCCGTCGCGTCATACTCAAACCGCGTCGCCAATCCGTCCGGCGCCGTGCGCCGCAGGATCCGCCCCGTGTCATCAAACTCCACGCGCTCGGTCAGCCCGCCGCGGCTCGCGCTCTGCACCCGGCCGAACCCGTCCACCTGAATCTCCGTGGTCGCGCCCAGGGCGTCGGTGACGCCGGCCAGGTCGCCGCGCCCGTTCCAGGCAATGCGCGTCACCGCCCCGGTCTCCAAGTCGGTCGCGGACGTGAGCCGCCCCGCGGCGTCATAGGTGAAACGTCCGACCTCTTTCGCGCTGTCTCGGGACGTTCCGCGCTTCACGCTCACCGGCCGCGCCGCCGGCCCCGGCTCCGGCGGATACTCCAGCAGCGTCACCCGGCCGTCGCCGTCCACAATCTCGTTCAACAATCCGGTCCGGCGGTCATAGCGGTACTCGACCTGCAGTTTGCCGTCCACTTCCACCCGGCGCAACCGCCCGTCATACCGCTGCCCCGGCGCGATGTAGTAAAAACTCTTGCGCTCACCCTCCGGCCCGGTCAGGGTCACCTGCCCACGCCTCTCCACGCTGACCAGACGCCGCCGGATGCCCGTGCGCGACTCGATCGCGATCTCATCCGCGTTCCAGCCGTCCTTGCTCTTCCCATAGCTGTACGTGAACGCATCATCCGCGATCAGCCACCAGTGCGCCGGCTCCAGCTTGGCCTCGGGCTCCGGACGCCCCTTGGCCGACGGCGGCACAAACTCGGTCACCAACCGCACCGGCGTCCCGTTCCCCACCCGCAACGACGCCAGCACCCCGTGCTCATACCCCAAGTCCACCGCCGGCCCCGTGGGCTGGAGGATCCGGGTCAGGCGCGGCCCGCCGCGCCCTTCCATCGCATACTCGAAGCCCCACTGCTGCCCGGCCACGCGCCAGCCGGTCACCAACCCGGTCTTGGCCTGGGTCTCGACTTCGAGCAAGGTCAGTTTCCCGCCGCCCGCGTCATCGCGCAACACCACCGTCTGCAACGCCCCGTCGGCGCCGCGGACGAACAACAGGCTGCGCCGGGTCGGCGAGGCCAGCTCGGTCAGGCGCGATTTCTCATACCGGTAGCTCCAGCCATCCTCGTCCCGGATGACCACCACCCCGTCCCGGAACGTCGCCGTGCGCAGCCCGCCCGAACTTTCCCGGAACGTGCCCGGCGCTTCCTTGTCCTCGATCAGGTAGACCAACGCGCCCCCGGGCGTGCGCCATTCCAGCACCCCCTTGTCCCGTGGCAGCACCCGGCTTTCCAGTTGCGGACAGAACCAGTTCCCCCCGAACACGCCCTTGTCCGGGCGCACGTTCAGGTACACCAGTTGCAGTCCGGGCGAGAACTCCGGCGAACCCCGGAGCCCGCCCACCGGCAAGGTCACCTGCCAGCCGCCCCCGACCAGGGCCCGCCCCAGCGACATCGTCTGGAACGCCCAGTCCACCGCCGCCCGCCCCGGCGCCGCCCCGGCCAAAAGCAACCCCAGCACCAACCCGGCAAATTGTTTGAAACCGAATGTGCAGCCTTTCATCGTCGCTCCAGTCTCGTCTCGTGTGACAAAAAAATGAAACAGGCCGGCGAACCGGCCCACTTTGTTTAGTATCCGCGCCAAAAAATGCAGGATTGACCCAATGCCTCAGAAGAGTTGATCTGGAATCATCCCATTTATGAATGCTAAACACAATCAATAACCTATTAAATAATGCAACATTGCACATCGTGACTCCATTGACCGTAAACAATGCTTAATAATCATTTGACTTTATTTTCCATATATTTCATAAATAAATACCTATCTTTAAATAGAGGCTTCCCATCTTTAATTTGAGCCCTTTCGTTCACAATTTTAATCGCATCTTCTCCAAGACAATTTTTTAATTTTATATTAGCACCAGATTCAATTAACAATTTAGCGATATCATAATTATTGTATTGAAGAGCCCTCATTAATGCCGTAAACCCATCATTATTTTGATAGTTAATATTGACACCTTTATCTATTAACAGTTTTACTAATTCAACATTATTATTTCTAGCCGATGCAATTAATAAGTTATCATTTTCAGGTTGAAGCCCACGATCATCGATACTATTTATATCGATTTCATTTGACTGAATAAATATAATCGCTTCTTTGCTTTTATTAGTTCGGATCAACTCAAATAAAAGATAATTTTCACCTTCCGATTTATCTGAAAAACTACAATTGCAAAAAAATACTAAAAAAAACACTGAAGCTATTGACGTACTTAAAAAATGTTTTTTCATTGTTTTTTCCTCATGTCAAGATTTGGGAAAATGCAGCACCCAAGAATGTGCATCTTATGTGCCTGTGTTCTTTTTTCAAGTTCCGAAATGACGCATATTACTTTTATGAAGAGTTGGTTATGTATTACAAGCGGCCACTCCCCAATTTCGAATTACCCAGTTATTCAGCAAGGAGAATCTCCCAAGCCCCACTTGTCTCAAAAGATTGAATCCATCCGTGTGATTGAAGGCGGTATCCTATGCCTGTTGGGTTCATCACATGTTCTAAATTTTGATATGACCCAAAAGTATAAGTATCATGCAAAGAAAAAACGCCACCAAAGACCCAATTACTTATATTACCATCACTATTTCTATTGACATGAAGAGTTCCTCCAATTGAATACCTAAATCCACCAAATGCATAATATGCATCTCGGTCTTCGCTTCTTACAAATGTATCATTCATTCTTATCAAATCTCGGAGAAGATAGTCTCCGGTATGGTATTGCGCAATATCATTTAACTCATGGCGCAGAAATGACATCACTTGGGTTTGATATCGGTGAGTTGTGCGAAATAATAATGCGGCGTTATCATTTAAGGTCCAATTGCGTTGTTCTGTATCGCCCATGGCATGATTTATCGCGATGTTTGCGAGGGGGCAAATCGCGTCTCCAACAAAATCAAAAGCCATAAATGCTGCTCTATCATACATGGCGGTTTGTGAATAATTAGAATTATTGATGGGAATCGTATAATCTGTTCCATTTAGAAATAAACCATATGAATCCAGCGCAGATGGGGCAAAATTCTTACAATATACCCAGCTATTCGCCCCATCCGGGAATCCGCTGGGATCGGAGGTGGTCCAGCGGGCGGCGTTGGGATCGTAGGCGCGGTACTTGAACAGGTAGGCGTCCTGGTCGGCGTCATAGGGCTTGCCGGTGAAGAAGAGGGTCCGTGGCTGGTGTCTTGCGGCCTGTGGGGAAGAGGAGATGGGGGCGGACGCATTCTTGGCTTCGAGATTGGCGCGCCAGGTGTCGAGCTGTTCCTGGGTCTGCACGCCGAACCCGGGGCACTCGCGCCGGCCGCTCTCGCCCGCCTGCACCGCCACCGCGCCGGCCAACGCCGCCGCCACCACCAGCATGGTCTTCAATTTCCCGAAACGCATGACCCAACTCCTCTTCCGTTATGGACTCTCGCTTGCACTTGTTTGCGACCTTGACCGGTTTCCCCGGCTAACCTCTGTATGACAACGCCCCGCGCCCCCTGGTGCAAGCCGCAGACACCATCCTCATCCCTTGTCTTGAACTTCTGTACCCACTCCAGAGCCGCTCCCGCTAGCCCCAGCCCGTCACTCACCCTCATGTTCCTCGCCAACCCAAAAATCAAACATAACAACTATACCCCCCCCCCAGACAATTGCGCAACCCCCTTGACAAGAAAAAGTTCCACTTGACATCCTTGCCGCCTTGCCACCCACCCGGCACCCTTAAACGATTCACCTCTCCGCCCGAAGATCCACTCCCGGCCAATGGATATGCCAGGCCTGAACGAGTCGCCAGAAATCCGCATGGCTGAACAGAAGGGCGCGAAGGTCACAAAGGGGGGAAGAGGACGCTTCACGCCCGCGGCAGCACCCGGCTCTCGAGTTGCGGACAGAACCAGTTGCCCCCGAACGCGCCCTTTTCCGAGCGCACATTCAGGTACACCAGGTGCAGTCCCGGCGAGAACTCCGGCGAACCCCGGAGCCCGCCCACCGGCAGTGTCACCTGCCAGCCGCCCCCGACCACGGCCCGCCCCAGCGACATCGTCTGGAACGTCCAGTCCACCGCCGCCCGCCCCGGCGCCGCCCCCGCCAAAAGCAACCCCAGCCTAAACTACCCCCAGTGATGGTATCTACGTTGGGAGGGGGATGGTCACCGCTTCCAGGAGGGTGCGGTTGCGTTTGGAAATTTCCAGAAGGATGCGTTTTCCAGAGCGGGTGCGGACGGCTTTGATTTTGCGCAGGGAG
>CAITSE010000004.1 GCA_903894975.1 uncultured Lentisphaerota bacterium
CAACGTTCGATGTTCGACGTTCGCATTTAGTTGTTTTCCAGAAGATTAGGGTTCTTAAGTTTACGCGCATGCCCGAAGGGGGCGGCATAACCAACACCGCGCCCACTCCCAGGCCACTGTCGCCCCATCCGGGGCTCCAATCCAAACAGATCCCGATTCCGCATTCTTCGTTTTCATGAATAATTCAAGCTTATGAATATGACGACCGTGTTTTTACTCGCCGGCGCCGCCGGCTTTGTGAATGCGCTCGGCAGCCTGTTCGGCAGGCGCGCCGCGCTCTCCGCCGTGCCGGTCGCCACTCTGGTCTTCGCCCTCAACTTGGGCCTGGCCGCCGCGTACCTGCCTTGGTGGTGGGCGCCCCAGGCGCACCTGCTGCCCGATCCCTGGTGGCTGGCGCCGGCGGTCGGCCTGTTTCTGCTGGGCGGGAATATCTGCGCCATGAGCGCCATGAGTCAGGGTGCGGTTTCCCTGGCCGTGCCGGTACTCAGCAGCAAGGTGGTGTTGGTCGCGCTGGGCACCGTGCTGCTGGGCCATCGGATCCCGGCGGCAACCTGGATCGGGGTGATCCTGGTATACGCCGGCATCGTCACACTGCACGCTGGACCGCGCCATCCCGCCCACTCCCGCACGATTTTACTGGCCTTGGCTGCGGCTCTGTTTTATGCCGTGTTCGACCTGCTGGTCAAAGGGTACGGCTCCGGGTTGGGCCAGGCGGGACTGCTGCCGGCGGCCTCGGTCTGGTGCCTGGTCGCCTTTCTGCCGGCCCTGGCCGTAGTCCGGCCGCCGGCCAACGGACGCGGCGCGCTGGCATTGTGCGCCGGCCTCAACGGCATCCAGACCGCGGCCCTGACCGGAGCCATCATTATGGCCGGGGACGCCACGGTGCCCAACGTGCTTTACGGCTGCCGCGGCATCTGGAGCGTGCTCCTGGTGCTGCTCCTCGGCGCGTGGCTGGGGCTGGGCGAAAACCACGACCGGCGCGTGATCTACCGCCGCCTGGCCGGCGCCGCCATCATCGCCGCGGCCATCGCCTGTACCATGCTCGGCGGACGACACGCAAAAGCGGGCGGCACGCCCGCTCCTACAGAAAAAACGAACGTCGAACATTCAACATCGAACGTCCAACCTTGAAGGGAAGACGGACTGGAACGAGCGAGCGAGCCTTGAAAGATTCACCTGAAAGCTGAATTCATTGAACAGAAGGTCGCGAAGGTCACGAAAGGGTTCTATTGAAATTCCTTTGTGTCCTTCGCGAACTTCTGTTCCAATCCGGATTCGATATTGAATGTTCGCAACAACGACTTCGCTTCCATACCCTCACCACGCCAGCAAGAAAAAGGACTCGGCGCCACCATGAATCCCGCAACCAAAACCTCCCTGTTCCTGTGCAGCCTGACGCTGGGCTTCTCCGACCTGGTGTACGGCGCTACCTCCTCCGACGGAAAAACTGCGGCGGAATACGTCGTCTCCGTGTTCCCCGACCGCCCGGAGGCGGTCTATCACCAGGGCGAAACCGTCACCTTCAACATCGAGTTGCAGCACAACAAAGCACCGATCACCGAAACCGTCGACTGGGTGATCACCAAGGACGAAGTGTCCCTGGGAAAGAAGGGTACCCTCACCCTTACCGCCGACGGCAAGGCCGCGGTCACCGGAACGCTCGCGGAACCCGGAATCCTGCACTGCACCGTGACCTTCAAGAACGGGAAAACCGCCTTCACCGCCATCGCCGGCGCCGCCATCGATCCGGAGCAGATCAAGCCGAGCCTGCCGGTCCCGGCCGATTTTGACGCGTTCTGGGCGGAAAAGAAGAAACTGCTGGCGGCCGCACCGGCCAACTTCAAACTAACGCCCGTGCCCCCGCCCCCCACCCGCAAGGGTGCCGAAACCTTTGAGTTCTACGCCGACACCATCGGTGATCCCGTCATCGGCACCCTCAGCGCCCCCGCCACCGGCTATTACAGCCGCCCCACCGGCGCCAAGCCGAAAAGCCTGCCCGCCATCCTGATGCTGCCCGGCGCCGGCGTGCGCTCCGCCAATCTCGATTCCGCCGCCGGCTGGGCCGCCGCCGGCCTGCTCTATCTTGACCTGAACATCCACGGCACCCCGAATGGAAAAACCGCGGCCGAATACGCGGCGCTGGACACCGGCGTGCTCAAGAACTACCGCAAGGCCGGCATGGAATCCCGCGACAGCTATTATTTCCTCGGCGCCTATTACCGCGTGCTGCGGGCCATCGCATTCCTGACCGCCCAGCCCGAATGGGACGGTCGCACCCTGATCATGGCCGGAGTCAGCCAGGGCGGCGGCCTGGCCCTGGTCGCCGCCGGCCTGGAACCGCGCACCACCCTGGTCATCGCCTACGTCCCCGGCCTGGCCGACCGTTCCGGCACCCTGGCCGGACGCATCGCCGGCTGGCCGCGGGTGGTTCCCGTGGGCGCGGACGGCAAGTCCGAGCCGAAAATCCTCGAAGAATTGCGCTACTTCGATTCCGCCAATTTCGCCACCCGCATCAAGGCCCCGGCCCACCTGGAAGTCGGCTTCCTGGACGTCATCTGCCCGTCCACCTGCGGCTACGTCGCCTACAACAACATCCCCGGCAAAAAAACGATCAAAAACCACCCCGACCGCGGCCATGACCTGGGCGGCCAGATCTGGATGGAAATGCGCAAAATGGCCCTGGACAACCAGGCCGCGCAAGCCAAACCGTAACCAGAACCCGTTCACGGCTTATCGATAGAGAACAGCCACCAGCGGGCGCGGGCATTCCGGGAGCGGGCCTGGCGTTCGAAGTAGATCTTCAGCGTTTCGCCGGAATCGGTCAGAACTTCGAACCAGTGCTTACGGACATAGAGTTCGCCGCTGCCGTGGTGGCAAGGCCCGGTTTCCCGCCAGCTGTTCAGGACCTCGGCGATCTGAAGGGTCTGCTTTTCCCAGCGGAACTGCCGGGGCAGTCCCGGTTCCCCGGGACGCATGCGAGCGGCGTCGATCGTTTCCACGACCGGCTGCAGACGTTCGCTGATGAACTGCTCGGCCATGCTGAATTCACCCGAGGCGTCCCTGGAGATACTCCTCCAGGCGCGGATTCAGGGTTCGCGCGAAAATGCCATGATACCGGGGGTGTCGGACTTCGATGAACAGGATCACCAGGGTGACCCCCAGTTGCAGGCCGCAAAGCCAGGAGACGCTGAATTCTCCCAGGAAAAGCGAGGCCAGGCACAGAAACAAAAAGAGCGAGCCCCAGACCAACTCCGGCTTGCGCCGGATCCGGAACACATTGCAGAAAAGAAAGAAATGCCCCACGACAAAGGGCAGCAGCAAAATCAGGCTGCCGATCCGGTGCCAGCCCGGGACGGTGCCGATTGCCGTCAGCGCGAGGACCGTCGCATCCACCCCGGACAGTCGCAATCCCCAGGTCCGGGGGTGGCACTGATACGTCTTTCCGGTTGGCTCGGCGTTTTCCATAGTCCAGCTAACGTATTCCCTGCCGGCCATTTTTCGCAAAGACGCGTGCATCGAAAGAAATGCCGTTCGACGGCGCCCGATGGTTCTCGATGGCCCCTCGAGAGCTATCGAGAGCCGTCGATAGCCATCGAGAAAACCGCTCACGGGGCAAAAATCCGGGGCCGAGGCTCACCCGGACTTGAGCCGTTTCTCAATGGCGGCGATAACGGTGTGCAGGACCTTGAGCCGGGCGTGGTGTTTGCAGTTCGACTCAACCACGGTCCAGGGCGCCGCGGGGGTGTCGGTGCGGAAGAGCATTTCGTCCACGGCAGCCTTGTAGACGTTCCATTTCTTGCGGTTCCGCCAGTCTTCCGCAGTGATCTTCCACTGCTTTTCCGCAAGCTTTTCCCGTTCGCGGAAGCGGCGGAGCTGTTCGTCCTTGCTGATGTGCAGCCAGAACTTCAGCAGCACCCCGCCGGCATTGGCCAGGTGCCGCTCCATCTCATTGATTTCGCGATAGGCCCGGCGCCATTCCGCCTCGGAGCAGAACCCCTCGACCCGTTCGACCAAGACGCGGCCGTACCAAGTGCGGTCGAAGATGGCGATGTGCCCGGCCTTGGGAAAGGCGTTCCAGAAGCGCCAGAGATAATGGTGCGCCTTCTCGGTGGCGTCGGGCGCGGCGATGGGGATGACTTCGTAGCCGCGCGGATCGAGCTTTTCGGTGAGGCGCTTGATATTGCCGCCCTTGCCCGCGGCGTCCCAGCCTTCGAACGCGGCGATGACCGGAACGCGGCGGCTGTAACACTCATGCTCCAGTTCACGGATC
>CAITSE010000005.1 GCA_903894975.1 uncultured Lentisphaerota bacterium
CCCATGCACTGTTCCATGTTGTTGATGTTGTAGGCGCCGACGGCGTACTTGCCGTAGGCGAGTTCGAAGAGGGCCTTGGTGGTGACGATCATGACCGTGGTTCCTTCTGTGGGCGTCCGGACGGGTGCACTTCCGAATCGCCGTGTGCTTGAAAGCGCGCTAAGAAAGGAAATAATATAAGCCGGCCGGCAGACAAAGAAAGAGCCGGCTTCATTCCGGCCGGAGCCGATGCCATTTTTCCGGCGCGGCTTGCCGGGAGCGCGGCCCCCGAATATGCTATGGACTGACAACCCCAGAACCGGAAGGCAAAACAGCCGTGCGTTTCCAGTGCCCCCATTGTTCGGCGATTATCGGCATTGACGATACCGAGTGCGGTCAGGCGGTCGCCTGCGGCGAGTGCGGCAAGGTCGTGGTCGTGCCGGCCTCCCGTTTTGCCCAGGGCGCCGTCATCGGCGATTTCGTCCTTCAGAAGGAAATCGGCCAGGGCGGCGTCGGCATCGTCTATTTGGCCCGGCAGATCTCCCTGGATCGTCCCGCGGCGCTGAAGGTGCTCAACGAGCGCTTCGCCGCCGACGAGACCTACGTCAAGGACTTTATCCGCGAAGCCCGCGCCGCCGCCAAACTCAACCATCCCAGCATCGTCCAGGCCTATGCCGTGGGCGAAGAGGACGGGATCTATTATTTCGGCATGGAACTTGTCAAGGGCCAGACCCTTAAGCAGGTGCTTTCCCATAGCGGCCGGATCGTGGTCGACCGCGCCCTGGAAATTATCGCCGAGGTGAACAAGGCCTTGGACTTCGCCTGGACCCAGGAAAAACTGGTCCACCGCGACATCAAGCCCGACAATATCATTCTCACCGAGTCCGGACAGATCAAACTGGCCGACCTTGGTCTGGCGCGGCCGGCCTCCGATCTTATGAGCGCCGAGGCGGCCGGCGAGGAGGAGATCATGGGCACCCCCCAGTACATCTCCCCCGAAGCCTTGTTGCAGAAACCGATGGACAACCGCAGCGATATCTATTCGCTCGGCGCCACCCTCTACCACGCCGTCGTCGGTCAGTTTCCCTTCAAGGGTGACAATGCCGTCGAGTATGCCCAGAAGCATCTCACCGAAAAACTGCTGACGCCGCGCAAGGCCGCCAAGGACATCCCGGAGAACGTTTCGCGCCTGATTGAAATCATGATGGCCAAGCGTCCGGAGCACCGGTACTTGAACTCCGCGGAATTGATCCCGGACATAGAACTGGTGCGCAAGGGCCAGGCGCCCAAGCATTCCCTTTCCCCCGATGCCCAGAAACCGATCAAGATCGAGGGGCTCGACCGCCAGCGCATCCACATGCGTGGTCATGCGCCCACCGCCGCCCTTGGCAAACCGTTGGTTAAGAAGAAGAAGCTGTCGCTCAAGGTGATGATGCGGCTGTTCTTCGGTTTCCTCGGCCTAGCCATGCTGGTCCTCGGCGTCCTCGGCGTCCGCGGCGTGATGGAAAACCGGAAAACGGCTTTTGAAAAATCGTTGACCAAGCTGCGCAAGGAAAAATATCCCGAAGAACAGATCCAGCTTTACGCGGCGATCTACTATTTGGTCAACACCCGCAACGTCACGCCGGAACAGGTTCTGCCCAAAGTCCGGGATTTCGAGGAGAAATTCGGGAAAAAGGCGGATCCGAAGAAGGATTTCATCCTCCAGAACGTCCGCTTCCTGTCCCAGCCGTTCGCCGAAAAAGAAGTCACCGCCCTGCGTCAGCCTTTTGTCGAGGCGGATATCAAGGGCTGGGAATCGGAACGCCGCCGCCGGCAGGAAGATGTGCGCAAGGCCGCGGCCCAGCAGGAGATCGATGACCGCGCCCGCCAGGCGACTCTCGCCCGCGAGAAAGCCGCCGTCGAGGCCAAGCGCCGCGTCGATGTGCGCATGGCTGAACTGCGCCAGAGGCAGCAGGAGGTGCGCCTGACCGCCGTGGATCTGGGCCGCTCCGGCAATTTCTCCGGCGCTATCGGGGAATTCATTTCTCTCAGCAGCGTCTCCGACGCCGAAGCCGCCGATCTGCGCCAGTGGGCTCAGGCTAAGACCCGGCAATATGAACAGGCCGCGGAAATGGTCCGCCTGCTCACCGCCTCCGATTCCGGCGCCCTGGGCGCCAAGATTTCCATCCCCAACCAGCGCGGTCGCTGGACCCTGAAATCCGCCGCCACCTCCGGGCTGGAGTTTGAAACCCGGGACTATGACAAGGACGGAAACACCGTCACCCGCACCCAGAAGTTCACCTTCAAACAGGCGCCGGGAGCGATGCTGGTAGAACTTGGCCGCATCGCCGCGGAAAAAAAAGGCAAGTCCGCCGCCGACACCCAATTCATGCTCGGCGCCTACCTCCTCTCCCGCGGTGACTTCACCTCGCTGTCCATGGCCCGACAGGCACTGAGCGCCGCCGGCCAGGCCCCTGGCGCTACGGAATTGCTCGGGGAAATCGACACCCTCGAACCCGTGCTGAAAAAGAAGGAATTCGAAGCGCGCCTGGACGAGATCAAGGACAAGGCCATCGCCGGAGATTCCGCCGGCGCCAAGGCCCTGGTCAAAACCCTCCGGGAACAATTCCCCGACCTCTATCCCTCCGCCGCTGACGAAATCAACAAGGTCCTGTTGCCGTAACTGATCCGGCCCGAACGTCCAACATTCAACATCGAACATCCAACCTAGAATCTGAATTCGTTCTGCGGACTTCATTCAATGTGCGATGTTCATGAATAATTCAGGGTAAGCCCGCCATTCGCCCGTCTTTTTCCCGCGGCGCCTTTTCCGGGCTCCACGATTCGTTCCAGACTTTACCGGCCACAGGCCACCCAAACGGCATGCGCATTGTCCATCTTTCCGACCTGCATTTCCATGCCTGGCCGCGGGATTGGACGGCGGTCTGCGACAAGCGCCTGTTCGGCCTGGCCAATTTCCTGGTCCGCCGCCGTGCCCACATGCATCCGGAGTATGTCGAACGCGCCGTGCAACGGATCCGCATGCTCCGCCCGGAGCTGATTGTGGTCACCGGCGACGTCACCTGCGTTGGCTCGCCCGAAGAATTTGCCACGGCCCAGCGCCGCCTCGGGCCGTTGTTTGCCGCTCCCGGTGCGCCGCCCTGCGTCTATGTTCCGGGCAACCATGACGCCTATGTGCGTAATCCCCGCTGCGTTCAGGCACTTCAGCGCACCTTCCAGGAACTGAACCAGGGACGCTGGAACATGGCGGACCTGCCCGGCGAACTGAGCTTTCCCGGCCTGCGCATCCTGGTCCTCAACCAGTGCCGGCCCACGGCCCTCTGGCAATCTTCCGGCTGCCTCACGGCTGATGCCCGCGCCCGGCTTGTCGCTTGGTTGGATCGCCCCCGGGAGCCCGGCGAAAAACGGATTCTCATCGGTCATTTTCCCTGCCGCAACGTCGCCGGCCGCCGGCTTTCCCTCCGCCGCCGTTTCCGGGAGGACCGGCTCGTCGCCGCCGCTCTGGATGGGGGGCGACTGGACGTCGCCCTCTGTGGCCATCACCACCGTCCCTTTGCCCGCACCGAGACCGGGGGAGCCCTGGAAGTTTGCGCCGGCGCCTTAACGCTCTGGGGCCGGTTCAACGTCCTGGACTATGTTCCCGCCAGCGGCCGGTTCACCCAGCGCTGGGAAGACGTCTCCGGACACGATCCCTGCCCGGTCCCCATCGCCGCTGAAACCAGTCTGGCCGTCTCCTCCGCGGGAGTCTGATAGAGGTACGGGAGCCGCGCCCACGCTGCCCAAAACGGGCACTTTGGGGTCAGTCTTTGCGGGTGCGGCGGAGTTCGCCGAGCCAGTCTTCCGGGG
Source organism: uncultured Lentisphaerota bacterium (assembly GCA_903894975.1). Classification (GTDB taxonomy): domain Bacteria; phylum Verrucomicrobiota; class Lentisphaeria; order Oligosphaerales; family CAITYL01; genus CAITSE01. The sequence goes on from CAITSE010000005.1 coordinate 3,829, forward strand.
GCGGGGCGGTACGGTAGTCCCGGATCCGATCCAGGAGGCGGGTCGCGGACAGGTCGCCGGGAACGCTGGTCAGGGCCGCGTTCAGGGAGGCCTCTGCCTCGTCCCAGCGCCGTTCCCAGTGCAGGCGGACGGCCGATTCATACTCGCAGGCGAACGCGGCCTGCACCGGAGACAGGGTCTGATTCGACTCCGCTATCAGCTCATATACTTCGGATGGGTGTGACTTTCCCATCACCACCAGCCGGTCCAGCAGCCGGGTGTGGAAACGGCCGCGGATACGCCGTTCGGTTTCTTCGCCGATGAGGATGATCGTGCCGTAGTCCTTGTTGACTGGTTCCAGGCGGGCGGCCTGATTGACGGTGTCGCCGATGGCGGTGAATTGGAATTTGCGGCGGGAGCCGAAATTGCCGGCGATGACCGGGCCGGAATTGACGCCGATGCGGACGCTCAGGTCAACGCCGAACCGGCGGTGGAGTTCCGGGCGCAGTTCCGCCAGGCGGTCGCGCTGGCGCAGGGCGGCGCGGCAGGCGGCGGCGGCGTGGTCCGGGTCCGGGTAGGGCGCGCCCCAGACGGCCATGATGCCGTCCCCCTCGAATTTGTCGAGATAACCGCCGGTGGCCAGGATGGCGTCGGTCATGGCCTCAAAATATTCGTTGAGCATCTCGGTCAGCGCTTCCGGGGCCAGCCGTTCGGCGATGGCGGTGGAGCCGGCCAGGTCGGAGAACAGGATGGTGGCCTCGGCGCGGCGGCCGGAGACGGAGGCATGCTCCGGATGCTCTTCCATGAAGCGCAGGACTTCGGGCGAAACCATGTTGGCGAACATGGCGCGGACTTGGCGCCGGCCCCGTTCCTCGGTCAGGTAGCGCAGGAACAACACGCCGCCAAAGGCCAGGGCAACCTGCCCCAGCGGCAGCACCACCGGCAGGACAAAAGCGACCGGTGGCGAGAGGAGCAGAACCGCCAGCAGCAGCCAGCCGGCCGCCGCGCCGACGGTCGCCAGGATCAGTGTGCGAATTCCGCAACCTAGGCAGAGCAGGGTGTAGGCGAAGGTGGTCAGCAGGAGGAGCAGGCCGGCTTGAAGCGGACTCGGGGCGCGGAGGCAGTGGTTCGTGATCAGGTTGTCGGCGGCGGTCATGTGCATGAGAACGTAGGGCGTGACCGGGTCCACGGGGCTGGGGCCGATGTCCGTGGTGCCGGTGGCGGTCAGACCGACAAAGACGATGCGGCCGTGAAGACGGGCATACAACTTTTGCCAGATGGCGGTGTCGGCGTCGGTGGATCGGACCGTGTCACCTTCGATGCGACGCGGGAGCGCCCGCTCGCCGAAGCCCATCAGGTCGGCCATGGAAACGTTGGGGAATTCCCCGATCCGGGCGCGATAATTCAGGTAGAGATTGCCGTGGTCGTCGATCGGCACGCGCAGCGGCGGCGCATCCCGGCGGCGGAGAATGAGGACGTTGCCGAAGTCCACCTCTACGTCCGCCGGCTTCAGCCCCCAGTGGCACAGCACGGTCTGCAGGGCCAGGGAGGGGACGAAGACGGCGCGGGTGCCGCGGCCCGGTGCTTCATAACGGAAACCGAGCACCAGGGGGATGCGCCGGATCATGCCGTCGGGATCGCGCGGCACATTGATGAAGGCGTGGCGGACGGAGTCGCGGAGAATGGGGGAGGCGAGGATGGCGTTGCCGGCATAAGCATAATCCCCGGGAACGTTGCGGATCTGGGTCGCCGGGATGCCGGTGTCCAGCAGGTAGGGGATGGCCAGGCCGCGGGCTGGGTCGGGATTGGCGCGGTCGGGCCCGAGGATGTCGTCCTGACTCCAGCCGGCGCCTTCTTCATCCGGGCCGAGCCAGCGGAAATAAAAAGCGCAGAGCACGGGAATGGGGGCGCCCTGGGTTGGGGCGGTTAGATCACAGAAGGCCGCGGCCAGGCCGTGTTCCGCCGCGTTAGAGGCAAACAGGGTGAGATGCAGAAGGTCGTTCGGCGGGATGGTGTCGCCGGAGGCGGCGGAGCGGGCCGCCTCGTCAAGCATGGCGGTCATGCGGGCGGCGTTATCCAGGCCAGCGTCCTTGGCCAGTTCGCCGACGGGTTGGAACAGGATGTCGAAGGCGATGGCGCTGGGGCTGCAGGTTCGGAGCACCGGCAGGAGCCGGAGAAAGGGGGAGCGGACGGCCCAGAACCCGGTTCCGTACTTGCCAAATTGGCGGAGGGTGGGTTCGTCGATGCCGACCAGGGCGACGGCGGAGTCCCGGGCAGGCGTCATTCCCACCAGTCCGGCCAGCCGGTGCCGGAGGACCAGGCGCCGGTCGGCCGTGTGATTCTCCAGCGGCTGGAGCGGCTGTTCCAGGGCCAGCATCAGCAGGCCGGAGGCGAGGCCGGCGGCAAGAATCAAGAGGCGAAGATGTTTTCCCATGATGTTAACGGCCTGACGGACTTGAAAATACGGCGGACGGGTTTTAGTTAGAGGAAAGATGGTATGGGTCGCCGAAAATTGCAAGGCGTTCGGGGAAAGAGAGCGGTCTCCAGGAGTGTTCCGTGCCGGAAAAACAGATGCAAGTGAAGTTTTGGGGTGCGCGCGGGAATCTGGCCCCGGCGGTGCCAAGCGTGGAGTTTGGTAATCATACCACCTGTGTGGAGATCCAGGCGGGGGATCAGCCGCCGCTGCTGGTTGATTTCGGTTCCGGCGCCCGCGGGGCGGGAACGGCCTGGCTCGCCGCGGGAATCCGCGAATTCGACATCTTCCAGACTCATTTCCATCATGACCATCTGCTTGGGCTTTACACCTTTCCGCCCTTTTACCGGCGGGACTGCACACTGCGGGTGCATGCCGTGCGCTGCGGTTTTCGCCGGAGCCTCGGGGAACTCTTTGCTCCGCCCTACCATCCGGTTTCCCTGGAGTCAGTCCCCGCCCGGGTGGAGGCGGTGGAATTGCCCGGAAGCGGCAGTCGCGAATTCCCGCGGCTTGGCCTGAACGTCGGCTGGACGGCGGTATCCCATCCCCAAGGCTGCTCCGCGTACCGGTTCGATGACGGTGAAAACGCCATCGTCTTCGCCACGGACGTAGAATTGGGCTCTCGCAAGGGTCACGAAGGCCTCTCCCGCCTCATCTGCGAACCGTACCCCGCCGGCCTGCTGATTGTCGACGGCTTTTTTACCGACCAGGAAATCAACCATTTCTCCGATTGGGGGCACAGCTCCTGGACCCAGGCCCGGGAACTCATGCATAGCACCGGCGCCGGAAGCCTCATCATCACGCATCACCATCCGGATAAGACCGACTCCGACTTGCGCGCACTGGAAGCCGGGGCCGGCGGCATTCTCTGGGCCAGGGAAAACCTTTCCTACCGGCTCCGGCACAATCGCAGGTGGAATCCATGAAAAAACTCCTGTTGGTCGGTCTGCTGATTTTCACCGTGGTTATCTGTGCCCACCCTCTTTTCACGTGGCTGGGAGGGATCGGCATGCAGAATCCGCAGAAAGGCTGGGCCGCGCCGTTAACCTTTACCAGCGGTTCCATTCTCTTCTATACCACGGGATATCCCGAAACGCTGACCGTCCTTGAAAAGGCCATCGTTGTCTTTCCCCAAGACGATGGCGTGTCCCAGGCCTGCTTTTTGATTGGGCAATGCTACGAAAAAGAGCAGAATAACGCCAAGGCTCGCCTCTGGTATGAACGAACCCTGGCCCGCTGGCCCAATCATGCGTGGGCGGGGGAAATGCGCCGCCGCCTCAACGCCATGGAAGTCCAGGAAGACCGGTAAGCCCCCGCAGGCTGCGGCGTTTTGCTTTCCCGGGCCTGTCCGGCATCCGCAGGTTCTTCGAGTGCCGTCGAGATCTCCCGAGTGCCATCGAGAGCCATCGCCCGGCGGCTCTCGACAGCCCTCGACGGCACCCGATGGCTCTC
>CAITSE010000006.1 GCA_903894975.1 uncultured Lentisphaerota bacterium
AGGCCGGTTCCACCGGCGGGAAAAAGCGGCGTCCAGCCGCCGGCACTCCAAAGCGGCGCGGACGCCGCAGTCAAGGCGGAAAATCAGTAAGCAATCCAACGTGTCGGGGTATGGATCCCCGGTGGCAACAAAAATGATAAAAACCTCCCGTCCCGTCCGTCACCGCGGCCTTTCCCTGGCAGCGGCTTTCTCCACCGGTCTTGCACTTTGTGCCGCGGCGCAGGCCCAGGCCTCTGAGATCAATCCGCCCCTTCCGGGACAGATCCGGAATGTGGTGGTCGGCGCCGGCGGGTATGTCTCCGGGATTTTCGCCGACCCGAATGAAAAAGGGCTGTTCTACATCCGCACGGACATGGGCGGAGCCTACCGCTGGGATGCGGCCAAACTGCGCTGGATCCCGATCCTCGAGCAGCAAAGCGCCAGCGATTTCGGGATCGAAAGCATCGCGGTCGACCCCGGCCAGGCGCGCACGGTCTACATCCAGACGGGAAAATATTTTTACGACAAGGCCCGCATTTTGAAGTCCACAAACGCGGGAGAGAGCTGGACCTCCCTGCCCACGCCGCCGAAGCTGGCCTCTAGCGGCAACGGCCCCAACCGGATGGTCGGCGAGCGCCTCCAGGTCGATCCGAACCTGTCGGATCTGCTGGTCCTGGCCTCGCGCAATGTCGGCCTGTGGAAAAGCCCGGACGGCGGCGCCCATTGGGTCCAAGTCGGCCAGGCGCCCGGCAAGACAGATTTCCCCAAGGGCGAAGATAAGTTGGGACTGAGTTTTGTGACCTTTGACAAGGCGAGCGGCCAGCCGCGGGCGCCGACCCCGATCCTGTATGTGGGCGTGTTCGACTCCGCTGGCGCCGCCGGCGGCGTGTGGAAGAGCGTCGACAGCGGCGAGAACTGGACGCTGATGAAGGGCGGGCTCAAGACCCCGGCGCGCGCCGCTGTGGCTGCCGACGGCACGCTCTATGTCACCTTCCTGGGCAGCAAAGAGTCTGACGGCGGCGTGTTCAAGGCCGCCCGTGATGCGGATACGCTCACTCCCTGCACCCCGGAGCCGAAAAGCGGCTATTGCGCCCTGGCGCTCGACCCTGCCAACCCCAAAATCCTTTACACCTCCCAAGCCAAAGGCGCCTATCGCCTGAAGACCTTCGCCTCCACCGATGGCGGCGCGACCTGGAATGCGGTCAGCGCCGTGCACGGCATCGGCAATCCCGCCACGCGCGACGGTTCGCAGTGGTTTGGCAATATTTCGCAACTGGTTGTCAATCCGTTCAATCCCAAAGAAGTGTGGATGGGTGACTGGCTGGGCGTCCTGCGCACCGCAGACATCACGGATCCCGCCAAACCCTGGGACTTTCTGTTTGCCGGGCATGAGGAGATTGTGCCCTTGATCCTGGTCTGCGCGCCCACCGGCGCGCCGCTGCTCGACGGCGCCGCCGATGTCAACGGCCACCGCTTCACCGATCTGACCGTGCCGCCGGTGGACCAGTTCAAGAATCCCGCCTGCGGCTCCACCACCGGCCTGGATTTCTGTGAAACCGATCCCAACGTGTGGGCCCGGGTGTACAAGAGCTTCATCGGCGCCCCGCGCGGTGGGTATTCCACCGACAACGGCGTGACCTGGAGCACCTTCAAGAGCGTTCCCGAGGGCGTGGAGGGCGGGCGCATCGCGGTTTCGGCAACCAACCCCAAACTCTTCGTCTGGAGCACCGAAAAAGGGAAGGTTTTCACTACCGCGGATCAGGGCAGCACCTGGACGCAAGCGACCACCGCGCCGGCCGTTTCCTCCTGGGAATTCTCGCAGAACGCCCAGGCCCTCGCCTCCGACCGTGTGGACGGCAACACCTTTTATCTCTTCAAGGACGTCGCGGGCAAGCCCGCCGGGCATGGGGAAATCTGGCGCAGCACGGACGGCGGCCAGACCTGGGCCGTCGCCGGGACCTTGCCGTACGGGAATCGCGCCAATCTCTACCAATACAAAATCATCACCTCCCCGAGCGCCAAAGGCAAGCTCTGGATGAACCTCGGGCATGAGCGTGTCTGCAAATCCGCCGACGGCGGCCAGACCTTCACCACCGTTCCCGGGGTGAGCAGTGCCGGGATGATTGCCTTCGGGAAAGCCGCCCCCGGCAAATCCGAGCCGGCGGTCTTTCTCTGGGGCAGCGCCCAGGGGCAGTCCGGGCTGTTCCGGTCCGACGACGACGGCGTCACCTGGAAAAAACTGGCCATGAACGCGCCGATCAACGACGAGCCCAAGGTCATCGGCGCCGACCGTCAGACCTTCGGCCGCGTTTATATCGGCACCGACGGCCGCGGCATTTACGTCATCGATTCGGAATGAATCGAGCAAGGGTAAAATTCGGAGCGTTGTTGAGCAAGGCCTTTAGCCTTGATGGTGTTTTCCCCGTTTTACCTGGGGCGTTGCCCCAGGCTAAGTTGCAAGGCCCCCTTGGGGCGGTCAGAACTGTTCGAAGGCTGTCGCCCCAACGGGGCAGTATCAACTTAGCCTGGGGCAACGCCCCAGGTTACCAAACCAAACCCATTCAAGGCTGAAAGCCTTGTTCAACCATCCAAGGAATGAACATGTTGTCCGCTATCCGTCAAACCTTCCGTTCCCTCTGCGCCGCCACGGTGGCGCTGGGCGCCGCCGCGTCCGCGGTTGACTCGCCGCGTCCGGCCGTCATGCCCGCCCCGGCCCCGGCCTCCGCCGCCAATGCCTGGGAAGCCGTCGGCTGGGGCGGCGGCGGCTATTTCTGGAGCTGCGCGTATCATCCCACCGACAGCAATGTGATCTATCTCGGCGGCGATGTCTGCGGCATGCTCAAAAGCGTGGACAAGGGCAGGCACTGGACCTTCATCAACCAGGGGATCGTGGATTATGGCGTCTTTTCCATGGCCATCTCCAAGTCGAACCCCGACGTCCTGTACATCGGCACCATGGGCGGCGTCTGCAAGACCACGGACGGCGGCGCGAACTGGACCTTCCTGGAGCAGACGGGCAAAGAACAGCTCAAAATGCTGACCGACCGGCCGCGGAGCGTGCGCGCCCTCGCCATCGACCCGGTCAATCCGGACGTCGTGTACATGGGCACCAATGACGGCAAGATCTATAAGACCGTGGACGGTGGCACGAATTGGACGAAGACCTATGAAACGATACCTCCCGCCGAGACGCTGAAAGCCGACGCCACGGCCAAGAAGGGTCGGGACTCGAAGGTTCCCTTCTCCTCCCTGGCTATCGCCTTGACCAATCCCAAGGTGGTTTTTGCCTCCAGCCTTGCCGACGGCATTCTGCGCAGCACGGATGCCGGCGCCTCCTGGACCCGGCTGGCCACGCCAACCGGCGCCATGAGCGTCGTCGTCGCGCCGTATGACGCCAACACCATTTACGCCGCCTTCGATAAAAAAGGGCTGATGAAATCTACGGACCAGGGCAAACGCTGGACCGCGGTGGCCGTGGACAAGCTGGGCGACCATGACATCCGCGAGATCGTGCTGCATCCGCAGGATCCGCAGATCATCCAGTGCATCGCCGGCAAGGGCTGGGGCAGTATTTTCCTGCGCACGACCGATGGCGGCAAGAGCTGGCAGATGACCGCCAGGATGAAGCAGGACCTGACGGGGAATCCCACCCTCCCGCAGGAAGGCTCAGGCGGAACCGTGCCCTTTAGCGCCATCACCAACCTCGCCGTGAACCCCGGCAATCCCGAGGAAATGTTCATCTCCGGCAACTGGCGCAACGCCTTCAGCGCGGACGGCGGCCAGACCTGGGAAAACCGGGATACCGGCGCGGACATCTCCTGTGTCACCGACCTGGAGTTTTCCGGCGACCGGGTTTATGCCACGGCCATGGACGAGGGGCTGTTCATGACCGACAACGGCGGCAAGCAGTGGCAGCAGTTGTTCCCCCTGAAGTGGGGCAAGGAACACAGCGGCCACCAATGGCAGGTCCGGGTCACCCGGCAGGGTGGGGTGGACCACATCGTCTCCACGCTGAACCCGTGGGATGCCAAGACCCCCGCCGGCCGGATCCTGGTCAGTGAAAACGGCGGCGCCACGTTCCAGATGACGACGAAAGGCTTCCCGGAAAAGAAATCCGCGAAGGACTGCATGTGGGGCGAGTCCATTCTGCGCGCCCTGGCGGTGGATCCGAAAAATCCGCAGGTCCTTTACGCCGGGCTCGACGGCGATCCCGAGCCGGCCAAGGGCGTGGACGGCGGCGGCATCTTCAAGTCGGTGGACGGCGGCCTCTCCTGGGCGCGCCTGCCCAATCAGCCGGATAGCCGGCGCATGTTCTACGGCTTGGCCGTGTGCCCCACCGATTCCAAACGCCTCTACTGGGCGGCCAGTGGTGATCGCGGCGGGCTCTACCGCTCGGAAGACGGCGGCCAGAGCTGGGAAAAAGCCTTTGAACAGGAGAAATGGCTGTTCAATCTCGCCGTTTCCCCGGCCGGCACGGTGTACACCGGCAAAGCCAATCTCTGGAAAAGTGCGGATCACGGCCGGAGCTGGAAGAAACTGACGGCGTTCACGGAAAAGCAGGACATTGTCGCCATCACCGTGGACCCGGAAAACGAGAATCGGATCTGGGTCGGCCGCCGGATCTGGAGCAACGAAGCGGTCGGCAGCGTGTGGCGGAGCGTGGACGGCGGCGCCACCTGGGAAGACATCACCGGGAACCTCCCGGTGCGTCACCCGATGGTGTTGCGCTACAATCCCCGGACCCGCGAACTCTGGACCGGCGCCTTCTCCGGCATATTTAAGATCAAACAATAGAGAATGTTATGCATATCAGAACCGCGCACGTCAGTAAGCGGACTCTCCCTCCGTCACCCTCCGTCAGAGCCGCGCGGGTAACCAAGCGGGTATCCCCTCTCATCCGAGCCGCGAATGTGAATGAGCGGGCCAGTCTCTCGCGATGCCAAGCCGGTGATTACGTTACTGATGCAGCGCATCTTTGGAGTGCGGTGGCTCGACACCGCTTTTACCCGCGGCGGAGCCGCCCCGGGAACGCCGATCTCCTGATCGGCTCTTCTTAACTTCCACGCCCAGGTGAAAGCGGAGACGACAGGCATGAGGCCGGTTCCACCGGCGGGAAAAAGCGGCGTCGAGCCACCGCACTCCAAAGCGGCGCGGCCGCCGCGGTAATTACCCATAACCATCGATCATACGCGTCCGCGGGATACGACAGGGTTGCGATATTATCTTCACGGCATCTTGGAACGTTGTTCAGGAAACTCCCACGCATGAAACCGTTTCCCCTCTTGATGGTGCGCCGGGTCGTCTTCGCGGTGGCGTGCCTGTGTGGGTTGCTCGGCGCGCCGGCCTGGGCGGAGGTTGCGGCCGGACTGGCGCCCAACTTCCTCTTTTCCGATAACATGGTCCTGCAGCGCGACCGGGCGGTGCCCGTCTGGGGGCATGCCGCCGCAGGGGAGAACGTGACGGTGGCGTTCTGCGGGAAAACGGCTTCGGCCGTGACGGACAAGGATGGAAAATGGCAGGTGACGCTGGGGCCGTTCCCGGCCGGCGGACCGTTCGAGATGACCCTGGAGGCCAAAAGCGGCCGGCGCACGGTTCGGAATGTGCTCGTCGGCGACGTCTGGTTCTGCTCGGGACAGTCCAACATGTGGTGGGCGGTCAAGAATGCCAAGGACGGCAAGGCCGAGGTCGCCGCCGCCAACTACCCCCGGATCCGCCTGCTGACCATCCCGCAGCGGGGTGCCAAAACGCCGTTGGACACGCTGGAGTGCCCGGCCTGGACGGAGTGCAGCCCGGAAACCGTCGCGGAGTTCTCCGCCGTCGGCTACTACTTCGGCCGCAATCTCCAGCAGCACCTGAACGTGCCCATCGGCCTGATCAATTCCTCCTGGGGCGGTTCCATGGCGCAGTCCTGGACGAGCCTGGAGGGGTTGGAGACCAACCCGGACCTGGTCGGGCACACCCGGTCGTACTATTCGACGGTCAAACGCTTTGACGAGGAGTTTGCCAAGGGCATCGTGGATGCGGACGGCTTTTATCTCGATCCCGGCCTGCAGCCGAAGGAAAAGGGCTGGGAGGCGGCGGACCTGAACGAACGCGACTGGAAAGACATGGACCTGCCCAAACAGTTCAACTATTACGGCAAGCCTCTGTACACCCAGGGCGCCGTCTGGTTCCGCAAAACGGTGGATGTGCCCGAGGCCTGGCAGGGCAAGGACTTGCTGCTGGGGCTCGGCGCCGTCAACAACTACGACGTCACCTTTTTCAACGGCACCGAGATCGGACGCACGGATCAGGCGGCCCTGGAGCGGACGCCGCCGGCCCCGGCCCGGCGCGAGTACAAGGTGCCCGCCAGTCTGGTGAAGCCGGGGAGGGCGGTCATCGCCGTCCGCGTCTTCAATGCCGCCGGCGGCGGCGGGATTATGGGCTTTGCGGACTGGCAGAAGCGTCCCATTGGTCTCGGCCCCTCTGTGAAAGAAGCCGTCTCGCTGGCGGGGGCGTGGAAGTACAAAATTTCGCTCCCGTTGGCCCAGAAGACCATCTGCGGGTTCACCAAATTTCATCACATGCCCTCCTGCCTGTTCAATGGCATGGTCGCGCCCGTGACCCCGTTCGGCATCCGCGGCGTTATCTGGTATCAGGGCGAGAACAATATCCACAACGCCTGGGAATACCGCGCGTTGTTTCCGGCGCTGATCCGCTCCTGGCGGTCGGCGTGGGGGCAGGGCGATTACCCCTTTCTCTTCGTGCAACTGCCCAATTTCACGGCGCCCGCCAAGACGCCGATCGATGATTCCGCCCAGCAGGATTCCTGGAATGAACTGCGTGACGCCCAGCGGTTGGCCCTGGCCGAACCCAATACCGCTATGGTCGTGAGCATCGATCTTGGCGAGGCCAAGGCGATCCATCCCCTGAACAAGCAGGACGTCGGCGCGCGGCTCGGCCTGGCCGCCCGGGCCTTGGCCCATGGCGAAAAAGTCGAGTACGCCGGACCGCTGTACCAGGGGATGAAGGTCGAAGGAAACAAGATCCGGATTTCCTTCACCCATGTCGGTGGCGGCCTGGTCGCCAAAGGGAGTGACACCGGGGAGCTGCAGCGGTTTGCCGTGGCCGGAGCGGACCGGAAGTATGTGTGGGCCAAAGCCAAAATCGAGGGCGACCGTGTTCTGGTCTGGAACGACGACGTTCCCGCTCCGGTGGCGGCGAGCTATGCGTGGGCGATGAACCCCGAGGGCTGCAATCTCTACAACCGCGAAGGGCTGCCCGCCTCCCCGTTCCGCACCGACGACTGGCCCATGAAAACCACCGGCCGGAAAGCGCCGTATTGAATGGGGAAAAAACAATTGCGAACGTCGAACATCGAACGTTGAACGTCCAACGTCGAATTGGGATTCATGCGGTGCGTTTAAGCTTCATTTACTTCAACGTTCGACGTTCGATGTTGAATGTTCG
>CAITSE010000007.1 GCA_903894975.1 uncultured Lentisphaerota bacterium
AAAAGCGGCGTCAAGCCGCCGGCACTCCAAAGATGCTGCGCATCAGTATAATCATAACACGTGATGCAAATATCCATTGCCCCGTTGGGGCGCCGACAGGAAACACGAGATTAAGATCATGATAACGAAAAACCACTTGTCCCCTTCCCGCCTCCTGGCCGCGATTCTCGGCACCAGCGCCGTTTTGTCCGTGGTTCCGCAAGCCTCCGCGGCGGACGCAGCCCGAATCGTCATCGTGTTCGGCGACTCCATCACCGAGGGCGGCGCCCTGCCCAGGGAGCAGAAGGCGCAGCTCTGGGTTCGGCAGGTCGAAGAACAATCGCAGGGCCGGCTCCGCCTGATCAACGAAGGCAAGGGCGGCCGCCCCACCGATTCCGTGGCGGAATTCGAGGCCATGCTCACCCGGCGGCCGCAGGCGGACCTCCTGGTCCTGGCGCTTGGCACCAATGATTCGCGCGATATTTCCGAAGCGTGTGTGCCCAAGGCTGTCGCCAATCTCCGGGCCATGATCACCAAAGCGCGCGCCGCCTACGGTCCCGGCCTGACCGTCCTCATCGCCGGCCCGCCCAACATCCGCAAGAACGCCCTCGGCCCCAGCCGCCCCATCGCGGATCAGCGCGAGGCCAAGCTGAAGGAACTCGGCACCGCCTTCGCCGTCCTGGCCAAGGAATTCCATTGCGACTTTGTCAGCCTTTTCGGCGCGGTCCCGGACGCCAGCCTCTCCCGCGACGGCGTCCATCCCGACGGCCCCGGCAACACCGCCATCGCCCAGGTCCTCCTGCCCAAACTCCTGCCCCCCGCCCCCTGACGGGCATCCGCGGGAGAGAGCATTTGCCCCGTTTTCTTTAGGAACCGCCGGGCGTGGCGAAATATGCTGGCGGAGAGAACGTCGGCGAGATGACCCCGCGTTGCCCGCCAGCGGATTTCGCCACGCTTGCTTTTCCAAAACAGAAACGGGTCGAAGACCCTCTGCAGAGGGGGCTTGGGGGAGATGGCAGAACGCCATCTCACCCAACTCTTCCCGGTCTCAGCCGGGGCGCAGGGCGGCGGCAACGCGGACGGCGTCGCGCAGTCCGCTCACTTGGTGGATCCGCAGGATAGTGGCGCCAGCCAGGACGCACACGGCCGCGGCGGCGGCCGTGCCCCAGTCCCGCGCCGCGGCTGGCGGCGGCATCTCACCACCCAGAATTTTGCCGATGAACGACTTGCGCGACGGCCCCAACAATAGCGGCCGGCCTAGCTCCAGAAATTCCGGCAACCGCCGGATCAGTTCCAGATTTTGTGCCGCCGTCTTGCTAAAGCCCAGCCCGGGATCCAGCGCGATCCGTTCCGGCGCGATCCCGGCGGCCGCGGCCTGGCGCAACGCCGTGGCGAAAAAAGCCCGGATCTCGCCGGCCAGATCGGCGTAGTTCGTGTGCTGCTGCATGGTTTCCGGCGTGCCCCGCATATGCATAAGCACCAGTCCGGCGCGCGAACTCCGCAACACCTCTAGCATGACCGGATCCCGTTGCAACCCACTGATGTCGTTGACGATGTCTGCGCCAGCCTCTAGGGCGGCCCGCGCCACTTCCGCCTTCCAGGTATCCACACTGATCGGCAAATCACAGTGCGCCCGGAGCCCGCGGATCACCGGCAGCACCCGTGCCAGTTCCTCCGCGGCCGAAACCGGCGCCGCACCGGGCCGGGTGGACTCGCCGCCAACGTCCAGGATGTCGCCCCCCTCCGCCGCCAATTGCAAACCGTGGGCCACGGCCGCCTCAGGCGTCGCGCACCGGCCACCGTCCGAGAACGAGTCCGGCGTGACATTGACGATCCCCATCACCAGCACCCGCCGCCCCAAGGCAAAACGCACCCGGCCGCAGTCCCAGACAGTTTCCGGCGGAAGGAGGAAAAACGGATTTGCGGCATGGCTCATAGCCGTCAATATAAGAGCCGAAGCAAAAGGAACCGGGCGATACCTGGCGGAAGAATCATGAGTTGTGGACTGGGTGGACATTATGGATTGTATGGACTTGGGGGACTGGAAGATTCACCTTCCCGGCCGGCTGGCAACTCTGGAACCCACGGGTTAGCTTACACCCCATGCCCCTGATCCTCGCCGACAATCTCAGCAAGTCCTACGTCACCACGGTCAAAGAACCCGGTCTACGCGGCACGCTCCGGCATTTCCTGCGGCGGCAGCACCGCACGGTCGAGGCGGTGCGGCAAGTCAGTTTCACCATCGAACCCGGCGAGTCCGTCGGCTTTCTCGGGCCCAACGGCGCGGGCAAGACCACCACGTTGAAGATGCTCACCGGCCTGCTCCACCCGACCTCCGGCCGGGCCGAGGTGGCGGGATTCACCCCTTACCGCCGGCAGCGCGACTTCCTCCGCCGCATCACTCTGGTCATGGGGCAGAAACAGCAGTTGATCTGGGATCTGCCACCTCTGGATTCCCTGCGCATCAACGCCGCCATCTACGAAATCAGCGACCACGATTTTACCATGCGCACCGGTGAATTGGCGGAAATGCTCGGGCTCAAGGAACACCTGCGCACCCCGGTGCGCAAGCTTTCCCTCGGCGAACGCATGAAAGCCGAACTCATGGCCGCACTCCTGCACCGGCCCGACATCCTCTTCCTCGACGAACCGACCCTGGGACTCGACGTCAACGCCCAGGCCGCCGTCCGCGCCTTCCTCCATGACTACAACCACCGCCACGGCGCCACCATCCTGCTCACCAGTCATTATATGGCCGACATCACCGCGCTCTGCCCGCGCGTCCTGCTTATCCATGAAGGCAAACTCATGGTCGACGGCAGCCTGGACGGCATCCGCCGCCGCTTCTCTCCCTGCCGCGAGGTCAAGCTCGAACTGGCCCGTGACGCGATACGCGAAGAGTTGACCCCCTTCGGCGAGATCGTCAGCCTCGAGGGCCGCGTCGCCCGCCTCCTGGTCGACCGCGCGTCGCTCACCGACACGGTCAACCGTCTCCTCGCCCGCTTCGAGGTCAGCGACCTGCTCGTCACCGATCCGCCCATCGAGGACATCATCGGCCGCCTCTTTCGCGACGGCGCACCAAAAACTCACACGACCCCCAGCCTTGACATTCTCCCATAATTCCCCCGGCTCCAACCACTCCCGATTTTCATCCCAGGGCACGCCGGTTTTTCCCGCGACGGGAGTAAGAATTTCCCTCCGAAACTCTCTTGCAAAACCGGATCTCGACATTATCTTTCACATCCTGTTGTCCGCGTTCCCAGGCGGGGGCGTAGCGCAATTGGTTAGAGCACTGCCCTGTCACGGCAGAGGTTGCGGGTTCGAACCCCGTCGCTCCCGCCATTTTTTTAGTTCTCGAAAAACCGAGCCGAGTTTGACGCGTCCGCGGCAAACCCGGCTTTGTTTGTTTTATGGAAAATGCTTGCGGGAGACCCCCCCCATGGCCATCCAATCACGCCCCCATTCCCGCCGCCGGCCGCCGCCGGTAACTGCCACCGTCACTGCCACGGCCACCGTGCCGCGTAAGCTGCGGCCGCTGCGGTTGCCGATCCTGCCATTGCGCCGGCATGTGCTCTTCCCTTATACCATGACCGCCCTAGTCATCGACACGCCCGAAGGCGTGAAAATGATCGAAGAGGCGGTGCCGAAATCACGCTTGGTCGCGCTGGTGCCCACCACCAAGGGAGACAGCGAGACGCTGACGCCCGAAGACTTCGCTAAAGTCGCCTGCATCGGCCGCATCGTCAAGGTCCTGCGTTTCCCGGACCAGACCCTGCGCGTGCTCGTCCGCGGCATCCGCCGGGCCACGATCCTGCGCCTGAATGGCTCCGGCGCCGCCACAGATGGCGTGTTCCAGCCGGTGGAACCGGTGGTCGAAGATGCGCCGGATCTGCGCGCCCAGCTCAACAACCTGAACCAGCAGTTCCACCAGATTCTGGCCCTGGCGCCAAACTTGCCCGACGAACTGCGCGTCGCCCTGCTCAACCTGGACGACCCCAGCCGCATCGCCGATTTCATGGCCAACACCCTCAACCTGCGTTTCGAGGAAAAAATCGCCGTGCTCGCCGCGGCGGATCTGCGGGAACGCTTGGCCCGCCTGGCCGTGGGCATGACCCGCGAACTGGAACAGCTCAAACTCGGCAACGAAATCCAGAGCAAAGTCAGCAGCACCTTCGGCAAACAGCAGCGCGAAGCCTTCCTCCGCGAACAGCTCAAGACCATCCAGGAACAGCTCAACGAGGAAGACTCGGCGGAAGTGGCAGACCTGCGCAAGCGCCTAGCCGAAGCCAAGCTTCCGGACGAAGCCCGGACCGCCGCCGAACGCGACCTCGACCACATGCGCAAGATGCACCCGCAGCACGGCGACTACCATGTCGCCCGCACCCACGTCGAATGGCTGCTGTCCCTGCCCTGGAACTCCTTCTCCGAAGACCGGCTCGACCTGGCCGAGGCCGCCCGGCTCCTCGATGCCGAGCACTACGGCATGCGCAAGATCAAAGACCGCATCCTTGAATTCCTGGCCGTGCGCAAGCTCAACGGCGCCGCCCGCGGCTCTATCCTCTGCCTGGCCGGCCCCCCCGGCACCGGCAAGACCTCCATCGGCCAGGCCGTGGCCAAGGCCATGGGCCGCGAATTCATCCGCATCTCCCTGGGCGGCATCCGCGACGAAGCCGAGATCCGCGGCCACCGCCGCACTTATGTCGGCGCCCTCCCCGGCCGCATCCTCCAAGGACTCCGCCGCGCCAAAACCGCCAACCCCGTTTTCATGCTCGACGAGATCGACAAGATCGGCGCCGATTTCCGCGGCGACCCCTCCGCCGCCCTGCTCGAAGCCCTGGATCCGCAGCAAAATCGCGCCTTCTCCGACCATTATCTGGAAGTGCCGTTCGATCTTTCCCGCGTCCTTTTCATCACCACCGCCAACCTCATCGACCCGATCATTCCCGCCCTGCGCGACCGCCTGGAAGTCCTGGACGTCCCCGGTTACACGCCGGCGGAAAAGCGCGAGATCGCCCGCCGCTTCCTGCTGCCGCGCCAGCTCACAGATTGCGGCCTGACGGCGGCCCTGGTCCGCCTGCCGGACGCCACGCTCGACGCCATCATCACCCTGTACACCCACGAGTCCGGCGTCCGCCAGCTCGAACGCGAGATCGGCCGGATCTGCCGCGGCCTGGCCCGCCGCCAGGTGGAAACCCCCGCTCCCGCTCCTTCCCCACAACCCACAACCCACAACCCGCAACCCACAACGCCCCCTTCACAACCCGTAACCGCCGTCACCATCACGCCAAAGAGCCTCCCGGATTTTCTCGGCCCGCGCAAACTCTTCCCCGAGCGCGCCACCGCAACGCCGTTGACCGGCGCGGCCACCGGTTTGGCCTGGACCAGCGCCGGCGGGGATGTGCTCCAGATCGAGACGGCCCGCCTCCCCGGCAAAGGCCAGCTCCAGCTCACCGGCTCTCTCGGCGAGGTCATGAAGGAAAGCGCCCACATCGCTCTCAGCCATCTCCGCGGCTGCGCCGAAGCCCTCGGCGTGAACGAAAAACTGTTCGAACGCAGCGAATTCCACATCCATGTTCCCGCCGGCGCCACCCCCAAGGACGGCCCCTCGGCCGGCGTCACCCTGCTCACGGCACTTGCCTCCCTGGTCACCGGCCGCCCGGTCAAACCATTCCTGGCCATGACCGGAGAACTCTCGCTGCGCGGCCGCATCCTGCCCGTCGGCGGGATCAAGGAAAAAGTGCTGGCAGCCCACCGCGCCGGCGTCAAGACCGTGCTGATGCCGCCGGAAAACCGCCAGGACCTGGAGGAAGTCCCCGCCGACGTCCGCAAGGCCCTGCGCTTCGTATTCCCGGCCGATGCCGACGCCGTCCTCCGCGAAGCGCTGGAAAAGGCGCCGCCCCGCAAAAAACACCCACGCTGAGCCGCTAAGACTGTTTTTTTGCCACAAAGAACACAGAGAACACAAAAGAAACCACCCATTCTTTGTGCTCTTTGTGTTCTTTGTGGCACTCTTCTGCCGACAGCCTCATCAATTTCGACCGGATTTCGTGCTCTTCGCGGCTTTTTGGCGAAGCCTTCCGGTCACCCCCGGAACGCCCCGACCGTCATTCCGGTCACCCGCCGGAAACAACGCATGAAGTGAAACACGTCGCGGAAACCCAGGCGCGCGGCCGTGTCCTTGATGCTGCCGCCGCCTGCCAGCAGTTCCTTGGCGCGGGTCATGCGCAGCGCCGCCATCCAGGTTTTCGGACTGGCCCCAGTGCGGAGCTTGAACAGGCGGCGAAAATGGGTCGGGCTCAAGTGACAACGCCGGGCCAGTTCCGTCACGGAGCGGACCTCCGCCTCCGGATGCCGGGTCAGATAGTCCATCGCGCTCTCCACCGGGCCGACCGCAGTTCCGCCCACGCCCGCGCCCGGCCGGCCCCGCATCGCCGCCGCTTCCAGACGCAGCAGCAGATTAAGCAGCAGCGTTTTCCGGTGCAGAATGGAACGGATTTCCTCGCCGGCCAGCAGCGGCTTCAGTTCCGTCCACACACCCAGAACCAGATCGCTGGCGGCATGCACCATCGGCTCGGCCCGGCGCGGGAACCCGAGCGTTTCCAGCGCCCGCGCCTCCGGCCCGTTCCAGACCACCCAGCAGCTCTTCCACCAGTGTGACGGATAATAGCGAGCGCCAACTTCCGGAAACAGCATCAGGACATCGCCGGCGCCGACCGGCCACGCAGCGTCGCGCTCGGTCTCAAAAAATCCTTCACCTTCCAGAATGGCCACCGCCGCGTACTGGCCGAGCCGCCGGAACCCGGGCTGCGGCAACTCCGGCCCGGACGACACAGCCATGCCGATCCGATCCACCCACAATCCCAGCGCCTGTTCCGCCGGCAACGGCGTACGGAACCGTTCCTCCCTGTAGACGGTGGGCGCGGAACGCAACGGCGTTTTGGGTCGAAGTGCAGGCATGTTCGAAATATCTATAACAATGGCCGGTTTGTCAATTTACCCGCCTCTTTACTTGATGTATGGTGAAGCGTAACCCACATATTGAATAGTGGATACAACCACGGAGAATCCCTCACATGACTTCCCGAGAACGATTTCTGGCCTCGATTCTTTTTGGACATCCCGACCGCGTCACCCTGGAACCCGGCGGCGGCCGCAAGTCCACCCGCGAACGCTGGCTCCGGGAAGGCATGCCGGAGACGGCGGTGGCCAACCCGGCGGAATACGCCTACCGCCTGGCCGGCGGCACCCTGCCCTGGCCGGAAAGCGGCGAAGGCTTCCCGGTCGAGGAACGGATGCGCCCGCAGTTCGAGGAAAAAGTGTTGGAACGCAAGGCCGATTCCCAGATCGTCCAGGACTGGAAAGGCAATGTCTGCGAAATCGGCAACGAATTCACCGTGGACTATCTGCGCAACGCGATTG
Source organism: uncultured Lentisphaerota bacterium (assembly GCA_903894975.1). Lineage (GTDB taxonomy): Bacteria > Verrucomicrobiota > Lentisphaeria > Oligosphaerales > CAITYL01 > CAITSE01. The sequence goes on from CAITSE010000007.1 coordinate 7,399, forward strand.
ACTTTGTAACACGCCGCTGGATCCGCTGCCCCGTGGAGACCCGGAAAGACTGGGAGGCGATGAAGGCCCGCTACCAGAGCGCGGATCCGGCGCGCCTGCCGGCCGATGCCGCCGCCCGCGGCCAACGCCTCCGCAACCGCAGCCATCTGGTCGAATGGCACTTCTCCGGCCCGTTCTGGCAGCTCCGGGAATGGCTCGGGTTCGAACAACTCTGCATGCTCTTCGTAGACGACCCGGACTGGATCCGTGACATGATCACGTTCTGGGAAAACTACATCGCCGGCCTCTTGGAACACGCCTTGGTGCATATGACTCCGGATATGGTCCACTTCTCCGAAGACATGGCCTACAAGAACTTTTCCATGATTTCCCCGGCTATGACTCGCGAATTCCTGCTGCCGACCTACCGGCGCTGGGGCGAGATCGTCCGGAGTCACAACGTGCCGATCTACGCCATGGACTCCGACGGTTTCATCGGCGAACTGATTCCCATCTGGATCGACGCCGGCATCCAGGTTTGCGATCCGATGGAAGTGGCCGCGGGCAACGACATCCTCGCCTTCCGCCGCGAGTTCGGACGGAAGATGGCCTTCCGCGGCGGGGTGGACAAACGCGCTATCGCCAAGGGTGGAACGGTCATTGAGGCCGAGATCGCCCGCCTCGAACCGCTGATCCGGGACGGCGGCTTCATTCCCGGTTGCGACCACGGCGTCCCCGCCGACGTTTCCTGGGCTGGTTTCGTGCGCTACACCGGCCTGCTGGCCAAAGCCACCGGCTGGCTTTAGGCGGATTAGCGCTGGAGACATCCAGAGATCATGGTGTTATTTGAGTCGGGATCGCCTGGGGAAGAGGTTGATGCCCCGATTCCGGCAAGATATAGTTCCCCATGCCGCGGTCTGGCGGGATCACCAATTTCGGGGTGTTTCCGCGCCACGTTCTCCCGTATTCCCCCGCCCGATCCGGCCGCCCCTGAAATCAAAATTCCTATCAGGTGACGGCGCCAGCCCACAGGATAAATTCACGATGCGGCTCCTGTTCATAGGCTCATCCAAATTCGGGTTGCGCTGCCTTGATGGTGTGTTGAACCTGGAAGGGATTCAGACCGTCGGCGTGTTAAGCGGCCGCGAGTCTTTTTCCATTTCGTACAATAAGGACGGCGTCCGTAATGCCCTGTATACGGATTTTGAGCCGTTTGTCACCTCCCGCCAAATTCCGTTCCGCCTGCTGTCCGGGAAAATGAGCGACCCCTCCCTGGTGCAGTGGATCAAGGAGCTTTCGCCCACCTTTATTCTGGTGGCCGGATGGTACCATATGATACCCCGGGTAATACTCGATATTGCGCCCACCGCGGGGTTGCACGCCTCGCTGCTGCCAGATTATAGCGGCGGCGCTCCCCTGGTGTGGGCCATGATCAACGGCGAAACCCGGACGGGTATCTCGCTCTTCCTCATGGATTCCGGGGTTGACAGCGGCCCCCCTCCTCGGTCAGGCCGAGGAACCCATCCTTTTTGAGGACACCATCGCCACACTGTACGCCAGAATCGAAGAGGCGGGGCTCGGATTAATACGAACTCACCTTCCCAAGGTCATGCGCGGAACCGCGCAATATACCATTCAGGATAACAGCCTCCGGCGAATCATGCCGCAACGGTCTCCCGCGGACGGCCACATCGACTGGAATTGGAGTGCGCGCAGGATTTATGACTTCATCCGCGCCCAGACCAAACCCTATCCGGGTGCGTTTACCTGGCTGCAAAACGAACCGCTCAAAATTTGGCAAGCCGAGTTGCTTGAAGAGCAAGAACCCGGGGAGCCGGGAGCTCTTGCGTCACCGCCAAAAGGGGAGTGGCGCGTGACCTGCGGCGACGGCCGGTCGGTCCGGTTACGCGTTGTTGAATGGCAGGGGCATGAAGGGGAAGCGGGCCAGGTGTTGGGCTCCAAAATATCCGGGGTGAACTTGCGGCTGCCTGATCGGGCATAGATTCACGCCCTTCGTTCCCGAATTACGATTTCAAGGCCTGGACCAGCGGGAGAAGCAGGAATCCGATCAGGACCAGCGTCACGACCGTCGCCTCCGCGTACCGTCCCCAGCCCGCCAGGTATACCAGCAAGGCGGTGTCCTGAAGCATAACGCCGCAAAAACAACGCGGGGGCAAACCTGGTTTTTTTCTTCACAGATTCTGCAACTTTATGCTGTTTCGTGTTTTTTTTTAAAAAGATCACAAATTTTGTTTGGTTATATTTAATTATCCTGGTGCATGTTATATTATTTCATGGAACCGTGAATCGCCCGGGACTGGCGCGGTGCCCCGGCAACGCCGGCCCTTTATGATATAGTTTTACTATTACATCAGGAGCCCAACATGAATCCTTTTAGCCGCATGAATCGCCGTGAATTCCTGGGACGTCTGGCCCTGCCGATCCTGGCTGCGGCCGCCGTTCTGCACCGCACCGCCGGAAACGCCGAAGCCGCCTCTCATCAGGCTATGCCGGGCAACGCCAAGCCGAAACCGCCCGGCACCTGCGGCGGCTGGGTTGACCGCAACGGCAACGGTATCTGCGAGCGTTCTGAAAACGGTTCCTGCAACGCCGCCAAGTGCTCCGCCAACAAGCTCAACCCCAAATTTGCAGAGATCGCGAAGGCCGGCGCACCCAAGGGCGCTTGCGCCCTGTGGGAAGACAAGAGCAAGGCTGGGTTCTGCTCCGTCAGCGCCAAAAAAGACGGCTGTCTCTGCCTCACCTGTCCGGCGAACAAGAACCACACGGCTTAGCCCGGCCAAGCCGGAACCAGCGTTGTGGTGCCAGGCAACCGTGGCGGCCGGCTTGCCCGGGCTACTGGTTGTGGCGAGCTTCTGGTTGTCAGAACCGCGCACGTCAGTAAGCGGACTCCCCTCCGTCAGAGCCGCGCGGGTTTTCCGATTCGCGGCCAAACAGAAACGAGCCTTACTTGCCGGCCTTCTCTAGGGCCGCCGCCACCAGCGCCACAGAAACACCACGGAGCCAGAGTTGCTTCTCCCGGCCGGTCTCACCGCGGCGCACGGTCACGGCGCTCTTGGGCAATCCGAGCGCCTCGGCCACGAACCGGCAGAGTTCGGCATTAGCGGCGCCGTCCACCGGCGGTGAGGCGATGCGGACCTTGATCGCCGCGCCATGGGTTCCAACCCATTCTGTACGTTTGGCCCGGGGTTGGGCGTGGATGAGGAGGATGACGCCGCCCTCGACCGTACGCACGGCTCCGGCGGCTGCCGGGGCCGCCGGCCGTCCGGGAGACGGAAGCGCGGATTTCGCAGGATGCGTCATGGGATAATGGGGAACCCTTTCCCAGGATTCCGGCCGGCCGCGGGTCACGGCGACACCAAGGCCACCGGAAGCGAACGGCTCAGTCCGGCGTCACCGTGGTGGCTGGCGCCACGGCATCGATGGTGGCCGGATCCCCGAGGACTACCGCAGGCTTGGTGTTCTCGCTGCTGGTGGGGGGGGCGGGCGGAAAGCCGAGCAGCGTCCGAATCTCGGCGGCGGACATGGTCTCGTGCTCCAGCAGCGCCTTGCCCAGGGTCTTAAGCCGTTCCAGATTGGTTTCCAAGAGGTTACGGGTGTGGGTTTCGGCTTCGATCACGAGCCGCTTGATCTCATTGTCGATCTCGCGGGAGGTTTCCTCGGAGAAATCCTCGCTTCGGGTGATGTCACGCCCCAGGAAGATGTGTTCTTCGCGGCCGCCGTAGGAAAGCGGCCCGATCTTGTCGCTCATGCCCCATTGGCAGACCATTTTCTTGGCGATCTCGGTTGCCTGCCGGATGTCCATGGAGGCGCCGGAGGTGATGTCCTGGAAAATCAGCGTCTCGGCAATGCGGCCGCCCATGAGTACGGAGAGTTCTTCGATAAACTCGGCCCGGCTCTTGGTGTAGCGATCGTTCTCAGGCAGGTGCATGGTGGCGCCAAGATAGGCGTTGCCGCGGGGAATGATGGTGACCTTGTGCAGCGGCATGGAGCGTACGCAGAGCAACGCCACCAAGGCATGCCCGGCCTCGTGGTAGGCGGTGACGGCGCGGTCATGTTCGTCGATCTTGCGACTGCGGCGTTCCTTGCCCCAGCGTACCTTGTCGCGCGCCTCTTCCAGATCGGCCATCTCAACGGAGACCTTGTTCTGGTGCGCGGCGATGAGGGCGGATTCGTTGACGAGGTTGGCGAGGTCGGCGCCGCTGAACCCGGGGGTGCCGCGGGCGATGATCTCCAATTCCACCTTTTCAGCCAGCTTGATCTTTTTGGCATGAACCTTGAGGATGCCGAGGCGGCCGGCGACATCGGGCAGGTCGATGGCGATCTGGCGATCGAAACGGCCGGGGCGCAGCAGCGCCGGATCCAGCACGTCGGGACGGTTGGTGGCGGCGATGACAATAACGCCGGTGTTGGTTTCGAAGCCGTCCATTTCGACGAGCAGCGCATTCAGGGTTTGTTCGCGTTCGTCATGGCCGCCACCGATACCGGAGAAGCGGGACCGGCCGACGGCGTCAATCTCGTCAATGAAGATGATGCACGGGGCATGACGCTTGCCCTCCTCGAACATGTCGCGGACGCGGCTGGCGCCGACGCCGACGAACATCTCGACGAAATCCGAACCGCTGATCGAGAAAAACGGGACTTCGGCTTCGCCGGCAATGGCCCGGGCCAGGAGGGTCTTGCCCGTTCCCGGGGGACCGACCATGAGCACACCCTTGGGAATGCGGCCGCCGAGTTTCTGGAATTTCTGCGGGTCGCGCAGGAAATCAATGACCTCGGAAACTTCCTCCTTGGCTTCATCGATGCCGGAAACGTCGGCGAAGGTGACCTTTTCCTGATTAGGCATGATCAGACGGGCCCGGCTCTTACCGAACTGCATGGCGCCACGGCCGGCCATGCGCATCTGCCGGGAAAAGAGGAAATACAGCAAGACCACGGGCAAAACCAGGTAGAGCATCCACATGACCGGGCTCTCATACCAGTGCGACGTGTTGCGGGCTTCGCGGACTTCGCAGTTTTCGCGCAACAGCTTGTCCAAGGCCTCGGTATAGACCACGGCGACATGGTACCCGCGCACCTCCTCTTTGACCTTGGCCTCCCTGGCCGGAGCCTTGGTTTCCGAGACGGCCGCGGGGGCTGCTTCCGGGGCTGGACGAGCGTTTTTCGGCACATAGGTGCCAGCCAGGACCGGGAGTTGGGAGCCGGCGTCGCGCAAGACCGCGGCCGAACGCACCCGGTGTTCCATCAGGCACGTCTCGAATTCCGACTGCTTGAGTTCATCCTGCTCGGGCGGCGCCTTGTAGGCCTTGAACAGCAGCAGCAACGGCAGGGAGAGGATGATCACCATCCAAAAAATGAACATCTGGACGGGCGGCCGCGGCAGAGAACGCCGGGCAGGCTTCGCCGGCTCCTTGTCGTCAGGGGAGTTCGGCGGCGGCGGCGCGGAAGATTTCGGGGCGCGAGGCGTTTCCATGGGGGGAGAGATTTCAGAAAAGCAAAGGACCGACGTCGGCGAACGCCCGGCCGCATGGTTGTCATTTCACGAAAAATTTCATGATCAGGGAAAGCAGCAGATAGGCCACCCCCAGACCAATAAGAATAATCAGGCCGGGGAACAGATACTTCATGACAGGGCTGGACTTCCGTCCGGCGCCGGAGGAACTGCGGAACAATTCGTTCAGGTTGTTCATGTCACTGGCCGACGTCCGGCCGGCCGGGGCCAGACTGATCCCGGTCTTGGTGCCGACCGATGTCGTGGTCGACTTGGCGCCGCAGTCATACAGCAGTTCGACGCTGCCAAGCTGGAGGATGTCACTATTGACCAGTTTCTGGGTGCCAATCTTGATCCCGTTGATGCGGCTGCCGTTCGTGCTGCCTTGATCCTGAACTTCGTATCCGCCGTCACCGACCCGGACCATAAAGCAATGTTTGCTGCTCATGGTCGGATCTGGAATACAGATGTCACAGCTTTCCACCCGGCCGACCACGTAGTGCTCGGCGCTGAGTTCGAACGACTGCCCGCGCAACGGTTCGGATAAAACAACTAACTTCGGATTTGTCGCCATTAGCGTGCCCCGTTTTCTGCCATGTTGGAACAGCAAAACGTCCATCGCCGTCACTTTCCCGCCCGGCGGGTGGGAATATGTATCTGTGTATTCTACGTCCTGCCTTGGAAATCGCCAGTGCGGCAAGGAATTATTTTGCGGCTGGCAACGCCCGCACCGCCGGATCATCACGCCGGCTTTCGGCAAACGCGGGATAACGCTGGCGCAATTCGTTCCAGGTCGCGACGGCGTCGGCGGGTTTGCCGTCCTTCACAAAAAGATCCACGGCCAGCAGCATGGCGGGGGGGGTGTACGCCGGATCGCTTTCCAGGACAAAGGCGCCGACCGCCTGTTCCAGCGCCTGGCGAGTGCGGCCCTCCTTCGCGTACAGCCGGGCCAGGCCGAGCCGGGCCCGGGCGCCAGCCTCGCCGCGGGCCGGCGCCGGCGGCCGCAGCACCTCGTTGAAAAGACCAGCCGCCCGGTCGTCCTGCCCGGCGGCGGCATCCAGTTCGCCAAGCAGGGAAAGGAGTTCCCGGCGCAACGGCTCCGGCAGCGCGTTCCCGGCGCCGGCCGGGGCGCGGTCCACCACCTCCGCCAACAGCTTGCGTGCCGCCTCGCCCTGCCCTTTGGCGCCCAGGACTCGACTTTGCCAGATCCGGCCGCGGACGGCGTTCACATTCTCACCCGAGGCCGCCAGCAGGGCGGCTGCGGTGTCACACGCATCCAACCGCCCATACCGAAACAGAAGCTCCGTCAACCGCAGCAATAACGCGTCGGACAGGACCGGCCGGACTCCCGGCGGCGCGGCCAGCACTTCCTCGGCGGCGGCTACGGCCGCATCGTCCCGTTTGCCGTCCAACGCGCACTCCGCCAAATGCAGACGCGCCTCGGCCACGGCGCCGGCCTCCGCGCCCTTGCGGTTCACGATCTCGGTAAAGCAGGCTTCCGCCGCACCGGATTCCCCCAGCACCTGCTTCATCACGCCGAGGAAAAGCAGAACACGGTCGCGTTCCGGACCGGGCGGCTCTTTCTGTAACCAGTCGCCGGCCAGGCCGGCGGCGGCCTTGTACTGGTTCCGTCCCGCTTCCAGCCGGGCCAGGCGCAACAGGGCCACCCGGCCCTCGGGAGTGTCCTTGAATTCCTTGACGAGCCGGCGCCAGTCGGCTTCCGCGGCGGCACCGTCGCCGGCGGCCTGTTCCAGGTCCGCGGCCCGGAGCAGGTGTCCGGAGCGGCCTTCAACACCCTCGCGCGCCGCCAGGGTCCGCCAGGCCGCCGCGGCGGCTTTAGGCTGGCCGGATTCCTTGAGCAGTTCGCCAAGCTCGGCCGCGGCGGGGACCAGATTGCCCCAGGCGGGCGGCGCGGCGGCCAGGGCGTCCTGCAAAAAGCGCACGGCCTCGGCCGTCCGGCCCAGCCGCCGGCAGGCGATGCCGGCAAAAAAGGCGGCATCCGCCTTTTCCGACGCCCGGGGATAGGCGTCGCGGAATTCGGTGGCGGAGACGACGGCGGCCTCCCAGCGCTGCTGCCGGAACAGGCAGGCGGCGATCTGGAAGCGCGCCAGCCGCACCCAGTCGGCCCCGGCTCCGGGGCGTTCCATGACCGCCCGGAAGGCGTCCAGCGCCGTGTCCGGCTTGCCCTGGGCTTCCAGAAGCAGGCCGCGGACATAGTCGCGCTCGTCCGGCTGGAAATCGGGGAAACGCTTCTCCCATTCTTCCAAGGCCTGACGCCCTTCCGCGGCGCCGCCGAGATACAGCAGGCACCAGGCCCGGCGCCGGGCGGCTTCCCGGCTCCATACCCCGGCCGGCCACTCGCGGAGCACCTGGGTGCAGGCTTCGGCTGCGGTCTTGAACTCGCTGCGCAGGAAAGACAGGTCGGCGAAACGGTACAGCGCTTCTTCCCGCAAGGCGGCCGGAGCCGCGGCGGCCCCGGCGATGCGCTGATAGCTCTTGGCCGCCGTCTCCCACTCCCCGGCCTGCTGTGCCAGGATTCCGGCCTGCAGGGCGGCATACGCACGGTACGGCCGGTCCGGGACCAGCTCGCGGCCGCCGAGGTCGGCCAGCTCTTTGCGGCTTTCGGAGTCTCGGCCGCGGCGCTGTTGGATCTGGGCATGGTAATAGGAGGCGGCTTCGGCCACGCCAGAATCCTTGCCGGCGGCGCGTTCGCGAAATAACGCCTCCGCTTCGTCAAGCTTGCCGTCCTGGATCAGGAAATCGCCGCGGACCAATTCCAGCGCCGCTGTCCGGGGATGGTCCGGCCAGCGGGTCCGGAACCGTTCCATCAGGGCCAGGGCCGGCTCTTTCTGACCCAGAGCGCGGCGGCATTCAATGAGCAGAAGAATGGCGCGCGCGGCCTGGTCATCCGGCAGGGTCCCGGCCAACTGCTTCTCCAGTTCCTGTGCCGCCAATTCATGAAAGCCGCGGGCCACCAGCCCTTCCGCCAGGCGCAGGCCGTCCTCGCTGCCGGGCGCAATTGCGGTGGGGACGGCCGCGGCAACAACGGCGGCGGCGGCGGTGATGGCGACGGGCGACGCGGCGTCCTCGGCCGCGTGAACCGCGGCTCCGGCCGTCAGCAGAAAGAGAAAAAATGCAGCACGCCTTAGAACCATCTCATGAATAGCCCGGGCAAGCCGGCCGCAAAGGATGTATAACACCATAAACGTGGTTCCGGCTTGGCCGGGCTAAGGTTCCAGACGCTTCGGCAGGGTGGCGAACGCGACGTTCCAGATGTCCACCCGCCGGCAGACATCCAGCACCTGCACCACATGCTCATGCCGGGTGGCGGCATCGGCGCGGATGATGACCGGCTGATCCTTGTACTCGCGCGCCACCTGGGCCAGCACCGCTTCCAGACGGGCCGGCGTCATCGGCACGTTCTGGATGAAAATCTGCCCGGCGCCGTCCAAGTTGATGATGATCTCGCCGGCCTCGCGGGCACCGCGCACCCCGCTGTCGGCCGTGGGCACAGTGATCCCCATCTTGGTCTCAAACTTCGCCGTGACCGTGGTCACCATGAAGAAAATCAGGGAGACAAAGACGATGTCGACCAGGGGCGTGACCTGGAAACCGACGCCGACCTGCGGCGGAGTGAGTTGCTTGTGAAAATTCATCGCGGCACCGGATCTTGTTGGCACAAAGAGCTTCTACCATAAGACCGGGCCGCGGGAAAAACAATCGGCATTCATGATACGTTAATACCGGCGTCACTCACACCGGAGGAACCTCACATGAAGCACGCAACCCGTTTCGCCCTGGCGATGGCACTCACGACCTTCCTGTCCGCCGGATGCTCGCGGCAGGACGCCGGCGGGAAGGCGGAAAGCGTCTCCGCCTCGACGCACGTTCTCGTCCTGAACGATTCCACGTTCGACGCACAGATTCAAAGCGGCGTCGTGCTGGTGGATTTCTGGGCCACCTGGTGCGGGCCGTGCAAGATGCAGGTGCCCATTGTAGAGCAAGTAGCCGGGCGGGTCGAAGGGAAAGCCACGATCGCCAAGGTGGACGTGGACGCCGCGCCCAAGATCGCCCAGCGCTTCAAGATTCAGGCCATCCCCACCCTGGTGGTGTTCAAGAACGGCAAGCCGCAGAAGCAATTCGTCGGCCTGACCGAGGCGGACGCGCTCATCGCCGCCATCACGGCGGCCGGTGACTCCAAATAGTCACACAGGTTTTTGTCCATCAGGCCGAGAAACCATGAACGAACCGAACATCCCTCCGCGCCGGGATTTCGCCCTGTATGCCGGCGCGGTCCTGGCGGTCGTCGTGCTGGGGCTGGCGTCGCGCCGGCTTCCCGGACTCCTTCCGGCGGGCCTCGGCAAGTATCCCGGAGATGCGCTGTGGGCATTGATGGTCTTTTTCGGCTGGGGCATGGTGCTGCCGCGCCTCGCGACGGGACGCCTCGCCTTCCTCGCGCTCGCCACCTCGTACGCGGTGGAATTCAGCCAGTTGTATCAGGCACCGTGGATCAATACGATCCGCGGCACCATCCTCGGGCACCTGGTTCTCGGCTCCGGATTCAACAGCCCCGACCTCCTGGCCTACGCCATCGGCGTGGCTGCGGGCGTGCTCTGTGACCGGGGGCTCCGCCGGTTGAAAGGCCTCAGCCGTCCGTCTCAGCCCGCGCAGAGGGCGGCACTCCCGTAGCCATCAGGCTAAGCCACGCGTCCCCGCCGGGGCATGAGTACAAATGTAGGCACGGGCGTACCGCCCGTATTCCCCCGCGCGCCGCCTCGGTTCGTGGCGCAGACATAAGCTCCCCGGCGAGTATCGGAACGTTCACCGCTGCGGCTTTCGGCGATGCCGCGGAAACGTGGTACAACCACGTTCCTACAACGGACGGCAGAAAACCGCTCATTTTAGCGAAATTTCGCGTATTTAGCGGGCAAACAATAGCCCGGGCAAGCCGGACGCAAAGATCGCATGGCACCGCAGCGTTGGTTCCGGCTTGGCCGGGCTAAACGCTGAGGAATTCGAGGACGCGGGCGACACGGGCGGGCTTGGCGTCCAGGGCGATTTCCGCGGCCTGCAGGAGACGGGCCAGGCGCGGGTCGGCGGTGCCGCCGGCGCGCTCGATGCGGTCCAGGGCGGACGCGACCTCCAGCAGGTGGCAGCGCATGTCCAGGTAATACTGCTCCAGCAGTTCCGTGCCGGTCTTGGGAGAGGAGATGGGGTTGGGCATGATGGTCCGTTCCTTACGTAATCGGTTCTATAACATATAGGAATAGCCGGGAAAGGGAGGTCCCAAGATCATCCAACGCCCTTGCCGGCCCCGGCAGAGGACCGATTTCCCGCGGATTCCGGACGTCAGCGCTTGGGCGGAGGCGCGGCTTCCGCACCGGCGGCCAGCGACGCCCGGCTTGAACTTCCCGTTGTCAAGATTTGAACAATCTCCGGGAATTTCCGCTCCTGCGCCAGTTGCAGGGGTGTCTGCTCGTTCCGATTCGCGATTGTCGGGTCTGCCCCGCGGGCCAGCAGCCAAACCGCGATATCCGGCTTGTTGTAGAATGCCGCAGCATAAAGAGGCGTGGCCCCGTCAAGTCAGGCGGCGGCCATAAGACCATGATGACGCGCGTTGATGTCAGCCCCGTGGAGCAAGGCCTGTGACACCCGGCTCGTGTCATTGCCAAAGAAGATGGCATGGAACAATTCCATCCCTGACGGCATCCCGGTGTCATGACAGGGAAAATCATACCCGTTGCCGCGCGGAAATACAACCCGTTAGGCGGGAATGCGCCAGGTTTGCCGAAGCTTTTCGCAAAACCTGCGGTTGCCACTACATTTCCAGCTTGTTTCCCGGCAGAATCGCGACCTTCCTTTTCATCCTGTTCGCGGCTGCCGGGCCAGGAGTTCCGGCACCATGAGCAGCGTTCCCGATCCCAAGCCCGTCGCCGCGGCCGATGCGCCCGCGGAGGCAGCCGCCCCCATGCACTTCATCCGTCAGATCGTGGCGGCGGACGTGCAGCAGGGCCGGAACGGCGGCCGGGTGCACACGCGCTTCCCGCCGGAACCCAACGGGTACCTGCACATCGGCCACGCCAAGGCGATCTGCATCGATTTCGGCATGGCCAAAGAATTCGGCGGCCTCTGCAACCTGCGCATGGATGACACCAATCCGAGCAAGGAAGAGGTCGAGTACGTCGACTCCATCCAGGAAGACGTCCGCTGGCTCGGGTTCGACTGGTTCGGCGACGTCCGCTACGCCTCCGATTATTTCGGCGCCTGCTACGAGTACGCCGAGGCCCTGATCCAGGCCGGCAAGGCCTTTGTCTGCGACCTCACCGCCGAGCAGATGCGCGAACACCGCGGCACCCTCACCGTGCCGGGCAAGGACAGCCCGTTCCGGGAACGGCCTGTCGCGGAGAACCTGGACCTGTTCCGCCGCATGCGCGCCGGCGAGTTCGCCGACGGCGTGCGCACGCTCCGCGCCAAGATCGACATGAACTCGCCCAACATCCACATGCGCGACCCGGTGATCTACCGCGGCCTGCGCGCGTCGCACCACCGCACCGGCGAGGCCTGGCTCATCTATCCGATGTACGACTATGCCCATCCCATCGAAGACGCGTTGGAAGGGATCACCCATTCACTCTGCACCCTGGAATTTGAGATTCACCGCCCGCTCTATGACTGGGTGCTGGACCAGATTCCTGAGTTCTTCGCCGAAGCGCAGAAAAAGTGGAGCGCTCTGACCCTGACCGAACCCGCCCGCCCCCGGCAGTATGAATTCGCCCGCCTGGCCATCACCTACACCATCATGAGCAAGCGCAAGCTGCTGGAACTGGTCAAGTCCAACTTGGTCGAAGGCTGGGACGATCCGCGCATGCCGACCCTCTCCGGCATGCGCCGCCGCGGCTACACGCCGGAGGCGATCCGCGCGTTCTGCGAGAAAGTCGGCGTCACCAAGTACAATTCCGTCACCGACTTCGCCCTGCTGGAGCACTGCCTGCGGGAAGACCTGAACCAACGCGCACTGCGCTACATGGCCGTGCTCGACCCGATCAAGGTCGTGATCACCAACTATCCCGAAGGCCAGGTCGACGAACTCGACGCCGTGAACAATCCCGCGGATCCCGCCGCCGGCACGCGCCAAGTGCCGTTCTCCCGCGAGCTGTACGTCGAACGCGCCGATTTCATGGAGAACCCGCCGAAGAAATTTTTCCGGCTCGCTCCCGGCCGCGAAGTCCGCCTGCGCTGGGGCTATCTCATCACCTGCACCGAAGCCGTCAAAGACGCCGCCGGCAACATCACCGAACTGCGCTGCACCTATGATCCGGCGACCCGCGGCGGCAACGCCCCCGACGGCCGCAAGGTCCAGGGCACCATCCACTGGGTCAGCGCCGCCCAGGCGCTGGACGCCACGGTTCGGCTCTATGACCGGCTGTTCCGCGTCGAGGAACCCGGCGCCACGGACGGCGTGGACTTCAAGACCGAGATGAACCCGGACTCGCTGAAGATCCTCACGGCCAAGGTCGAACCCGCCCTGGCCAACGCCAAGCCCGGCGTACCGGTGCAATTCGAGCGCACCGGCTATTTCTGCGCCGACAAGGCGTCCGCGCCCGGCCGCCTCCTCTTCAACCGCACCGTCACCCTCCGCGATTCCTGGATCAAAGCCGCGAGCAAGGCCTGATCGGTTGGCGAGCGCGAGCGCCGTTTGGCGAAGCGCGAATGAGTCGTGCCGCGGGTGGCAAAATTCGTAAACCCGCATTATTTTCCAGCCTCACTCTGTCCTCATTCCGGACGGAGAGCAGGAACCGGCCGCCAGGGAGTCCGCCATGCGCGAAGAATTGTACCTGAAAGATTTTCTCGACCGGCAGAGTCTGGAGCAGCTTCAGCTCAAGCGCCTGCAGGACACCGTGGAACGCGTCTACCGGTGCGTGCCCTTCTACCGCCGCAAGTTCGACGAAGCAGGGATCAAACCCGCCGACCTGCAGACCCTGGCCGACCTGGCCTGCTTCCCGTTCACGGTGAAGACCGACCTGCGCGACCACTATCCCTACGGCCTCTTCGCCACCGACATGAGCGAGGTCGTGCGCATCCACGCCTCCAGCGGCACCACCGGGAAGCCCATCGTCGTCGGCTACACCAAAGAGGACATCGACATCTGGTCGGAAGTCATGTGCCGCACATTCCAGTGCATCGGCATCACCCCGCATGACGTGGTCCAGAACGCCTACGGCT
>CAITSE010000008.1 GCA_903894975.1 uncultured Lentisphaerota bacterium
GATCTCTTGTCGCCGCAGACGTAGTCCACCGGCAGGTGGATCTGCACGCCCTTGGCCTTGGCCTTGGCCATGATGTCGTTGACCATTTTGGCGCCTTCGGGGTCGAAGAGGCTGGCGCCGATCTCCATGTTGTTGAGGATCTTCTTGAAGGTGAAGGCCATGCCGCCGCCGATGATGATTTCGTCGGCCATCTCGATGAGGTTGTTGATGAGCGGGATTTTGTCGGCGATCTTGGCGCCGCCGAGGATGGCCAGGAGCGGGCGTTTCGGGTTGTCCAGGACCTTGGCGAAGGCTTCGAGTTCGGCGCCCATGAGGAAGCCGGACACTTTCTGGGGCAGGTTCACGCCGACCATGGAGGAGTGGGCGCGGTGGGCGGTGCCGAAGGCATCGTTGACGTAGACGTCGCCGAGCTTGCTGAGGCTGGCGCGGAAGGCGGCCACGGCGGCGGGATCGGCCTTGACGGAGGTGCCGTCCTCGTTCTTGATCTTACCTTCCTCTTCGATGTGGAAGCGCAGGTTTTCCAGGAGCACGACGTCCCCGGCCTTGAGCGCGCCGGCGGCGCAGGCGGCTTCGACTTCGGCGCCGACACAGTCGTTCAGGAACTTCACCGGCCGGCCCAGGAGCTTCTCCAGCGCCTCGGCCACGGGCTTCAACGAGAATTTGGCGATGACCTTGCCGTCGGGCCGGCCCAGGTGGCTCATGAGCACTACAGATGCACCCTTTTCCAGCGCGTAGCGGATGGTCGGCAGCGCCGCCTCGATACGCTTGGTGTTGGTGATGGCGCCGGTGACTTTGTCCTGGGGCACGTTGAAATCAACGCGCATGATGACGCGTTTGCCGGAGAGTTCGACGTCGCGGATGGTCTTCTTGTTCATGGACTTCCTGCTCCCGGATGGTGGTCGGATGGGTGGGGATTAGGGCAATTATGGCGATTTTGGGAAATCGCGGCAGCCAGCCGCAAAGCCAGATTTATACTATAGCCATGCCTGACGATTCGGAAAACCGGGATTTGGGGATGGCGTGGGCCGGGGCCTGGATTGCCGCGGCCTGCCAGGGCGTGACCGCGCTCCGGCCGCGCTGGTCGGGCCGGCCGGGGCGGTTGGCCCGGGCGCTGGGAGCGGGGCTGGGCGGCGCGTTTGTCGGGTTTGTCCTGCTGAAGACCCTGGCGCCCCGGCTGGCCGAACTTTCTCCGGCGCGGCAGGCGCTGGCCGGGCTGATTCCGCTGCATCTGGCGGCGTTGGGGGCGGTGGTGATGGCGCTGGCCGATGCGCCCGGCGGGCCGGCCCGGGCGCTGCGCTTGGAACCGCCTGGGCCGCGGCTTCACGGTTGGCTGCGTCTCGCTCTCGGCCGGCTGCTTTGGGTTTATCCCGCCACGCTGGGGCTGAGCGTGTTCATGATTTTGCTGTACAAATGGTTTCACTGGACCCTGCCCGGAAACCCGATCCTGACCATGTTGCACGACGAAAGCTCACCCATCTGGATGATCCCGGTCTGTGCCGCTATTATGATCTGGGCGCCGTTGGCCGAGGAGATCCTGTTCCGCACGGTGCTGACCGATGGGCTGCGCAGCGTCCTGCCGGTGCGCGTCGCGGTGCTGGGATCGGCCCTGCTCTTTGCCGGGGCGCACGGCCTGCCGGCGCAACTGCCGGCGCTGCTACTGCTGGCGCTGGTCCTGCAACAGTTGCGGACCGCGACTGGCTCCCTCTGGCCGGCGGTGTTCCTGCATTCCGCCTACAACAGCACCTCGCTTGCGCTGCTGCTGGTGGCCGAGGCCGCCGGCATCCCCACGGGGTGACCTGGGCCGCGGCGGGAAAAAACGAACGTTGAACATTCAACATCGAACGTTGAACGTCGAAGTGAAACCCCGGCCGATTGGGTTTGGATCTATCGCTTGAATTCCAATTCGACGTTGGACGTTCAAGGTTCGATGTTCGGCGTTCGATCCAGAACCCAGGCTATCCGGCGGCCGGGGTGTCTTCCAGCTTCTTCCGCAGGTGGTTGAGCAGTTTATGGAGGTGCCCGTGTTCCAGGGCGCTGATTTCCAGAATCGGCAGGTGTTCGCCCTTCAGCGGGTTCCGGCGCTTGAAGGTGCGCAGGGTTTTTTCCGCCTCGGGCAGGTCCATCTTGTTGGCCAAAATGAATGCGGCGCGGCGGCTGAGTCCGGGCTGGTAGAGTTCAAGTTCGCGGTGGAGCGCGGCCAGGTCTTCCCAAGGCTTGCGCTGGTCGACGCCGGCCATGTCCAGGACATAGACCAGCACCCGGCAGCGTTCGATGTGGCGGAGGAAATCATGGCCGAGGCCGATGTTCTCGTGAGCGCCGTCGATCAGTCCGGGGATGTCGGCGACGGTGAAACGGCGGAAATCGGGGAACTTGACCACGCCGACCACCGGGTGGAGGGTGGTGAACGGGTAGGGCGCAGTTTTCGGGTGCGCGTCGGAAATGGCGGTGATCAGGGTGGATTTGCCGGCGTTCGGGTAGCCGACCAGGCCGACGTCCGCCACGGTCTTGAGTTCGATTAGCAGTTGCCGTTCCTCGCCCGGCGTGCCGGTTTCGCAGGTGCGCGGCGCCCGGTTGGTGGAGTTGGCGAAATGGATGTTGCCGAAGCCGCCGCGTCCGCCTTCGGCGGCCACGAACTCGGCGCCCTCGGCCGCCAGGTCGGCCAGGACCGAGCCGGTCTCCGGGTCTTTGACCATGGTGCCGATGGGAACGTCAACAAGGCGCGGTTCGCCGCGGCGGCCGTGACAGCCCTTGCTCTGGCCGTTGTCGCCGTTCTTCCCCTCGTAATGGGGCATGTAGTAAAGGTCGACCAGGCTCTGCTGGCCCGTGACTGCACGCAGGATCACGGAGCCGCCGTGCCCGCCGTCGCCGCCGTCGGGGCCGCCGAGCGGAACGTATTTTTCATGACGGAAGCAGGCGCAACCATTGCCGCCTTTTCCGCCGCGGACCTTGATCTTGGTACGGTCGACAAACATGATGCTCCAATCCGGGGTAAGACAGGCTGTTGCAGAAATTCCTTAGCCCTGGGTAGGGTTCAGGGTTCAGGGTTCAGGCGGGCTGGGACGCAGAAGAGAGGAACCATCACACATTCTCGATCCAGGAGAGACTTCTTCGTCAGTCCTGAACCCCGAACCCTGAACCCTGCTGCTGTCAACATGGCGTTCTGCAAACATTTCAAGATATAATGTAATCCGCGCGCGGTTGGAAAACGGGGTTCTCCGTAATATTCTTGCGGGCATGACTGAAACTGTCATGATACAAGCCGATGCGGAGTCCCCGGAGCGCCCTGTCCGCTTGGGATCGGGTACGGCCCTAGTTCTGGCGTGCGCGCTGTTCTTGGTGCTGCGCGTCGTCCTCCGGCAGGCGCCGGAACTGATGGAGGTGGGATTTTGCGCGCCGGCGGCGGCCTTGGCGGCCCTGTTCCTGGGCGCGGCCCGGGACGGACTGGAACTGACCGGCCCCGGAGGAGTGCGGATACTCGTCGGCCCGGCCTGCTCTGGAGTGGATTTCTTCAGCCTGCTCCTGGCCGCGACGGTCTGGCATGCCCTGCGCGCCGGCCGGCGTCCGGCGGTGGGGTGGGGGTTGGCGCTGCCGGTTCTGTATGGGGTGACGCTGGCGGTTAACGCCTGCCGCATCACGGCCGCCACCGAAATGCGTGTCTTGGCCGGCGGTTTGCTGCCGGACCGGTTCCTGCCTGTCCTGCACCTGACGGTTGGCGCGGCTTGTTTCCTGCCCGCCTTTGCCGGTATCTGGTGTCTGCTGCGGAGAGTTCTGCCCCATGACCTCTGACCCCCCGGTGGTTGTTGCGCCGCCCCCTGTCCCGTCTTCACCCCTGCTGCCTGACGGCTTGCGCCGCCCGGCCATGCTGGTGTGGACGGCCATCCTTCCCCAGGTCATCCTCCTGCTGCTCAATGGGTTTAATTTCTGGCTGCTGTGGGGGGAGATGGACGCGGCCCGGCAGGGAGCCGCCTCGGTCGTGATCGGCTTGAACCTGCTGTTCCCTCTGGTGGTGTTTTTTGTCTATCTCGGCATGAAGGCGTTGCGCCGCGACAAAATCCCCCTCTGGCTCAACGCTGTTTTTATTCTGCCGCCGACGGCTTACCTCTGGTATTTTACAGTCAATGCGCCGGAAATGATGCCGGCGGTCGGCCTGGGCTGGATTGTCGACTGGCAGACCATGGTTTATCACCAGTACGCGTTCCAGATGCCGGCCATTTTTTACGGGCTCTGGGGTATTTCCGCCTTTCCCCGTCACGGCTCCCGCCTCCGCGCCGTACTGGTGGCCGCCGCCGTCACGGTGCTGCCGCCCGGAGCCGTGTATCTGACGGCGGTCGGCGGCGCCTGGTTTTCTTCGCAGATGGGGCAGTTCGGGATGCGTCCCCCCGGCCTGCTTTCCGGCCTGTTTGTCATCACGCTGGTGACCGGCGCCACGCTGGGTACGCTGGTGCTGCTCCTGGGCCTGCTGCGGCTGTTGAGCCTGCTGCTGGACTGGGTGTTCGTCCTGCCCGGCAAGTGGTTGCGGGGGCTGTTCGTCCTGCTGATCGCCCTGATCCTGCCGCTGGCCGGGATGCTGGTGAACCGGACCGTGCTGCCGTTCCCGGCGGATTTTCAGAATCCCTGGGCCTACGGACTGCTGTTCGTGAATGCCTTTTTCCTGATCGTGCCGGCATTCGGCAATCCCCGCCTCGAACGGGTACGTTGGATGGGACGTTGTCTCTGCGTCGGCTTCACCCTGTATTTTTTCCTGGTCTTCCTGCCGTTCCTGCCGCTTTCGATCCTGGCCATCCTCCTGGCGGGCACGGGGTTCCTGATGCTGACGCCGCTGGCCCTGCTGCTGGTCCACGTCTCCCTGCTCCGGGAGGATTTCGGGCGGGAGACATCGCGGGTGGGCTCATTCCGGTGCATGGTGGTCGGCCTGCTCCTGATGACCGGCCTGCCGCTGCTGGCCGGCCTGCAAGCGGAGGCGGACCGGTATGGACTGCATGCGGCTCTGAACTATCTGTACGCTCCGGACTACACCCGTGAGCCGCGCCTCCGGGCGCCGCCTTTTCTGGTCCGCCGCGCGCTTCTCAACCTGCGTGATTTCAAAGCCGGCACGACACTGCCTTTCCTGGGCGCTTATTATAACTGGCGTGTGTTCGACAATCTGGTGCTTCCCGACGACCGTCTTAAGGAGATGTATCGTGTCTTTTTCGGTACCGTGCTGCCGGAAACCGGCGAGGGTGGCAGTCCCGCGGAATTGTGGCGCGACGTCCGCGGCGGCCGCCGCCTTGGCGCTTCGCCGCCGGCCCGGTTGCGCGAGCTGCCCCGGGATGTCCGCCTGGCGGACGTTCACATGGCGCCGCTGAAGGCCGACGCGGGAGCCGGGGCGACGGCCTGCCGCCTGCGTCTGATGCTGGAGAATCATGACGCCAACAATGCCGAGTTTGTCACGCGTCTGCGTTTGCCGCCGGGCGTCTGGGTCGCCGGGTTCCAGCTTAAGATCGGGGAAAAATGGGTGAGCTCCAGGATCTGTGAACGCAAGGCCGCGGACTGGGTTTACCGGATGATCCGCGACGTCAGCCGGCGCGATCCCGGCTACCTGGCCTATGTGAACGACCGGAACCTGGAATTGCGCGTCTTTCCCTTTGCCGCGGGGGAGCGGCGCGAGGCGGAGATCGAACTGCTCCTGCCCGCCGGCCTGGCCGCCAGTGTGCAGATTGGCGACCGCGTGGTCGCCCTGGGCCAGGGGCCGGCCCGTAAGACCGGGGCATTGATGTCCGGCGCCGGCATCCCTGTACTGGCGGTCAACCGCGCCTTTACGGAAGACTGGCCCCGGTTGGAGCGCCGGCCGTACCTGCTCTGCCTCGTTGACCGTTCGGCGGCCGCAGAGCGCTTCACCCCCGAGGCGGCCACCGCGGAAATCCGGCGTGCCGCCGGGCTGTTCCCGGACATTGCCGACGTGGAACTGGCCATGGTCAATTACGAGATGGAAACGCTCCCGCCGCCGCGCGGCGGCGTCTTTTCCCCCCGCGCCGACGGTTTCATCCGGGATGCCCTGGAGCGGAGTGATCTTCCCGTCCGCGGTTCGGTGCTGGCCGGCCGCATGCTGCGCACGGCCGGGCGATTGTACCGCGACCGGCTCCGGGACGGCCGGCCGGAAAACCCGGGGTTGCGGCGGTACCCCGTCATCGTCTTCTCCGGACCCTCGGCGCGTGCGGCCCTGGCCGCGCTCTCCGCTGAGGATTTCCGCGAATACCTGCGGGATGTGCCCGACATTCGCGTCGTCATGGCGTTGGAGCCCGGTCGGCCGCCCCGGTTGAAACTGCTCACCGAATCCGGCGACGTGCTGGAAACGGACTGGGATACGGCCAGCGCGGAATTCCAGGCCCGCCGGCCGGTGGCTGCCGTCAAGGTCCCGGGCGAGGTCCGCCTGCTGCCCCTGACCGGAGACGAATCGGAGCTGGTGGCCTTCACTGGGGCGACTCCGTCTCAAAAACCGCCGGTGTTCCTGCTTCCGGAAATCAAGGGCAGCCGCTCGATGACCGGCCTGGTCACGCCGGAGTCCCCGCGGCTGGCCGCCGGCGCCGCCGCCTGGGCGCGGCAGCAGGAATTGGTGGAAACCCCTTCCCGCGCGACGGAACTGCGCCCCCTGGTCCTGCAAACCTCGCGCGACAGCGGCGTGCTCACTCCCGCCGGCGCCGAGATCGTGGTCGAAAACTCCGCGCAATGGAAGATTCTGGAACTGAAGCACCGGCGCATGCAGCGCGCGCCGCCGGGACTGGAACTGATCGAGGCGCCGGAACCGGGTCTGTGGTTCGGCCTGCTGGCCCTGGCCGGCCTGGCCGCCTGGGACTGCCGTCGCCGTAAGAAAAAATCGAACGTCGAACATTCAACATTGAACGTCCAACATTGAATCTGGTATGAACAGAAGCTCACGAAGAACACGAAGGATCTTCCACTGCAAACACATTGTGACCTTTGCGATCTTCTGTTCAATGAATTCGGATTTCTGGTGAATCATTCAAGGTAGGTTTTACCCTCGCAGCGTCTCTCAATCCCCCAATCGAAAATCAAAAATCGAAAATTCTCATGAAACACCTCTCTCCCCTGATCGTTTCCGCCGTTCTCCTGCTCGGCGCCTGCGGGTGCAAGACCCTCACCTCCTTTGGCCGGCTCCCGGACAAGCCTGAGTTCGCCCGGCCCGCCACGGAACTGCGCCGGGATTTCCCGGACCTGGTCAAGTATGACGACAACGAGCGCATGGGTTGGTGGGTGACCAAGTACGACCTGCCCGCGGCGGCCAGCCTGGTGCAGGCTTGGGGTGAGCCGCAGCAGACCCGGGTCGACCTCTACTGGTCCGCCTCCACCGCGTTTGTCGAGCCGTTCTCCACCTGGACGTGGACCTTCGGCGACAAGCAGGTGACCGCGGTCATCGACCGCCCCCCGGGCTTCGGCTGGCGCCCCCACGTCCGCACCCTCCGCCTCGGCGACGCCCCCGCCAAATGACAGGCATGTTGACTTCACGGGTCGGGGCGGCTCACTCTTTGGCGGTCACCGCAATTCCCCTGTCCGCCAAGCGTTCCATCAATTCTGTCGCGGTTGAATGGATCAGCAACACGTCGGGGGGGGGCAAAAGGTTGAATAATCCGGCTGGTTGCCGGGAATCGGTCACCACCAAGACCATCGTTGCGGGCAGCTTGCTTTGGCCCGCGCTGTACAGCGCCTCCCCGGCCTCACCCAAATCCTCGCCGCGTCGCTGAACCCGAATGAGGACGGGATTTTCGCCGGGGTTCACCTTGAGCAGGGCGTCGATGCCACGGTTGCGTTGGACTGGGACAATCGGCAGGCCGTGGAGATGTGCCAGCGACTCTTCGTCTGCCTGGGCGTATGATTCTCGGCCACGGCGCAAAAGTTCCGATGACGTCCGGATGGGCTGCGCCAGTCGTTGGCGCGCCAATTCGACCGCGTCAAGGGAAATGTCAATGCCAAGCGAATGGCGCCCGAGCAAGTCGGCGGCGACGAGGGTCGTACCGCTGCCGGCGAAGGGGTCGAGCACCATATCGCCCGGCGAAGTGACCAGCGCAATGATACGTTCTAGCAAGAGTATGGGCTTTTGCGTTGGGTAGCCCACGCGCTCCTTCGCTTTCGGGTTCAGGAATGGGATATCCCAAACGTCGGCGATAGGCACACCGTTCTTGTGGCCGTCGCAGACGACGTTTCCAAGCATGTCGCGGGCATAAACGGCCTTGCCATGTTCGTCGCGCTGGCGACGTTGGAGGATTTGGTCCACATTTGTCGCTGGCGAGTAGTCATCAAAGATTTGGTGGTACTGGTAATCCTCAGTTTTGCTGTAAAAGAAGATGGTTTGGTGGGAGGACAGCGGGTTGCGCTGTGAATTCGACCAGCGCCGGTAGTGCCAGATGATTTCCGAGCGGAACATCGCCTCACCGAAAAGTTCATCCAGCAGGCATCGGATGTGGTGCGAGGCGTTTGTGTCGCAATGGAAGAACAGCGACCCGGTGGCTTTCAGGACGCGGCGGAACTCCTGTAGCCGCGCACGCAAAAACGCCAGGTATTGCACCCTTGACGCCCACTCGTCGCTGAACTGGAAAGTCGTGCTGCGATCCGGCGTGACCAGCGCATGCGTCTTCTGCGTGAAGAACGGTGGATCGACATAGACCAAATCTACCGATTCGGCGG
Organism: uncultured Lentisphaerota bacterium; assembly: GCA_903894975.1. Lineage (GTDB taxonomy): Bacteria > Verrucomicrobiota > Lentisphaeria > Oligosphaerales > CAITYL01 > CAITSE01. The sequence goes on from CAITSE010000008.1 coordinate 8,680, forward strand.
CCAGGCCGCGCGCCACCTCCAGGCAATCTCCATGATGGACGTTACTGGCCATGTCGCGCTACCCTTTCCGCCGCCAACGCTTGCAGGATGCCAAGCAGGTCAACGTCGGTGCGTGTTCTCACATAGGCCCAAGCGGCTTCAGCATAATAATACTCGCCATGTGCGTCCCGGTAGAGGCTTGCCAACGCTTGTTGGATCTGGATGGCCTGTCCTCGATTCGGGTAGTAGAACATGATCCGCACGGGATGGTGCCCAGCGTCACAAATGGCCCTTATCCGCGTGTGCTCCTTGATGATATGGTCCCCGTCCGTGGTCGCGTCGCGCCACTTGATCTCAATGGCGTCCGATCCGACAAGGCAGTCAATCTCAAAGTTTTTTGGACGTTGGCCCTGGGTGTTCGGTACACGAACGGAACCAGAGTCGGGGAACCGGCTGTTGAAGCAGAGTTTTGTCGCTTTTTCAAGAAATTTTCCGGCACAGTTGTAGAGAAACCGTCCTTTGTTCTGGTACACGTCGATGCGCTTGCCCTCGCAGGCGGAAATGCCGAGAACTTGGTAGATGAGAGTGTGCGAGCGGTCATCCAGTTCCATCTCGGCGACGCGCGTATCGATGTTATCCTTCAGTTCCGCCGCATAGCGGTCGGCCATGGCCCGGATGTCATCTTGTATGCTCACTTGATTGCCTTGGTGGAGAGCCGCAAGAGCAGAAACGATGCTCCGGAAACTATACTCTTCGGGAAGGTGTCGTCCATAGGGAAGTCATTCCCCGGCGTTGCCGCGTGCCTCGCCGTATCGGCATTGTTCTTCGCCTTCTTCCCCACAGGCCCACGGGCACACAGGCCACAAGCCGTTCTGGCCGGATGCGATTGGGCCGTTATAGTACGACATCAGCCTCCGGCGCCGGGCGGAATGCGCTCCGGCCCCGGCAGGGGATGAAAGCGTTTTTCCGCGTCGCACCCACCACCCGCAACGGACAGAAGAGGTTGAACATGAGCACGATTTGTGACGTTGTCGCCCGCGAGATTTTGGATTCCCGCGGCAACCCGACCATCGAAGTCGAAGTCACCTTGGACAGCGGTGTCACCGGCCGCGCCGCCGTTCCCTCCGGCGCCTCCACCGGCGAAAACGAGGCGTTGGAACTGCGCGACGGCGACAAGAAGCGCTACCTCGGCAAGGGCGTGCTCAAGGCCGTGGCCAATGTCAATGAGAAGATCATGCCCGAGCTCGAAGGCATGAACGTGTTCGACCAGGTGGCGATCGACCGCACCATGATCGAGATGGACGGCACGCCGACCAAGGCCAAGCTCGGTGCCAACGCCATCCTCGGCGTTTCCCTGGCCGTCGCCCACGCTGCCGCCAATGAACTCGGCCTGCCGCTCTTCCGCTACATCGGCGGCACCAACGCCAAGGTCCTGCCGGTGCCGATGATGAACATCATCAACGGCGGCGCCCACTCCGACGCCCCCATCGACTTTCAGGAATTCATGATCCGCCCCGTCAACTTCCCCAGCTTCCGCGAAGCCCTGCGCGCCGGTTGCGAAGTCTTCCACGCCCTGAAGAAGGTCCTGCATGACCGCGGCCTGAGCACGTCCGTCGGCGACGAGGGCGGCTTCGCCCCGAACCTGAACGGTGTCGAGGACGCGTTGGACGTAATCGTGCAGGCCATCGAAAAGGCCGGCTACGCTCCCGGCAAGCAGATCAAGATCGCCTTGGACTGCGCCGCCTCCGAGTTCTATGACCGCGAGAAAAAGGTGTACGTCTTCAAGAAGGCCGCCAAGGCCGGCAAGAAGCCCGAGACCAAGACCGCCGCGGAAATGGTCAAGTTCTACGAGAAACTGCTCAAGAACTACCCGATCGACTCCATCGAAGACGGCATGTGCGAGTGCGACTGGGAAGGCTGGAAGCTACTGACCAAGGCGGTCGGCGGCAAGTGCCAGCTCGTCGGCGACGATCTTTTCGTCACCAACGTCAAGTACCTGGAACGGGGCATCAAGGAAGGCGCCGCCAACTCGATCCTGGTGAAGGTCAACCAGATCGGCACCCTGAGCGAGACGCTGGACGCCGTCGAGATGGCGCACCGCCATGGCATGACCGCCGTTCTCTCCCACCGCTCGGGCGAGACCGAGGATGCGACCATTGCCGACATCGCCGTCGCCACCAACTGCGGCCAGATCAAGACCGGCTCCGCCAGCCGTTCCGACCGCATGGCGAAGTACAACCAGCTTCTGCGCATCGAAGAACTGCTCGGCTCCAACGCCGTGTACGGCTTCAAGAAACTGGTCTGACCTCCGGGTCCCGCACCGCGGACCGGCCATCGCGCCGGTCCCGGGACGATCGGGGCATGCCGGAAAACATATCATGGCCGGTGATGGCTGAAAAAGCCGTCACCGGTCTTTTTTTTGCCGTTTTACCGGCGGCCGGGGCGGGACTGGGAGCGCTTGCGGGTGTGCGCCGTGCCTGCCGGCGTTCGTCGCTAGCATTTTTTCTGCGTCCTGCTATAGTTATTCCAGATTGCAGAATATAATTCCATAATGTGGAATGCTTCGCCCATGGCCGACGTGCCCGTCAAGTCGCTGAAGAAAGCCCTGGATCTGCTGGACCTGCTCCTCGCCGAGGAGGCGGATGACGGCGGCCGGACGCTCTCGGAATTAGCCCGGCGCATGGAGATGCCGGCCAATTCCGCGCACAATCTGCTCAAGACCATGGCCGTCTGCGGCTATGTGGAACAGGCCCCCGACGGCCGCTACCGGCCCGGCGCCAAGCTGCGTCAGATCGGCCGCCTGAACCGGTTTGCCGACGAGGAAGTGCGTGCCCGTCTGGGGCGGCAGCTTCGCGAACTTGGGGAGGTCCTCGGCGAGGCCTGCGTTCTGGCGGTCCTCCGCAATGGCCAGCGTGTAGTGGTCGGCCGGGTGGATTGTCAGCAGACGATCCGGGTCGATGATGTTCAGGCGGAGGAACGAAGTCTCTACGATGTGCCCACCGGCCGGGTGCTGGCGGCGTACGCGGCTCCGGAGGAACTGGCGACCATTCTGGACCGGAACGGCCTGCCCGGAGCGCATTGGGATCGCCTCACGACCAGGATCGGGCTGGAAAAGGCGCTGGCCACGCTCCGGCGTGCCGGGTTAAGCGTCATCGGACCCGACGGCAGTGGAGTCGTCGCGTTCGCCTGTCCAGTGCTTGACGGGGCCGGCCGCATCCTCGGGGCTCTGGGCTGCCACGCCCCGGAATTCCGCTGTCCGGAGAAAAAGCGGGAACAGATCCGCCGCGAACTCCGCAAGGCGGCGGAAAAGCTTGGCGAACTGCTCGCCCCGGCCTGATCTGATCGAGTCATGAACAACAGACTCGCATAGTCTCACTCATTTTGACAGACCCGTTTTTGAACAGAAGCTCACAAAGCTCACGAAGGTCTTTCCAATCCGAAATCAGAAGGAATCACGAACATGGCGGATCGCGTGCTGACCGAACAGGTGAAGGCGACGGTGCTGGGCATGGGCATGGATCTGGTCGGGTTCGCCCCGGTGGAGCGTTGGAAGAACGCGCCCTACCTGCTGAGCCCGCCGGCGATCCTGCCCGAGGCGAAGACGGTGGTAGTGGCGGCGATTCACATCACCGACACCTGGACGGAGATGGGCGGGGAACCGGAACCGCAGGATGAAAGCCCGGGCGGCTGGATGGATCAGAATTCGCTGCTGGACCGCGTCGCCTACCGGGTCGCCCGCCAGTTGCACGCGGCCGGGTGCAAGGCCATTCCCGTTGCTTCCTCCAATATCTGGCGCTACCGGCAGTACGAGGGCATTCCCAGCCTGTTCGCGCCCGATCTTTCCCACATCCACGCCGCCACCGCCGCCGGCCTGGCGGAGATCGGCTGGTCCGGTCTGGCGATCACGCCGGAGTTCGGCTCGCGCTGCCGTTACATCTCCATCGTTACCAGCGCCGAACTGGTGCCGACGCCGATGTACGACGGCCCGAAGCTCTGCGACATGTGCATGGAATGCGTCAAGCACTGCCCCACCGCCTCGCTGCGCAAAGAATTGCAGAAACCGCACGAGGTGGTCATCGGCGGCAAAACCTTCAAGTACGCCAACAAGAATATCTGGCGCTGCGCCTGGGCCGAGCATTTCGATCTGAACCTGAAGTCGACCAACCTGGACAAGTGGGAGCACATCGGCGAGGCCGAGATTCTCAAGGAACTGGAAATGAACGGGTCGCGCGGCCATGAGCGCGGCGTCTGCCAGAAGGTCTGCGTTCCGCCGCACCTGCGGACTCGCGAGGGCTCTTTCGGCCGGACCCGGCTGCTCGCCCAGAACCGCATCAACAAGCGCTACCCGGAGAGTATGCCGACCCTGCGCAAGATGCGTGACGACCTTTGCGCTGCCGCCGTCCGCATGGGGGTGGACCTCGTCGCCGTGGGCCGCCTGCAGGAAGATTCGGAAGCCTGCACGGTGGCCAACCGCCAGGCGCCCGGCATGCGCAGTGTTCTTGCCATGGCCATACGGCTGCCGGCCGAGGTGGTGACCCGTGAACGGTTCGGTGATGGCAGCGCCTGGCCCATGGCCGGCGCCGCTCATTCCGTCATGCATCACATCATGCTGAAAATGGCCCGGATGGTGGAGGACTACGGGTACCACGCCGCATCCTACACCGGCAGTTGTCCGCCGTATCCGCTGAAGCGGACCAGCGATTTCATTCAGGACCGCGACGGCATTATTCAGGAACTGGCCGAACAGGCCGGTTTGGGCGTCCGTGACGCCGACGGATTCCTCAACACACCCGAGTTCGGCCGCAACGTCATTCTGGGCGCCGTGGTCACCGACGCGCTCCCGGATCCGACCCCCACCGGAACGGTGCCGGCCGCCGCCGGCGTTTCCCGCCCCGCGCCCCTGGCGCCGGCCGCGTTGCGCACCCGGCTGGAACGGCTGGCCGACACCGCCGGCGTTTCCCTTTTCGGCGTCTCCCCCGCCGCCCGCATCGAGGCGTTGGTGCCGCAGTTGAAGGCGAACGTTGATGAAGTCGCGCTGGGTGAGTATGTGCACGACGTTTGCCGCAACTCCCGGCATGGCGCTTACGTCCCCGAGATCAAGAAGACGCAAGTGACTTTCCGCGGCCCCGGCGATCTCCTGCCGGGCGCCAAGTCGGTCATCGTGCTGGGCATGCATTTCCCCGCCGAAGTCATCGAAAATGCCGGCCTGCCCAAGAGTCAGCAGGTGGGGACTTATGCCTTCTGGCAATACCAGACGAATTATGAGCTGCAATTTGCCGCCATGGCCCTCATCCACGAGCTTTCCCGCCGCGGTTTCAAGGCGGTTCTGAGCGAGAACCTGCTGCGCCTCGGTTCGGCGGTGGATTCGCCGCGCGGCCTGCTGCCCGACGCCCGGTGCAACGCCCTGGAGGCGGTGGCCGCCGGTCTGGGCACCATTGGTTGCAGCGGTGCGTTGCTGACCCCGGAATTCGGGCCGCACCAGCGCCGGATCGTCATTGTCACCGATGCCGAACTCCCGGCCGACGCCGTGCGTCTCCCTGCCGCCGATCCCTGCGCCGGCTGTTTCAACTGCGAGAAAACCTGCCCGGTGCAGGCTCTGGAGAAAAAGGAGGCGTTCGAGGTGACGGTGGACGGTGCGAAGGTGCGGATGCCGCGCTTCAGCCGGCATCGCTGTGATTGGTCGAAGAAATACAGCCTCTGCGCTGAAGAAGGTCCCGGCCTGATTGGCAACACCACCAAGGTCGATCCGCCCAAGGGTAGGGTGGCGATTGAGGACATCGCCGCGGCCTGCGCCCTCAAAGATCCGATCATGAAAACCCGCACCTGCGTGCTCGAAACCTGCCTGCGGCAGTGTCCCGCCGGCGCGGCCCGCGTCTGATCCGGATTTTTCATAACGGGTAGCGTTGAACAGAAGGGCGCAAAGGGCACACAGGGGATTTGGATTGCACCCCCAGCGCACTTTGCGGGCTTCTGTTCAAAAAAAGTGCCTGACGCATGAGCGTGCTTGGGTCGTCAATGCCGGCTCGGATGAGGGCTGTGTGAGAACCCGCAGGCACTCCAGGGAGGCGAAGCGCCTCGGTAAAGCGGCTCCACCGCCCTGGAGTGCCGGTGGCTTTATCTTTGTTTTGTTCGGTTCTCCACGAGCTTACGCCTAGGCTAGTCGAGTGTCCTCCCCTGCGGGGGCTTTGGGATGGTTGGGAAAGTTCTTCTCTGGCATGATCTTGATTACCCGGCGAGCGCGTTCACATTCCGGATGTCTGCCTGAACCAAACGTTCCGTCCGCGCGGCTAATCCGTGAATGGGTGCCGACTCGATTGTTTCTGCAAGGAGTTTCTCTTTTGGCTTCTGCATCGTCCCATGCTCCTGTCGTGGCGCGTCTGATCTTGAAACCGGGCCGCGAACGGCCGCTGCTCCAGCGGCATCCCTGGGTTTTTTCCGGCGCCGTGGCCCGGGTGGAGGGGAACCCCGAGCCGGGCGCAACCCTGCCGGTGGTTTCCGGTGACGGCGAGTTCCTGGGCGTGGCCGGCTGGAATCCGGCCTCCCAGCTCTGCGCCCGGATCTGGACCTTTGCGGACGAACCGGTGGACGCCGCCTTTTTCCGCCGGCGCCTGGCCGCGGCCCTGGCCCTGCGCCGCCTTGAAGGACTGGCTCCGGCGGCGACCTTGGCCGGCAGCCGCGCCGCCTTCCGTCTGGTTCACGCCGAAGCGGACGGCCTGCCGGGGCTGATCGCCGACGTTTACGCCGGCTTCATCGTTCTCCAGGTCCTGACCCTGGCCGTCGAAAAGAATCTTCCGGTCATCCTCGACACGCTCGCGGAACTCCTCTCGCCTGAAGGCATATACGAACGCAGCGATGTGGATCTGCGGACCCGCGAGGGGTTGGAGGAACGCACCGGCGTCCTGCGCGGCGTCGAACCGCCGGACCGGGTGGAAATTGCCGAGGGCGGCCTGCGTCTGCTCGTGGACCTGAAGCGCGGTCAGAAAACCGGGTTTTTCCTCGACCAGCGCGACAACCGCCGGATCGTGGCCGACTACGCCGAGCGGCTGGCCATGCAACGGCAGGCCGAAGGCCGTCCGTCGTCTCTGGAAATCCTGAACGCCTTTTCTTACACCGGCGGCTTCGGCCTGGCCGCCGCCCGGGCCTGCCCCGGCGCCCGGGTTGTCCATCTTGACGCCTCCGCCGAAGCCCTGGCCCTGGCCCGCGATATGGCGGAGCTCAACGGCCTGGATCCGGCGGGCATGGAATTTTTGGTCGGCAACGCCTTTGAATTGCTCCGCAAATTCCGCGACCAGGCGCGGCAGTTCGATCTGATCGTGCTGGATCCACCCAAGTTCGCCGCGTCCCAGGCCGCGGTGGACAAGGCGGCGCGCGGTTACAAAGACCTGGCCCTGCTCGGGTTCAAACTGCTGCGTCCCGGCGGGCTCATGGCCACCTTTTCCTGTTCCGGCGCGGTCTCGCCGGAGCTTTTCCAGAAGATCATCGCCGGCGCCGCGGTCGACGCCCGCTGCGAAACCCAGATCCTGCACCGGCTCGGCCCCGGTCCCGACCACCCGCTCCTGCCCGCCTTCGCCGAGGGCGAATACCTCAAGGGGCTGCTGCTGCGCCGGGAATGATCCCGGAGTTTTCTCACGGGGGGCACGGAGGCACGGTGAAGACGGATGGATGGCGCAACGAACGCGCGAGGCCATTGGGCGGGAATCTCCGTGCCACTGTGCCTCCGTGAGAGGCAAGCTTGGGATATCCCGGGTGTTCCGTCGGTCAGTTCAGCCGGTCGAGGGCCTGGCGGAGGGCGGCGGCGGCGGCGGCGCGCACGTCCGGGCCGCGGCCGGAACCGGTGACGGTGACGCCGGCCAGGGATTGCCCCTCGACGAAGCGCAGGAACAGGTCGGCGCGGTACTCGGCCTGGTCCGGCGCGCCGAGACTGACGGTACGCCGGAGTTCCACGGCGACGGTGCCGTAGACGAAGCGTTGCGGCAGTTTGAAACCCTTGACCTTGGCGAATTCCTCGGCGGGGAGCAGGCCGGCGGCGTGCATCATGGTCTGATTCATGATCCGGTCCGCCTCCGGTCCGGCGGGGAGCGGGACCCGTTCAAAGCGGGCGGGGCGGGCGTCGATCTCGCGGACCAGGGTATCCCAGAGTTCCTGGAGGAACGCCTTGTCCGCCGCCAGGCGTTTCAGTTCCGGGTCCGGCGTGAGCGGTTGCAGGGACACCGGCATCACGGTCAGGCGCAGCGGCCGGGGCAGGCTGCGGAGTCCCTGTTCGGCCGCGGGGTTGGCGGCGCCCAGAACCAGGCCGTCCTTATTTTCGTAGCTGACGCCGCCCATGCAGCCGGCCGCCATCAGCAGCATCCCGGTCAGGATGGTAAGGGAAAGAAAATTCCGCATGATAAAACCCTTGTGCAACCGTCTTTTTATGAAAAAATGCGGCCGCCGCGTTTTTTCAGTGCGTCGGCAGGATCGGCGGGGTCGTGATCTGCATCGTCTTCGCGTCAAACGCCTTTTTCATGGTCGGGTCGTCCATGGCCGTGGCGCGCTTGCCGGTGCCGGTGCAACCCCAGAGGAGGGTGATGAGAACGCTGGTCAGGATGGCGGCCTGATAAAGATTTTTTTTCATAGGTATTCTCGCCAGGGAGGGGGTGGTCAGTTTAAAAAAGGAAACGCGCCGCGGGATTGGTGGTCCCGGCGCGCGCTGACGTTCGTTCGCCAGGGGCTCGGGGCTTAGAAACTCCAAGTCAGGCCGGTCGTGAGTTCGAGGTTTTTGGCGTCTTTATAGAAGAAGTCCTTGGATACGCTGAAGTCGATGGCCCAGCCGTCCTTGATGAGCCAGGTGACGCCAACGCCGGCGGTGACGTAATCCCGGTCCATGCCGGCATCCAAACCGTCGACATAGTTGTAGCTGCCGAAGGTGTTGA
>CAITSE010000009.1 GCA_903894975.1 uncultured Lentisphaerota bacterium
CGTGATACAACGGGTGCCCCAGGGTAGCGCTGCCGCGCAACCCTGGGCTTTGGGACACAGCCCCGTTGGGGCACATGCCGGCAACTCAAACGATCTTCAGAGCCGCGACTCATTCCGCGCGGGGCGGCGGCGAGGCTGCCGCCGGCAGGGTGACGTCGATGGCATGCAGGGCGCTGGGCGCGCCGGGACGTTCGGGTTTCTCCTGGGCGTAGATGGTGAGAATGCCATCCCTCTGCCAACGGCCATGGTCGTATTGGGGCTCGCCGACGAAGAGTGGCTGCTCCAGGGACCACACCGGTTTCCAGTCGCGCCAACCGGAGGCTTCGGAGGCGGCCATGATGGTCAGCGTGCCGCCGGGGTCGCTGCCGTGATAATTGCGGTTGTCGGACTTGGCGAAGAGCACAAAGGCCGTTCCCGCCCGGTCCAGGACGATCTGGGGCTTGCGTCCTTGGAAGGGCAGCAGATTGGTGTTCCAGGCGTTGGTGTTGGCGCGCCAGTAATGATAGTACCGCCACGGATTGAGATCCTTGCTCCCCTGGTCGGCCTCCTGATCCTGTTGCCAGGAAATGAGATGGACGCGGCCGCGGGCGTCGACGAACTGCGTGTTGGTGTTCATCTGCCCCCAGAGAAAGCGGGTCGGCCGGACCAGGATGCCGGGCGAGTCAATGCCGATGGGCTGCGGTTTCCCGGGGACATTGATCTGGGCCAGGGGGGCTCCCGCGTTGTTCTTCCAGGAGCGGCCGGCGTCGTCGCTGCAGGCATAGTTGATATCATGGTTAGTGCGCAGATCGAAGGGCGCATCCTGCGGGCGTTCGCGCCAACACCAGGTCACATGCAGGCGCCCGTCCCCGCCGTAGCGGAAGGAGTTGGGATAGGCGCAGCGGGAGGGGCTGGATTGATAGGCGCCGGCCCGGCTGAAGAGCATGCCGAGGGTGCTCCATTTCCCCGTGCTTCCGTCATACTCGACAAGATACCAGTCGCCATCTCCGGAACCACCCACGCGGTAGCAGAGTTGCAGTTTCCCGGAAGGCGCGGTGAATTGCATGGGATAGGTGAGTTCGGGAATGGGCTTCCCCGCTTCCAGTTCGTTGACCACGGGGCCGAAGGAGGCCACCGTCCATGCCATTTCCGCCGGCCGGGCGGCGAGCTGCGGGATTGAGCGGCGGTAGTGCAGCGGTTCGCAATGATGGTCGAAGAAAAGATGGATGCTACCGTCGTCGGCGGCAATGCCAATGGTGACGACGTTGTGTGTGTCGTTCGGGGTGGCGGAGGCAAAGGTGTAGTCGGTGAAGCGGACGACCTCCCACTTGCCTTCCGGCAGGGCGCGGCGCGCGACACAGAGGGCGCCGCCGGCGCCGAAATACGCGGCATACTGCCAGCCGCGGAACGAGACGATGGCTTCCTGCTGGTAGGTCTGGCCGTTGACGCAGGTGCCCCAGGGGCCGTCCGGAAAGTTCAGGGCGGCGGGGTCGATGATGCGGTCCTTCATGATGGCGCTCCGGTTGGGTTCGCCTGCCCGCGCCGCGCCTGGAAGCAGCAGTGCGGACAGGGCGGCGAGGAGGAGGATCGGTTGACGGTGGCGGGAAAGCATGGGGCTGGGTTCCGGGAAGCAACGCGGTCCGGAGTTAAGAAGTGCGGCGAATGTGTCGGCGCATGCAGGCGGCGGCGGCGTCCGTATCCCCGCGGGTGAGGGCGGCCAGAATCGTCTCGTGCATGGCCAGGTCCGCGGTGATTTGACGGACGTTGGTGCAGCGTTGCACCCGGGCGCACTGGACCCGGGCGTCCAGCCGTTCCAGAAGGGAGAGAGCCAGGCGATGTCCGCTGGCCTGCGCCAGGGCAAGGTGCCAGTCGCTGTCCAGGGTGAAGACGGCGGCGATATTTCCGGCCGCCAACGCGCGGCCGGCCTCGTTCCGGATCTTCGCCAGCCGGGCGGCGGTGCCGGCGTCCAGGCGGCCGGCGAGACGGCGGATGATCAGGGTTTCCAGTTCCGTCCTTACCTCCAGAACCTCCGCCGCGTCCTGCGCGTCGAACCGGATCACCTCGGCCCATGAACGCGGCTTGAGGAAAACCAGTCCGTACTCGGCCAGTTGCCGCAGGGCTTCGCGGACCGGGGTACGGGACACCGCCAGCCGGGCGACGATCTGTTCTTCCGCGATGCGGGTGCCGGGCGCCAGCCGGCCGGAAAGGATTTCGGCCTTGAGATGGTCGAAGACCCGTTGGGCGAGGCTGCGCCGGTCCAGGCCGGCGGCGGGGGCGGCGGCGTCAGGAGGCGGCGTGACGGTTTTGGGCATGGATGGCGGTCCCGGTGAAGACGATCCGGCTCCGCGGCCGGCACAGCGCTTTCTTTCACTGTACAAGATTGTATACAATATACAATTTGGCGCGAGAAAAAACGTTCGGGGGCAGCCCCCCCCCGGGCGTAAACTTAAGGACTTAAGTCTCCTTGTACTGATGCGCAGCATCTTTGGAGTGCGGTGGCTTGACACCGCTTTCCCCGGCGGCGGAGACGATTCCCCCGGGAACGCCGATCTCCAGATCGGCAAGTCGTGCTCCTAGCGCCGAACCGCGCAACGCCAG
>CAITSE010000010.1 GCA_903894975.1 uncultured Lentisphaerota bacterium
CCGTGGGTTTTGCAAGAGGCTCATAGTTCAGACTAGAATCCCGAGGTGCTGGAGGTCGCGCGCCAGGGCGGGTTCGCCGGAAAAGAGCAGTCCCTGGAGGCCGGCCGCCCGGGCGCCATCCACATTGGCTTGCAGGTCGTCCACGAACAGGGTCTCCGCGGAGGCGGTGCCGAGCCGTTCCACGGCCAGCCGGTAGATGGCGGGATCAGGCTTGAGCAAGCCAACTTCGTAGCTGAGCACCCGCACCGCCGGCACGGAAAAGATGGGGAATTGTTCCTCAATCACGTGATGATGCATGAGGTCGGTGTTGCTGAGCAGGCCGAGGCGGCAGCGGGGGGCCAAGCGCGCCAGCAGGCGGTCCATCTCCGGTTTGGCGCGGAAAATGGCGCAGTAGGCGGCGCGAAAGGCCAGGAAGCCCATCTCCGGCGGCAGGCCGACCAGCTCCCGAACCCGTTCATAAAACGGCACCGGTGCCAGCCGTCCGAGATTGGTCTCCCGGATCAACCCAGCCGTCGTGATTCGGTGCAGGATCTCTTCCCCGGACAAGGGGCCAAGCGGAAACCGCTGGCTGGCCAGCCGGTAGTCCACATCCACCAAGACATTCCCCAAGTCAAACAAGATGGCGCGGGGCGGAACCGTCATTGAGTCCTACCTTTTCAAAACGCGTCAAAAGAACCAAACCATCAGAGCCGGGAACGAAGCGCCACTCCTGGGCGCGAGAGTGACCGGTCAGAGGAAAACACTTTTTTAGGTACAATGAAACCCTCGTGACCCGTCACTAACGTTCCGGGCTCTGATGCCCGCCGCTCCCAGTTCGCACTCATCTGATCCGCTTAAAACTTTTGAAAACAGCTCACTCAATCGTCAACTTGCTGAAGTCGACCATGCCGCCGAGGACACCGAGGGACTGGGTGCCGGGCGCCTGGGAGAACAGGGCGGGGTCGGGGATTTCGTCGGCCTCGCTGTCCTGTCTGACGTGGGGCAGGGCGAGGGAGATGCGGCCGCCATCAATGGACTTGACCACGACCTGGACCGCTTTGCCGGCGGGGTACTGGTTGTGCATGTTGCGCAGCCGGGTGGGCCCTTCAGGCAGGCCGAGCTGGCTGAGATGGAGCAAGCCGGTGTGATTGTCGGGGAGGCGGACAAAGACGCCGAACTCGCGCACGGCTTCGACCGTTCCGGCCACTTCCTGGCCGGCCTGGACCGGGGCGAATTCGACCGGCGGCTCGCCGTCCTTCCACACCGCGATCAAGCCCAGCGAGAGGCGGTGCTGGTCGGCATCCATCGTTTCGACGACGATTTCGACCTTCTCGCCCGGCTTGACCGCCTCGCTGGCGTGTTGCAGGCGGCGGCCCTGACCGAGCTTGGAAATGGGGATCAGCCCTTCGACGCCGGGCGTCAGTTCGACAAAGGCGCCGAACGGCATGAGCTGGGTGACCGTGCCGGTGTGGCGGGTGCCGGCGACGAAGCGCCCGAGCGCCTCTTCCCACGGGTCCGGAGTGGCGGCTTTCAGGCTGAGGGCGATGCGGTTGGTGCCCCAGTCCAGCCCGATCACGTCCACTTCGACGGCCTGGCCGATGGCCACCACGTCCTCGGGCTTGATCCCGCGCTTCCAGGCCAGTTCACCGGCGGGGATCAGGCCCTCGATGCCGGCCCCCAGGCTGACAAAGGCGCCGAACGGCATGACACGGGTGATGGCGCCGCTGATGCGGTCGCCAATGGCGAGGGTTTCGCGCAAGTGCTCGCGCTGTTTCTCCTGCTCCGCCTCCAGCAGCGTGCGGCGGCTGAGCACCAGCCGGCGGCCGCCCTCGGCGTATTCGCGCACCAGGAACATCAGTTTTTGGCCGAGATAGGTGGCGGCGTCCTTCTTGAACAAATCCATCTGGGAGTAGGGGCAGAAGCCGCGATTGGTGCCGATCATCACCTCAAAGCCGCCTTTGATTTCGGCGTTGACGCGGCCCTCAATGGGCACCCGGGCGGCATAGGCTTCTTCGATGGCGCTGTCGTCGGTGCCTTTGCCGGCCCGGCGGCTGAGGCGGATTTCGCCGTCCTGCTGGGCCACGCACATCGCCTCGATGGTGTCGCCGACCTTGACGGTCAGGTTGCCGTCGCCGTCCACGCAGTCCAGGCGGTCCATCACCGCTTCCATCTTGGCGTTGAGGTCGATGAAGATGGTGGCGTTGTCGATGGCGGAGATCACGCCCTTGATTTTGTCGCCGACGCTGACCTTGAGGTTTTTGATCGCCTTGGTCTGGCCGTCGAGCAGGGCGCCGAAGTCGCCGCAGTCCGTATTGATGAACGTGACCATGATGCCGGAACACTCCGTTGGTGGGAAAGGGCGGGGACGGATCGGTGATGGGTGCGGGAGAAGGGTAAAATGACAAACCTAAAATCTATCGTCTCAAGCCGGAATTCGCAATAGACAAGGTCGGTCAGGGGTAACAGGTCACCGCGTGGGGGGTATGCTCAGGCAGCCAAAACAAAAATCGTTCACTCAAGCATACCCCCCACTCAGTGA
>CAITSE010000011.1 GCA_903894975.1 uncultured Lentisphaerota bacterium
ACTGTGCATCTTGGGTTTGGCTGTTGGATACCCCGCACCCTTGGGTCGGGGTTCTTCATTACCCCTTCGTCCCGCTGGGACAGTCCCAGCCAAAACACAAACGTCGAAGGGAAGAACCGCCAACCAAAATCCTCAAAAAACTGGCGGGGGAAGCTTCCGGCATTACCTTTTTCCCTTGCCGGCGGACCCCCGGCTCCCCTTGTGCCCCTGTGACCAAACTCCCGCGGAAACTCTGGCTTTGTGTTGTGCTCCTGCTGGCCGCGGCGGCCGGAGTGGCGGGATACCGTGTCCGCACGGTTCAGCTCAACAGCATCAATTACCTAATGATGCGTGACGTGGCCGGGTACTACGATATGAGCTACGGCGCGGCCGGCGACAATGTCGCCATGCGCTCCAAGACCCGTTCGCTCCAGTTCACCATGGACAAACGGGAGGCCAAGATCGACGGCGTCAGCGTTAACCTGGCCTTTGCCTCGCTGGCTTGGCGCGGCGGCGGCGTCATCAGTGAAAATGATTTCCGCCTCATGCTCGAGCCGATCCTGCGTCCGTCCAGCCTGCCCAAACAGACCATCCGCACCATCGTCATCGATCCCGGCCACGGCGGCAAGGACCAGGGCGCCGCCAGCCGCCGGTACTTGGAAAAAGACTTGAATTACCGCGTGGCGCGCCTGACGGCCGATGGCCTGCGCAAGCTCGGCTACACCGTCTATCTGACCCGCTCCTCCCCCAACGCCACGCTCGAACTCGACCAGCGCAACGCCATTCTCGACCGCGTCCACGGCGACCTCTTTATCAGCATCCACAGCAATTCCGCCGCTGATCATGACGTCAACGGCGTCGAAACCTTCCTGGTCACCCCCAGCGGCGCGCCTTCCACCAATGATAGCAAGGCCTGGGCCGGCAGCCGCAAGCGCGGCAACCAGTTCGACCGCTACAACACCCGCCTGGTCTGGGAGATCCATCGTTCGGTCCTCCAGGCCACCGGCGCCGCCGACCGCGGTATTAAGCACGCCAATTTTGCGGTGTTACGCGAGGCCTCCTGTCCCGCCCTTCTGGTGGAGATCGGGTTCCTCAGCAATGCCCGGGAAGAGGCCAAAATCGGCAGTCCCGAGTACCAGACCAAAGTTGCCACCGGCATTGTCAACGGCGTCCGCGCCTATGATCTCAGTGCCGGTCAGGCTGGCGCCAAGGCGGGAGTCAAAAAATGAAAGCAATCCACTGCATCTTCTGCAAGATCAGCGCCGGCACCATCCCCGCCGCCAAGCTGTTCGAAGATGATCTGGTGACGGCGTTTCTCGACATCGCCCCGCTCAACCCCGGCCACTGCCTGGTCATTCCCAAAGCCCATTTCCATTCCATCACCGAAGTCCCGGAAGCCACCGCCGGACGCATGACCGCCGTGGCCGCCAAACTCGGGGCCGCGTTGATGCGTGTGGTCGAGGCCGACGGGTTCAACCTCATCCTCGCCAACGGCGCGGCCGCGGGCCAGGTCGTGCCCCACGTCCACCTTCATGTCATCCCGCGTCTGCCGGCCGACGGCATCCAACTCCCCGCCCGCGCCATTCCCTACAAGGACGCCGCCGCCCGGGATGCTCTGGCCGAAGCCGTGCGCAACCGTCTGGCGGCCAGCGCGAAAAACGGCGTGGCCTGACACCGCTCTTTCACCCGATCTCTTCACAAAAAGAGCACACCGATCCCCGATCCTGGCAAATCCGTTTTTGAACAGAAGCACGCAAAGAACACGAAGTTTTTCAGTTCAACCCTTTCGCGACCTTCGTGCCTTCTGTTCAACTAAAAACGGGGTTTGAAACCGGATGGGATTGGGTCTCGAAGGTACCGCGCATGGATAAGCAGGACGTTCGCTACCTCACCGCGCTGACCCGGCTCGCGGCTAAGCATCCGCGCTTCCATCTGGACGCCTTTCGCTTCACCGCCGACGCGGTCACCCACACCGTGCGCCTGCTTAAGAAGGAACGGGCCCCGACCGACGAGCGGCAGATTTCCGGACAGGAACTCCTGGACGGATTCCGCCGGCTCGCCCTGGAACAGTACGGCCCGTTGACCCGTGACGTCCTGGCCGACTGGGGGCTCAACCGTACCGAAGATGTCGGCGAGATCGTTTTCCTCATGGTCGAAAACCGCCTGCTTGGCGCCAGCGAACGGGATTCCCGCTCTGATTTCGAAGCCGGGTATGACTTCGACGACGCCTTCGTCAAACCCTTCGAACCTGACCCCGCCGCCCCGGCGCCCAAGCCCGAGCCGCTGGTATAAGAACAGGGGGCGCGTTCTCCGCCCCCTGCACCCCCCGAGACGGTCTTCGACCGGTTTCTTTCTGGGGAAGAGGGCATGGCGAAATGCGTCGGCGTTCGGGGCGTGGTCATCTCGCCGACGGTTTCTGCGCCAGCGGATTTCGCCCCGCCGGCTTTCCGCCAAAGAATCCGGCCGGAGTCTCCCTCCCGGGAACACCGAGCCCCAGCTCGACGCGAACCGTAACGGGAGGGCGGGTGTCCACACCCGGCAAAACAGGCCGGCGGGCTTCCAGCCCGCCGAATTTGTTTTTCCCCGCCCCGGCGGGGCCTGAAATCCTTTTTCCAACAGTAGCCCGGGCAAGCCGGCCGCAAGGATGGCATAGCACAAAAAACTTGGTTCCGGCTTGGCCGGGCTAGGGCGTCGGCTGCGGCATCGTGCCCCGCAAACGCTCAAGCGTACGACACCTCGGCCACAAAGATGTCCGCAGCGGTCGAGTGCTCCCCGTGGGCCTGATCTTGAGCAAACACCGCACTGTTGGCAAGAGGTTCATCCATTTTGTGCTCATGGGACGAGTAGTAGGAGATTAAGCTCCGTCCCGGTTCTATGTCCAGCCAACCGGCATAGGACGTATCGCCTCCGCTCGGCAACGTCTGCACCCGTTGGATGTCCTGGCCATCTTCGATCCAGAAAAGATCCGTACGAAGGTTGCGCCTCCCGGGCTGGTCCCACTGACGGCATACGACCACGCAGCCGCCTTCGAGGCGCTTGATCATGGGCCCCTGGAGTCTCATGGGCAGACGCATGACCGAACGGAACCGCGAGTACGGCGGTGCCGCCGTGCACAGCGAAGGAATACAGCCGTGATTATCATCCCGTACCAGTGCCCAGAGCACACCGTCGTGATCGAAGTCGAGATAAACCTCGTTTCCCGGCACCGGAAAATCGCTCGTCCGTTCCCATGTCAAGCCGTCATCACTCGCATAAAGAGAAACGGCGTACTCGCCGTCTTGCTCATAGTAGGCGGTTCCGTACAGTTTCCCGCCCTGTTGCCGAACATGCCAGAGCCAATGTCCGGCAGGAATGCCACGGAGGGGAACCGGTTCGCCGAAGGTAACGCCATCGGATGACTGGATCACCAACGACCAACGTGATTTGTCGGCGCGGCACTCGCCGCAGAATATCATGAGCTTTCCTCCGAATGCCGTAACCTTCGGGTCGCGTAAGTCCGCATCGCGACGCCGCACCTCGGCCACTATCTGCCACTGTTCCAGGTCCTTGGACGCGATCACCTTGATTATGCCATCCGGAGTCAGGTGGTTCGTTCCGGATCGAAAAGCGATGAAGGTCTTGCCGTGCGCTGCGGCGATCCCGGTGAAGGCGTTGTGCTTCCCGTCCGCAAAGACCTTTCTCGCTCGCGTGATTCGAATCTGCATGGGTTGTTCTCCTAGCCCGGCCAAGCCGGAACTGAGATCTCTGTGCTATGCGATCATTGCGGCCGGATCGGACGCAGCGGGACGGAATGTTTGACCGGTAATAGTAGTCATAACATGCTTATCCCAAGCTTGATCAATTCTATTCCGTGACCGGTTTTGATGGCGGTGAATACCATACCCGCCGCCGCGATGGAAAACAAACCCCCATGCGGGAGCGCGCCGGCTTTGCCGGAATTTCGGCGGGCTGGAAGCCCGCCGGCCTGTGTTTGCCGGGTGTGGACACCCGCCCCCCCGCCGAAATGCGAAAACGAACGTTGAACATTCAACATCGAACGTTCAACGTTGAATCCAATCAGAAAAGCGTCTCCGGGTGGGGCGAATTCCGCCCCCGCCTTCGCGTTGCTCGGCGGAGACTTGCCGAGCTGGGGCTCGGCGTTCCCAGGTGGGGGCGGAATCTACTGGGACGCGGAGTCGAGTTCGTTCCAGCGGGTGTAGAGCTTGGCGGCCTTGGCGTGGGCGGCGTCGAGTTCGGCGGTCAGTTCCTTGATGCGCGGGCCGTGCTGCTGGAAGAAGTCCGGACTCGCGAAGAGTGTTTCCATGCGCGCGACTTCGGCCTCGGCGACCTCAATGGCGGCGGGCAGCGCTTCGAGTTCCCGCTCCTCGGCCCATTTGAGCTTGCGCTTCTTCGGCGCGTCGGGTACCGCCGTCGGCTTGGCCGTGGCCGCCGCAACCGCAGGCGCGGCCGGTTTGGCGGCCTCGATGGCGGGCGTGGGAGCGCGGCGCATGGCGGCGTTGCGTTTTTCCCGGTAATAATCGTAATCGCCTTCGTGCCAGACCAGGCGCCCGTCCGCCTCAAAGGCCAGGATGGCGGTGCAGACCCGGTTGAGGAAATAGCGGTCATGGCTGACCAGCAGGATGCAGCCGGCGAAGTCCGCCAGCGCCTCTTCGAGCATGCGCAGGGTGGCCAGGTCCAGGTCATTGGTCGGTTCGTCGAGGATCAGGACATTGCCGCCATGCTTGAGAATTTTGGCCAGGAGCAGGCGGCTGCGTTCGCCGCCGGAGAGTTTGCCGACCTTGGTCTGGATGCGCGAGTCTTCGAAAAGAAAGCGCCGCAGATAGCCCCAGACCGTGACCCGTTCTTCGCCGAGCTGGACGAATTCCTTGCCCTCGGCCACTTCCTCCAGCACACTGTTGTTGTCGTTCAGCCGCAGGCGGTGCTGGTCGACGTAATTGAAGGCGACGCGGTTGCCCGTGGTGAGCGTGCCCGAGGTCGGCGGGATTTCGCCGAGGAGGACGCGGAGCAGCGTGGTCTTGCCAGCGCCGTTGCGACCGATGATGCCGACCCGGGCGCCGGGCGGGATCTGGAAGGTGGCGTTGCGGACCAGGGTGCGGTCGCCGAGCACGACCGTGAGATTTTCCGCATCAAGCGCCCGGTTGCCGATCTCGGGGGGCGGGGGAATGACCAGCTCGATGTCCTTCTCCTCGTCCGGCGTTTTCTGCCCGGCGGCATTGTAGAAGCGGTCGATCCGGGCCTGGGACTTGGTGGTGCGCGCCTTGGGGCCGCGGCGGATCCAGTCGAGTTCGCGGCGGAGGAAGGTCTGGCGCTTGTTCTCGACGCGGGCAGTCTGCTCTTCACGCTCCGCCTTGGTGGTGAGGAAGCTGGTGTAATTGCCTTCGTGGGCGTAGAGGGTGCCCTGGCTGAGTTCGAAGATGCGGGTGGCGATGCGGTCGAGGAAGTAACGGTCATGGGTGACGAGCAGGCAGCCGCCGGGATAGGTGCGGAGGAAATTTTCCAGCCATTCGATGGATTCGGTATCGAGATGATTGGTGGGTTCGTCGAGGATCAGGAGGTCGGGGCGGCCGATGAGGGCGCGGGCCAGGGCGGTGCGGCGGCATTCCCCGCCGGAGAGGGTGCCGACGATGCGGTCGGCGGGCGGGACCTCAAGGTGGTCCATGATCCCTTCGAGGCGGTTTTCGAGGTTCCAGCCGTCGAGCTGGTGGATGCGGTGTTCCAGTTCGTGGGCGAGGGGGGCGTCGTGCGGGAGGGCCTCGTAGCGGGTGATCATGTCCTGGATGTCGCGGGCGCCTTCGAGGATGGCGTCGCGCACGGTGAGTTCGGGATTGAGCCGGGCTTCCTGCGGCAGCCAGCCGATGCGCAGGTCGCGGCGGGGCAGGACTTCACCGGTGTCGGCGTGTTCGGCCGCGGCCAGGATTTTGAGGAGCGTGGTCTTGCCGGCGCCGTTGCGGCCGAGGAGGCCGACGCGTTCGCGGTCGTGCAGCGTCAGGGAAATCCCGTCGAGGATGACCTGGTCGTCGATGCGGAAACGCAGGTCGCGGGTGGTGAGGATGACAGGGGTTGGAGGCATGGAAGTAGAATAGCTCGAGGGGGTTGCCCGTGAAATGCGCAAAAGATTGCGAAACGGGGCGGGTGATGCGAAACAGGTTTGGAACCGTTACTTCCGCTTCGTGGGCATTTGATGAAGCCGGAGTTTGGGTCGGGCGGCGGGCGGCGGGGCGGCCTCCCACGGCTTGGTTTTGCGGGCGGGCCGCTCGCGGTCCATGTTCGGCGGGTTGGAAACCCGCCGGCCTGTGTGGCCGGGTGTGGACACCCGCCCTCCGGTGTGGCCGGGCGTGGACACCCGCCCTCCGGTGTGGCCGGGCGTGGCCGCTCGCTTTCCGGCGTGGCCAGGCTCGGAGGACGTCCGGTTTTCGGAAGCGGGCGGGGCGCCCATTCTCCGGTTCGCCGGGCGGGCGCCGCCCTGCCGGGTGTGGCTGGGGGTGGGCATGTGCCCGCCGCCGTCGGAGGGGGACAGCGGCGCGTCGCCGGCGAACTTCGCAAACTCGGGCGGCGGCGGCGCCTCGCAGCGGATGGTGCGGCCGGCGTGGGGATGGGCGAAGACCAGCGTGGTGGCGTGCAGGGCCATGCGCCGCCAGGGCCAGCGCGGATTTTTGGCCCGGTCCGACTCGTAACGCGGGTCGTTGAGCACGGGATGGCCGGCGTCGGCGAAGTGGACGCGGATCTGGTTCCGGCGGCCGGTTTCCAGGTGAACCCGCACCAAGGTCGCGTCCTTAAATCGGCGAACCACTTGGTAATGAGTGACGGCGCGCTCGCCAAGTTCGGGGCTGGGGGCGACGCGGCGGTGAATGGTCGCCTCATCGGTCACCAGGCTTTTGTCAAAGGTGCCGGAGTCCGCTTCCATGCGGCCGGCGACGATGGCCGTGTATTCACGCTCGGGCTTGGACGCGGCGAACTGGTCGCGGAGCCGGTTCGCGGTTTCGTTGTCCTTGGCGAAGACCAGCACGCCGGAGACGCCGCGATCCAGGCGGTGGACGACTTCGACCCGGCGCAGGCCGCGGCGGCCCCGGCTCACATGCTGCTGGAGCAGGTGCACCAGGGTGTCGGTCTCGTGCTTCAGCGTGGGCACGGTCAGAAGATGCGCGGCCTTTTCAACCACCAGCAGGCGGTCGTCCTCGAACAGGACGCGGAAAGGGGCGTCTTCCGGGGACTTGGGTTTTTCGTGATATTTCCGGTGCGGGTCAAAGGCGACGACCACCGTGTCGCCGGCCGCCACGGGCTGGAAATCGGAGGTGCAGGCGGCTTTGTTGACGGCCACGCAACCGTGGTCGACAAGGCCGCGGACTTGGGAGCGGGGCATCCCGGTCAGGGTGCGCACGATCAGGTCCACGCGGCCGGCGGTTTCCGGCGTCACGGTCGCAGTCAGGGTTTTGAGACTCATAAGGAACTGTAACCGCTGCAACCGGGATTGCCGCCCGTTGCGGTCAGACATTGTCAGTCAGAACCGCGCACGTCAGTAAGCGGACATCCCCGCGGCCGGTCCGCTTGCTGACGCGCGCGGTTCTGACTGAAACAATTCAAGCCCAAAGCGGGGTCAGGACAGACGGTTTTTGAAATCGGCGTACCCGAAGGCGCGGACGACCCGGGGCGGCTGTTCCGGCGTCGCGGAGTCCCATAACAAGATGGAGGGGAGGTTGATGCCGTTGAAGGTGGTGGTCTTGACCATGGAATAATGGGCCATGTCAAGGAAAAACAGCCGGTCGCCGCGCCGCAGCGGCTGGTCGAACGAAAAATCGCCGATGATGTCGCCGGCCAGGCAGGTGGGGCCGCCGAGGCGGTAGGTGTGCGCTTTTTCGCCGGGCTGGCCGGCGCCGACAATGACCGGGCGGTAGGGCATGGCCAGGACGTCGGGCATGTGGCATTCGGCCGAGGTGTCGAGGATGGCGAGATCCATGCCATTGCGGGTGACGTCGAGCACGGTGGAGACCAGTACGCCGGTGTTGAGTCCGACGGCTTCGCCGGGCTCGAGGTAAACGGTCTCAATATTCGGATGCCGGGCGCGGAAGCCCTGAATGATGCGGACCAGGCGGTCGACGTCGTAGTCGTCGCGGGTGATGTGGTGACCGCCGCCGAAATTGACCCAGGTCAGCCGCGGCAGGAATTCGCCGAATTTTTCCTCGAAGGCCGCGAGGGTGTGTTCCAGGGCATCGGCGTTCTGCTCGCAGAGACAGTGGAAATGCAGCCCGGTGATGCCATCGAGTCCGGCGGGATCGAACTCCGCGCGGGTGACGCCGAGGCGCGAGTTCGGGGCGCACGGATTGTACAGGGCCACGCCGACCTCGGAAAATTCCGGATTGACGCGGATGCCGAAGCGGATGGGAGGGCGGGTGTCCACACCCGGCAACACGGGCCGGCGGGCTTCCAGCCCGGCGAAAGGAATCGCGAGTGTCCCGTCCTTTGGGAGGGCGGGCGTCCCCGCCCGGCCACTCGGGCTAGCGGGCATCTTGCCCGCCGTCTCTGTTTTTCTCGATTTCCCCTCTTCTTTCTCCAGCAGAAGAAACTCCGTCTCACCCAATCCCGCCTTGTCCGGATTCTCCCGGATATAACGCAGAACGGCCTGAAAATGCTTTTCATTCCGGACCAGGCGATCCCAGTACCCTTCCTCCCACACGGCCCCTTCAGTCTCATTCAGACGATTTATTCCTTTTGCGCTGAATGCCTTCCATGAATGCAGAATCTTGTCGATCCGGTATCCGGGCAGGGTGTGGAAAAGAACATGGACATGGTTCGGCATGACCGCCGCAGAAACCAGTTCGTAGCGTTCGCCGTCAAAATGCTTCAATGCGTCAAACACAACGGAGGCGGCGCGCGGATCCCGCAGTTGGCACGAGCCTTCGCCGGCATCCAGCCAGGCATCAATGGTCTCGCCGAAAAGGGCGTGGTATTGCTGGGTGGTCGCGTCGTCCCACGGTTTTGGATGATGCAGCAGCCAGCCGTCTTTGACCAATTCCCAGGCTTTCAGTTTTTCCCGCGGCAGTGCGTCCGCCAGGCGGAAGGTGACGAAACAATACACGTCGTCTTGCTGCCAATGGGGCAGGTGGTGTTGGCGGACTTCTACGGGTTTGGAGGGGTCATAGAATCCGGAGGACTCTGCAATCTCGAGTTCGGCGGGCTGGAAGCCCGCCGGCCTGGTTTGCCGGGTGTGGACACCCGCCCTCCTGTCGTGGGACAGAAGCCCGCCCTCCTGTCTTGCGGGCGGGAGGCCCGCATTCCAAGCCAGAGCTTGATCACGAAAGAGTTTCCACTGGCTGAAGGAGTTGAAGACCAGGGTGTCGGAGAGGGTGAGGAGTTCGGCGAAATCCGCGTCGCTGTAGGCCGGGGCGAAGGTCTCGACTTCGCCGCCGAATTCTTCCCGGGCCAGGCGCGCCTCATGGACGCCGCTGGCGCAGCAGCCGGCCAGGATCCGGCGCAGCAGCGGAAAGGTGCTGAACATCGAGAACGCCTTGAGCGCCAGCAGGATCGTGCAGCCGGCGCGCCGCTGCACATCGTCCAGTACCGCCAGATTTCGCCGCAGCCGCGCCTCGTCCACCACAAAGCACGGGGAGGGAAAAGCAGCCAGGTCCAGGGTCTGCCAGGAGGATGTCTGCATGTCCGGTTTCAGGAAAAACTCCGTTCCCCGGTACGGTCCACCGGGTTATAAATTATATTCACGCCGTGAATTATATTCATTCACGAAGGGAACACAAGCACGGAAACCGGCCGGCCTGAGTCGCCGCAGCAAAGCCGAGGACGCCAAAGAACAGGGGCAGCAGGGGGGAAACGACGGTTGCTTGGAATCCTCCGTGGGTTGTTACGGGGCCTCCTGCCGGTACTGTATCTGTCGTCGGCCGGTTTTTCCGCGGGCGGCCGTGGAGGCACGGGCTTGCCGCCCGTGTTCCAGTGCGTCGTCCCGGCTCGTGGCACCGCCGCGGAAACGTGGTGCAACCACGTTCCTACAAGGAACGCAAAGAAGAGGACGGCCCCCTTTGTGTTCTTTGTGGCAAAAAAGAGCGGCATCTGGTTATTGGGAAGACGGAATCCTATGCGGCTTAATGTAAAATGGCTTTTTACCGGGCTGGCGCTGGCGGTGCTGGCGGCGTGGGCATGGCGGCATTCCCGACAGGATGTGTGGCCGGTGGTGAACGCGGAGCGGCTGGCCGCCGGGACGGACCGCACGGTGCTGTGCTTCGGCGACAGCCTGGTGGCGGGGACCGGAACCCTGCCGGGAGAGCCCGGGTATCCGGAGCAATTGGCGCAACGACTGGGGTGCGAGGTCCGCAGCGCGGGGTTTCCCGGGGCCACGGCGGCGGACGGCCTGGCCCGGCTGCGGGCTGCGCCGGACCTGTCGGCCGGTCTGGTGATTGTGACCTTGGGCGGCAATGACTTGCTGCAGCAGGTGCCGTGGGCGGAGACGGAGCGCGGATTGCGGGCGGTTTTCCGGGAATTTCAAAGCCGCGGCGCCGTGGTGGCTTTTACCGGGGTGGAATTTCCGCTTTTCGGCGGCGATCTGCGGGGCCGGCAGCGGCGGCTCTGCCGGGAGTGCGGCGTGCTGTTCATCCCCAACATCCTGGGCGGTATCCTGACCGATTCCGCGCTGCGTGCGGACCAGGTCCATCCGAACCGCGTCGGGTACGGGAAAGTGGCGGAACGCGTGGCGGCGCGGGTGCGGAAGCTGACCGGCAGCGCGGTGGCGGGCGGCGGATGACGGGCGACATCAGGCGACTCCCGGCTCCGGCGCGCCGGAACCGGTTCGGTTTTTTTATGATGGAATCGCCTTGCCCTAAAGTGGTTATGCAAAAGTCCGGTTAACCGGACTTTTCCGTCTCTTTCGGAGGACACGCCGAGCTGGGGCTCGGGTTCCCAGGATTACCGACTTACCGTCACACCGTCCTACGGTCACACCGATGCACGGCGGCGGCGCAGGAGGGGCAGGGCGCCGAGGAGCAGGAGGGCCAGGGCGGCGGGCTCGGGCACGGTGTGGTAGGTGAGGATGACGTCGTTGGGGCCGCGCTGCTCGATCAGCCACATGCTGCCTTCGGGCATGAGGTTGTTGACGTCGAAGTTGTCGACTTTCAGGAGGAACTTGCGGGCGTCGAAGCCGACAACGCCGCCGGCGGCGGTGGCGATGGTGAAGGTGCGGTCGGTGGAGCCGTCCCAGTTGGTGACGGCGCCGAGCTGGTGGGTGTCATGGGTGAGGCCGGTGATGTCGATGACGAAGCGGTCGGTGGCGGTGGCGGTGATGGTGAGGACGCCGGTGATATTGGCGAAGTCGAAGCCGGGATCCATGCCCTTGAGGCCGGCGTCCTGCTCGCCCTTTGTGGTCTTGACCTCGTCGAGTTCCCAGAGGTAGCGGCCGCCGTTGGCCAGGGTCAGGTCGGAATAGGCCTGGGTTCCGGGGCTGTTGTTGCCGGGGGACATGGTGGCGCTGGTGCCGATGATGAGGGAGAGGTTGTTGACGCGGCCGGTGCCGGTGATGGTGCCATCGGCGATGGTGAGGGGCGAGGTCATCAGGGTGTCGGCGTTGTAGGCGAGGACGGCGCCGTTGACGACGGTCACGCCGCTGGAACTGTTGAGGTTGCCGGCGCCAGTGACGCCGAGGGTGCCGGAAGTGAGCAGGGTGGCGCCAGTGTAGGAGCTGGAGGCGGTGAGAGTGAGGTTGCCGGCGCCGAGCTTGGTGAGGCCGCCCTGGCCGGTCATGGCGGAATTGAGGGTGACATTGTTGCCGTTGGTGTCGAGCAGGGCGGTCTGGCCGGCGGCGATGGGGGCGAAGCGGGCGGAGACGTCGGCGGAGTTGTCGGCGCCCCACTGGAGGGTGGCGCCCTGGAAGACGATGGCGCCGGTACCGAGGTTGGAGGCGCTGGCGAAGTTGACGGTGCCCTTGGCCAGGACGGTGTCGCCGGAGTAGCTGTTGGAGGCGGTGAGCATGAGGGTGCCGCTGCCGTTCTGGATGACCCGGCCGGAACCGCTGATGACGTTGGCGACGGAGTAGACGTCGTGGTGCTGGAACTCGAGGTCGGCGTTATTGGTGACGCTGCCGCCGCCGAGGGTTCCGGCCGCGCCGACGATGAGTTTTCCGGCGTCAATGGTGGTGGCGCCGGCGTAGTCGTTGGCGGCGGCCAGGGTGATGGTGCCGGTGCCGAGTTTTTGCAGACCGCCCAGGCCGGTGATGGCGGAGTTCAGGACGATCTCATTGTTCAGGGAATCAAGGCGGGCGTTCTGGCCGGTGGCGATGGCGGCGAACTGGCCGGAGACGTCGCGGGTATTGCCGGTTTCCCATTGCAGGATGCCGCCGTTGAAGGTGACGTTGCCGGAGCCGATGGCGTCGTGGGTGAAGTTCAGGGTGCCGTTGTCGAGGAAGGTGCCGCCGGCATAGTTGTTTGATGCCGTGAGTTTGACTATGCCGGAGCCGGCCTGGGTGAGTGTGCCAGAGCCGGTGATGACGTTGCTTACTGTGACGGTATCGGAACGGATGAAGACCAGGGCGGCGTTGTCGGTGACGCTGCCGGAACCGAGGGAGCCGGAGGCGCCGCCGTTGCCGATTTGGAGGGTGCCGGTGCTGATGGTGGTGGCGGCGTAGCTGTTGGCTGCGGTCAGGGTCAGTTTGCCGGCGCCGCTCTTGGTGAGGTTGCCGCTGCCGTCGACCACTCCGGCAAGGGTCAGGTTCTGGCCGGCGTCCACGGCGATGGCGCTGTTGGCGTGGGTGAGATGAACGAGGCGCGGGGTGGCGAAGGTGCCGGCGGCTTCGAGGGTGCCGTTCTGGATAGTGAGGGCGGTGTCCGCGGAACCGTCGTCCATGCCTAGTCCGGCGGCCTGTTGGATGAGGAGGGTGCCGCCCTGCAGCAGGGTGCCGTCGCTGTAATTGCTGCTGCCGGTGAGCGCCTGTGTGCCGGCGCCGATCTTGGTCAGTGCGAGATGTCCGTTTTCGTTGCGGATGGCCCCGCTGAAGGAGCCGTTCGCATTATTGTCGCCGACGGTCAGGGTGACTGCGCCAGCGAGGCTGTTGCCCACGATGCCGGAACCGGACAGGCCGTTGAGGGTGATGCTGTGGTTGTTGAGGTCGAGGAGATCGTTGACGATGACATTGCCCTTGCCGACGCCGAAGGGGATGGCGCTGTCGCTGCCGACTTGGAGCGCGCCGACAGAGACGATGGTGTCGCCGGAGTACGTGTTGGCGTGGGTGAGCAGGAGGGTGCCCTGGCCGATTTTGGTCAGGCCGCCGGTGCCGGAGCCCTGGTTGGCGATGGTGCCGCCATAGGTCAGAGTCTGGCCGGCCGCCACATCGAGGGCGCCGAAGCCGCTGCCGCTGGCGGGGCCGATGAAAATTCCGCGGCTGGAACTGATGGCAAAGGTGTTGATGACCGAGAGCGCGCCGCCGTCGAGGATGATGTTGCCTGCGGCCGTACCCAGGTTGTCGTCGGCGGCGATGGCCAGGGTGCCGCCGGTGACTTTGGTGCCGCCGCTGTAGGTGTTGCGGGAGGTCAGGGTGATGGTGCCGGCGCCGGCCTTGGTCAGGGCGATGGCGCCGCTGCCGTCCTCGATCCTGCCGCCGAAGGTGCCGGAACCGCCGCTGGCGCCGGTGGTGAGGGTCACGGTGGCGGCGTTGTTGTTGGTGATGGCGCCAGTACCGGCGAGGCCGTCAATGGCGACGGAGTAGCCGTTGATGTCCAGGGCGCCGGCATTGTCAATGAAGAGACTGCTGCGGAACGAGAGGCCGGTGGTGCTGCCCATGGACAGGGTACCCGTGGAAATAGTGGTGGCGCCGGAGAAGCTGTTGGAGCCGGAGAGCGTCAGCATGCCCGTCCCGATCTTGGTCAGGCCCAGGATGCCGCCATCCTCGCGGATGTTACCCGCAAAGGTGCTGGAACTGTTGCCGGAGCCGACGGCAAGGGTGGCATTGCCCTGGCTGCTGGTGAGGGTGCCCGAACCGGTGAGAAGGTTGATGCTGGAGGAGCCTGTGAAGGCCATGTCCAATGTGCCGTTGCGGCTGAGGCTGATATCGTTGCCGGAGGGCAGGGCGGCCGCGTTGCCGATCTGCAGAGTGCCGGCGGAGACGGTGGTCACGCCGTTGTAGTTGTTGGTGCCGCTGAGAGTCTGCCGGCCGGTGCCGGTTTTGGTCAGGGCCAGGAGATCGGCGCTGCCCTTCTGGATCACGCCGGAGAAGGTGCCGTTCTGGTCGTTGCCGCCGACGGTGAGGGTCAGGGCGCCGGCCGGGGCGTTGCTGGTGATGATGCCCGAGCCGGAAAGGCCGTTGATGCTGAGGCTGGAGCCGTTGATGTCTAGCACGCTGGAGCCGTTGACCGCGACATTGCCTTTGCCGGTGCCGGAGGGGATGGCGTTGGCGTTGGCGAGCCGCAGGGTGCCGACGGAGACGACAGTGTCGCCGGAGTAGGAATTGCTGCCGGAAATCACCATCAGGCCGCTGTTGGCCTTGGTCAGGCCGCTGGTGCCGGAGATGGTGCTCTGGAGGACGGCGTCGCCGTTCCCGCCGACCGTGAACATGCCGTTGGCGAGGATGCTGCCGGTCTGGATGGTGAGGGTCTTGCCGGAGGCCATGATGTCCATCTCGCCGCCGCCGGCGTTGACGGTGAAGCCGCGGGTGTAGCTGAGGTCCGCGGAGGTGGTGTAGGAGAGCGTGCCCTTGTGGGTGGCGTCGCCCAGGACGATGGCGGCGGTGGAGGAGCCGAGATAGGTTGTGTCGGCGACGCTGATGGTGCCGTTGCTGATGGTGGTGGCGCCGCTGTAGGTGTTCAGGGAGGTCAAGGTCAGGGTGCCGGCGCCGGACTTGGTCAGGGAGATGGCCTTGGCGCCGTCCTTGATCTTGCCGTCGAAGACACCGGAGCCGCCGCCGGCGCCGGCGGTCAGGGTGACGGCGACCGCGCCGTTGTTGAGGATGTCGCCGGTGCCGGTGAGGCCGTCGATCGTGGCGTTAAAGCCGTTCACATCCAGGACGCTGCCGCCCGCGATGTTGATGCTGCTGTTGCCGGAAAGGCCGGTGGCGCTGCCCACGGCCAGGGTGCCGGAGGAGATCAGGGTGGCGCCGGAGTAGCTGTTGCTGCCCGAAAGCGTCAGCGTGCCCGCGCCGATCTTGGTCAGCGCCACGCCGCCATTGCCGGCGCTGTTCTGGATGGAACCGGCGAAGGTGCTGGTCTGGTCGTTGTCGCCGGCGGTGAGGATGGCGGTGCCGCTGCTGATGCTGTTGGTCACGGTGCCGGTGCCGAGGAGCCCGTTGATATTGATGCTGGCGCCGCTCAGATCCAGCGTGCCGTTGACGGTGACATTGCCTTTGCCGGTGCCGAAGGGAATGGCCGAGGCCGAGCCGAGCTTCAGCGTGCCGCCGGAGACAATGGTACTTCCGGAATACGTGTTGGCGCCGGAGAGGGTGAGAGTGCCGGTGCCGATTTTGGTCAGGGCGAGTTTGCTGTTGTTGGTGCTGCCTTCCTGGATGACGCCGCCGAAGGTGCTGGTCTGGTCATAGCCGCCAGCGGAGAAGGTCACCGAGGTGCCCTGGCTGTTGGTGATGGTGCCGGTGCCGGACAGGCCGTTGACCGTGGCGTTGAGGCTGTTCACATCCAGCGTGCTGCCGGCGTCGAGGAAGAGGTTCCCCTTGCCGCTGCCGGAAGGAATGGCCGTGGCGCTGGTGAGCTGAAGGGTGCCGCCCAGGATCTGGGTGGTGCCGGAATAGGTATTGACGCCGCCCAGGACCAGGGTGCCGTTGGTGTTGGTCTTGGTCAGGCCGCTGGTGCTGGTGCCATTGTTGGCGATGACGCCGGCGTAGGTCAGGCTGGTGCCCGCGGCGATGTCGATCACGCCGGCGCCGGAACCGGCGTCCGGGCCAACGAACAGGCTGCGGGCGCTGTTCATGGTGAAGGAGGTGCTGGTGTAAAGGGTGCCGCTGCTGATGACCAGGGCGCTTGATGTGCCGCCGAGGTTGGTATCCGCGCCGACCGAAAGAACGCCGCCGGCGATGGTGGTCGTGCCGGTCTGGGTGTTGGCGCCGGAAAGGGTGAGGGTGGCGGTGCCGATCTTGGTCAGGCCGACGATGCCGGTGCTGTTGTTCTTGATGACGCCGCTGAAAGTGCCGCCCTGATTGTTGTCGCCGACGGTCAGGATGGCGGTGCTGGGGAGGAGGTTGTTGGTCACAACGCCGGCGCCGGAGAGGCCGTTGATGGTGATGCTGGTTCCGTTCAAGTCCAGGGTGCCGGTCGCGATGACGTTGCCCTTGCCGAAGCCGTGCGGGATCGCCTCGGTGGTGCCGATCTTGATGGCGCCGGCCGTGATCGTGGTGTCGCCGGAGTAGCTGTTGGCGCCGCCCAGGATCAGGACGCCGGTGTTGGCCTTGGCCAGGGCGCCAGTGCCGGTGCCGTTGTTGGTGATGACGCCGTTGTAGGTCACGGTTTTGGTACTGGCGATGTCAAAGGTCGCGGTGCCGGTGCCGCTGGTCGGGCCGATGGTGATGCCGCGCCTGGAGTCCAAGGTGAAGCTGGTGCCCGTGGTCTGAAGCGTGGCGGTGCTGAGGATGACCAGGCTGTTGAGTGTGGTCGAGCTGGGGGCGACGCCGAGATGATAGTCGCTGTTGATGGAAAGGGCGCCGGCCGCGATCTGGGTGGATCCGGTATAGGTGTTGGACCCGGAGAGGGTCAGGGTGTTGGCGCCGGTTTTGACCAAAGAGATCGTGCCGGTCCCGACCGTTTCGGCGATGACGCCGGAGAAGGTGGAGGCGCCCGCGCTGGTCACGGTCAGGATGTTGTTGGACCCGGCGACGTTGTTGAGGACCGTGCCGGAGCCGGCCAGGTTGCGCACGATCGGGCTGAATCCGTTGAGGTCGAGCGTGCTGGTGTTGAGGGTGAACGCGCTGGCGGGCGCCAGGACGGTGGCGCTGCCCAGTTTGAGGGTGCCGAGGCTGATGATCGTGGTGCCGGTGTAACTGTTGGAGCCGTTGTTGAGGTATAGGGTGCCGGAACCGGTTTTGGTAAAGTTGCCGGCGCCGGTGATAGCGCTGCCGCTGAAGGTGACGTTGTTGGTGCCGATGTCGACGGTGCCGTTACCGGGGAGGGTGACGGTGCGGGCGGTGATGTCCGTCGTGTTGCCGACGGCGTATTGCAGCGTGCCGGTGCTGAAACTGATCGCGGTGCCCGAGCCCAGGTTCGACAGCGCGGAGAAGTTTACGATGCCGCCATTGAGATTGGTGGAGCCCGTGTAGGTGTTGGCGCCGCCGAGGATCAAGGTGCCGGCGCCGGTCTTGGTGAAGCTGCCGGTGCCGGTGCCGTTGTTGGCCATGATGCCGGTATAGGTCAGGATTCCGGCGGTCACGTCTAAGGTGCCGGCGCCGGCGCTTCCGGTCGGGCCCAGGGCGATGCCGCGGTTGGCGTTGAGCGTGCCCGTGGCGTTGAAGGAAAGTGTGCCGCTGTTGAGCACGATGTTGGCGATGCCGGTGCCGGTGCCGAGCCGGTTGTCGGCGCCGACCTGGAGCATGCCGGCGTTGACCGTGGTCGTGCCGCTGTAGCCTTGGGAGTTGGAGAGGATCACGACACCCAGGCCGTTGGTCTTGGCGGCGCCGACTTCCACATTGTTGACGCCGGTGAGGACGTTGGTGCCGGAGATGGTCAGGGTGCCGCCGCCGCCGCCGAGGCGATAGGTGCTGCCGGCGCCGGCGGTGATGGCCGTGCCCGAATAGGTGCTGGAGATCACGCTGCCCAGGAACCAGTAGCCGTTGCCGAAGGTGGCCATGTTCAGGGTGCTGGAATAGGTAATGCCTCAGTTACGGGAGGGATTTTTGCCGCAGATTTTTTTTGCGTTTTATCTTGTATTTTATATTGGATACAATATATTTCATTTTTATGAAGACATACACACCGAAGCAAGAGTTTCTCAAACAGGTCCGGC
>CAITSE010000012.1 GCA_903894975.1 uncultured Lentisphaerota bacterium
CCCCGGAATGACGTTCCGGGGAAATGGCACAGTCGCGGATATTTGCCTCATTATGAAACGAATACACTGATCCAGCACGTCACCTTTCATCTTGCGGACAGCCTGCCAAAAGAAGTGGCGCAACGCATGGAGGAAGAATTGAACGTTGTTCCGGCCGAAAGACAGGAAGCGGAACGGCGGAAACGGATGGAGGCCTGGATTGACTCCGGCCATGGGTCATGCGTGCTACGGGAACCGGAGATCGCCCGGATGGTGGAAGATTCCCTTCTCTTTTCCGATGCCCAACGATACCGCCTTATGGCCTGGGTGGTGATGCCGAATCACATGCATGTGCTTTTTCAGCCGATGCAGAATTTTCCGGTGGCCAAGATCGTGGCCTCCTGGAAGAAGTTCACGGCGACTCGCATCTGCGCCTTCCATCGGGCGTCCCACCCCGGGAACGCCAATCTCCCGATTGGCGATTCTTCCCTCCCCGTTCAACCCGTCTGGCACCGCGAATACTGGGACCGTTTCATCCGTGACGAGCGTCATTTCCACCAAGTCCTCGATTACATCCATCAGAACCCGGCGAAGGCGGGATTGGTGGCGCGGGCGGAAGATTGGCCGTGGGGAAGCGCGCGGTTTGGGCAGGAGTGCTTGTGTGGGCAGAGACCGGAAATCCGCCAATCGGGAGATTGGCGTTCCCGGGAAGGGTTATACTAACTCCGTTTCCGCCACACCCCGGAGCCGATTTCATGAGCCGCAAGTCTTCTTCCACCCCGCCCTGCCCGCTCAAGCCGGGAAGCGTTGTCCACGGGTTTGACATCACCCGGGTGACGCATCTGCCCCCGCTCCGCGCCACCGTCATCGAGGCGCACCACCGGCACTCCGGCGCCCAAGTCTTGCACGTCTTCACGGACGACACGGAAAACCTCTGCGCCGTCGCCTTCCGCACCCCGCCGCCGGACGACACCGGCGTGCCGCACATCCTGGAACATTCGGTCCTGGGCGGCTCCCGCAAGTTCCCGGTGAAGGATCCTTTCCTGGAGATGGTCAAGCGCAGCATGGCCACCTTCATCAACGCCCTGACCTACAGCGACAAGACCGTCTATCCCGTGGCCAGCAATGTGCGCAAGGATTTCTTCAATCTGGTGGACGTCTATCTCGACGCCGTGTTCCACCCCACCATCACTCCGGAGACCTTGAAGCAGGAAGGGCACCACCTGGAATTCGCCGATCCGGCGGACCCGGCCAGCCCGCTGGTCATCAAAGGCATCGTCTACAACGAGATGAAGGGCGCCTATTCCGAGCTCGATTCCCTCATCGGCCGCGTCACCTCGCAGTTGCTGTTTCCGGACACCCCCTACGGCCGCGATTCCGGCGGCGATCCCGCCGCCATCCCGCAGCTCACCTACGAACAGTTCCGCGGCTTTCACGAACGCCTTTACCACCCGGCCAATTCCTTCACCACACTGTACGGCAACATCCCCACCGCCGACACCCTCGCCTTTCTGGACGAACGCCTCCGGGAGATGCCCCCGCCGCCCGCGGATCTGCTCTCGGAAATCCCCCGCCAGCCGCGCTGGAACGAACCGCGCCGGCATGTGGAACCCTATCCCCTCGGCCCGGACGAGGATCCCAAGGACAAGGCCGCCGTGCTGGTTTCCTGGCTTCTCGGCGACGCCGCCGACCCCGAGACCGAGGCCGCGCTTATGGTGGTCGACCATCTCCTGCTCGGGCATGACGGTTCGCTCCTGCACAAGGCCCTCATCGAGTCCCACCTCGGCGAGGATCTGGCGCCCTCCGGGTTCAGCTCCGGCACGCTGGAGAGCTCCTTCCACGTCGGCCTCAAGGGCACCAATCCGGAAAAGGCCAACGCCATCGTCGCCCTGATCCATAAAACCTTGGAGCAGGCTGCGGCCGAACCTTTTTCCCGCGACCAAGTCGAAGCCGCCTTCCAGCAATTGTGCTATGCCCAGTGCGAGATCTCCGAGATGTACCCCATGCGCCTCATGGACCGCGTCCTCGATGCCTGGATCTACGGGCTCGATCCGCTGCTGTACCTGCGTCTCGGCGAGATCTTGGACGCCGTCTGGAAACGCTACGAACAGGAGCCGGACCTGTTCAACCGCCTGATCCGGGAACGGTTCGTCGCCAATCCGCACCAACTGATCGCGGTGTTCGTCCCCGATCCGGCGTTGCAGACCGCCCGCGATACCGAGTTCGCCGCAGCCATGGCGGCGCGCAAGGCGGCCATGAGCGCGGACGAGCTTCGCACCGTTGCCGCCGAGACCGCCGCGCTCGAGCGCCGGCAGAATGCGCCCAACACGCCGGAAGCCCTGGCGACCCTGCCCGTCCTGCACCTCAGCGACCTGCCGAAGACCCCGCGGGAAATCCCCTGCGAGATCGGCCATGCCGGCCGCGCCAGCGTGCCGCTCGTGCGCACCCCGATCTTTGCCAACGGCGTCAATTATTTCCACCTCGCGTTTGATTTGAACGGGCTGCCGGAGAATCTTTGGCCGTACCTGCCGGTGTTCGCCGATTTCCTGCCCAAGCTGGGCACGCCGGCCTGTCCCTGGGAAAAAATGGGCGAGCGCATCGCCGCCTGCACCGGCGCGTTCGGTGCCGGCGTCTTCTCCGGCACCCAGGCCCTGGCCCCGGAAAAATTGCTTCCCCATTTCTCACTCAGCTTCAAATCCCTGGACCGCCGCCACCCGGACGCCCTGGCCGTGGTTCGCGATCTCCTGCTCGAACCGGACTTTGACGACACCGCGCGGCTCCGCGACCTGGTGCTCCAAGCCAGGATCCAGCAGCAGAGCGGGATCCTCCACTCCGGCCACATGTTCACCGTCATGCAGGCCGCCCGCAGCCTGTCGCCGCTGGCCGCCCTCGGCTGCGTCCTGAACGGCCTGCCCCAGGTCCGCCTGGCCGGCGTCATGGCCAAACACTTTGACGCCGAAGTGGAAAAACTGCGCGAGGCGTTCCGCCACATCCGCCGCTTCCTACTCAATGCCATGCGGTTGCGCGCGGCCTTCACCGGGTCAGAAATCCCCGCCGGCGCCACCGGCGCCTGGCTGGAAGAATTCGCCGACGGCATCACCGCCGCCGCCCTGCCTTCGCCCACGGAACGGCTGGTCCATGTGCCGGCCGCGCACGGGCCGGAAGGACTGGCCTTCGCCTCCGAAGTCGCCTTCTGCGCCGCCAGTATGCCGGCGCCGAGCCTGCTTTCCCCGGACGCCGCGCCGCTGACGGTCTTCTCCCGGCTCCTGGCCCTCGGCTATCTCTGGGAGGAGATCCGGGCCAAGGGCGGCGCCTATGGCGGCATGTGCTCCTACGACCCGGCCGCCGGCGTGTTCAGCCTGATGTCCTACCGCGACCCGAACATCGCCCGCACCCTGGACGTTTTCCGCGGCGTGCCGGCCGCGCTGCAGACCATGCCGCTCACGGCCGACGACATCGAGCGCGGCATCATTTCCGTGGCCAAGGCGGAAGAGCGTCCGATCCGGCCGGCCTCGGCCACCTCCCAGGCGCTGTGGCGGCACCTCACCGGGCTCACCCCCGAGATTCGGAAGCAGCGCTACGCGGCGCTACTCGAGGTCACCGGCCCGGCCGTCCGCGACGCCGCGGCGCGGCTGCTGGAAACCGGCCTGCCCCAACTCCGGACCTGCGTGCTCGCCGGCCGCCCCATGCTCACCGCCGCCAACACCGCCGGCGCAGGCCTGAAAATCGAAAACGTCTTGGCATGAAACTCACTTGGCGACTTCTGGCTGTTGTGACGGTTCTTGCCTGGGCAAGCGGTTGTCGGTTCATGGGATCGGGCGACTCGCGGGCTCACTCCCCTGAGGCGCTGGCTCGCAACACCACGGCGGCTCTTTTCGCAAAAAATCTTGATGCCTGTCTGCGAACCGGCTTCCCCACGCTCGAGGAGTTCCGTTCCCTTGATAAAAAGTCTTCCGCCGACCAGGCGTCGAAATGGCATGCCCAGTTTGAAAAGGAACTCCGGAAAAGCTGGGAGGGCATGCAGGCCATTCTTGACACAGAGATCCGTGACCGCCGGGAAATCACCGACATCCGCTACGACTTGGAAAAGAACGTGAACGGAACGGCGGACATCCTGGTCAGCTTCAGCGTGAAATCTAAGCGCTATGCCTTCAGCTTGGACGAGTGCCAAAAGATCAACGGCGTCTGGTACGTCTTTGATTTCGATTGGATCGGGCCGGGCGGGAAATAGGCCACGAAAAAAATCCCCGCAGGGGATGACACTCCCGATAGGGGTAGGGATAAGGCTTTCGCCCTACCCCTCCCTCCGAACCGGACTGGCGGATTTCCCGCATCCGGCTCTCCAGTTGATGGTTACCTTCGATTCAAGGACTGGCATTCGACGG
>CAITSE010000013.1 GCA_903894975.1 uncultured Lentisphaerota bacterium
CATGCAGGAAATGGCGGGCAAGATGCCCGCCGGCCTGTTTTTGCCGGGTGTGGACACCCGCCCCCCCGTTCAAGCGGGCAAGATGCCCACTTTCCCGGGCAGGGGGCAAGATGCCCCCTCTCCCAATGGGCGCCGCCGGGCGGGGCGAAATTCGCTGGCGCAGAAGACGTTGGCGAGATGAACGCGCGCCGGTTGCCAGCGCATTTCGCCACGCCCGAAAACGGAAACGGG
The DNA here is from genome assembly GCA_903894975.1 of uncultured Lentisphaerota bacterium. Taxonomy (GTDB): domain Bacteria; phylum Verrucomicrobiota; class Lentisphaeria; order Oligosphaerales; family CAITYL01; genus CAITSE01. The sequence goes on from CAITSE010000013.1 coordinate 232, forward strand.
TCGAAGACCCTCGCCAGGGGGTCGCGGGGGCGGGCGAACTCCGCCCCCGCTTCGGTTTGCCTGCACGGTGCGCCCGGCGGGTCAGCCGGCAATGACGATGCGGCGGAGGTTTTTCTTGCCGGCACGCAGCAGGAGCTGGCCGTCCTTGAAGTCCGCCGCCGTCACGTTCCGTTTCTCGTCGGCGATCCGTTCCTCGCCCAGGGAGCAGCCGCCGCCCTTGATCAGGCGTCGCGCCTCGCCGTTGGAGGCGCAGAGCCCGGCGTCGGCCAGGAGCTTGCAGATCCAGATGCCGGCGGCGACCTCGGCCGCGGTCACGGTGAAGGTCGGCAGGTCGGCGACGGCCTCGGCGGGCTTGATGTCGCGCAGCGCGCTGCTGGTGACGACCACGCCCTCGGGATCGGCGAACCCGAACTCGGACCCGGCGGCGAGCCAGGCTTTGCGCGCCTCTTCCAGGCCATGGGCGAGACAGGTCGCCTCGAAGGCCAGGATTTCCTTGGCGCGGTTTTGGGCGCGGGCGTCCTGGCCGGGGGCGGTGAGGCGCGCCACTTCGTCCATGGGCAGCGGCGTAAAGAACCCGAGCAGGCGGCCGACCTCGCCGTCATCCACGTTGCGCCAGAACTGGTAGTAGTGATACGGACTGGTCCGCTGCGGGTCGAGCCAGACGGCGCCGGAGGCGGTCTTGCCGAACTTCTGGCCGTCGCTCTTGAGCAGCAGCGGAAAGGTCATGGCGAACGCCTCTTTCCCGAGCATGCGCCGGACCAGGCCGGTGCCCGCGACGATGTTGCCCCACTGGTCCTGGCCGCCGAGCTGGAATTCGCAGCCGTAGTCGCGGAAGAGAATGTAGAAGTCATAGGCCTGGAGCAGCATGTAATTGAACTCCAGGAAAGACAGCCCGGTTTCCAGGCGCTGCTTCACCGATTCCGCCGCCAGCATCTGGTTGACGCTGAAGTGCCGGCCGATGTCCCGCAGGAACTCGAGATACTTGAGATTGCGCAGCCACTCGGCGTTGTCGATCATCAGCGCCTTGCCCTCGCCGAAGTCCAGGAAACGCCCGAGCTGGGCCTTGATGGCCGCGGCATTGGCGTCGATCTCGTCCGTGGTCAGCATCTGCCGGGCTTCCGTCTTGCCGGAGGGGTCACCGACCATGGCGGTGCCGCCGCCGACGATGGCGATGGGCCGGTGTCCGCACTGCTGCAACCAGCGCATGGCCATGACCGGCAGGAGATGGCCGATATGCAGGCTGCTGCCGGTCGGATCAAAGCCAACGTAGAACGTGACCGGCAGCTGCCCCGGGGCAAGCCGGGCACGGAGCCGTTCCACGTCCGTGCTCTGATAGAAGAACCCGCGGTCCTGGAGAATGGAAAAAGCGTTCATGGGAGAATTTTGGATTGGCGATTGGGGATTTTGGATTGGGATCGGAGAGGAGTCAGAACCGCGCACGTCAGTAAGCGGACTCTCAAGCACTTCTTCGCTCCGCCCGTGGCTCTGCATCGCCCGCTCCATCACTGTCGCGGCTTTGACAAACCATCGGACAACTAGCTACTATCTACTGGATTCTAGCTACTAACTACTTTCCAACGTCCTCACGGGCTTCAGGATTTGCGGGGGAGAATTTCCTTGAGCGCGGCAACGCAGCGCGTGTTCTCATCGGGCAGGCCGAAACTGATGCGGATGTATTCCGGGAGCTGGTACGGAGCCATGGGGCGGACGATGACGCCGCGCTTCATGAGTTCGCGGGTGACGTGGGCGCCGTCACCGACCTTGATCAGGATAAAATTGGCGTAAGAGCGGACGAACTCCAGCCCCAGTTCCCGGCAGGCTTCCTCGTACTGGTCGCGGCCGCGCCGGAAGGTGCGGCGGGTGCGGGTCAGGAAGGCCTGGTCGTCCAGCGCCGCCACGGCCGCATCCTGGGCCAGGCGGTTGACGTTGAAGGGCTGCCGCGACCGTTCCAGCGCCTGGATCACGGATTCCGGCCCCACGGCATAGCCGATGCGCAGGCCGGCCAGGCCGTAAGCCTTGGAAAAACTGCGCAGGCAGATGACATTCGGCCGGCCTTCACGGACCAGGCCGATGGTGTCCGGCATGCGGCCGAGACAAATCTCGGCATAGGCTTCGTCGAATACCACCAGCACGTTCGCGGGAACGTGGTCGAGGAAGCGGTGGACCTGGGCTTCGCCGGCCAGGGTGCCAGTGGGGTTGTTCGGGTTGCAGACGATGATCATGCTGGTGTCGTGTTCCACGGCCCGGGCCATGGCGCTCAGGTTGTGCCCCATCTCTTTGGCCGGCACCTCGATGACGCGTCCGCCGAACATCTGGGCGACGAGCTTGTAGACCACAAAAGCGTACTGCGAGACCACCAGCGAACGCTCCGGCCCGAGAAAGGCGTGCCCGAGAAATTCGATGATTTCGTTGGAACCGTTGCCGAAGAGGATCTGCCCCGGTTTCACGTTCTGCGCCGCCGCCACTTTTTCGCGCAGTTCAAAGGCATAGCCGTCGGGATAGAGATGAGCGTGCTCCAAGTTCCGGCGCACGGCCAGGCGCGCCCGCCGGGACGGCCCCAGCGGGTTCTCGTTGGAGGCGAGCTTGCAGATGGTGGCCGGATCCAGCCCCAACTCGCGGGCTACGGTCTCGATCGGCCGGCCGGGCTCGTAGGGCCGGACCTTCGCCACCTCGGGATTCATCCATTTCAACACAACGGGCATGATTCACAGTTCCTTAGTCTGACAACCTTTTATTAACAGAAGCTCGCGAAGAGCACTAAAGGAGTTACACCGCCAGCACTTCGTGACCTTTGCGACCTTCTGTTCAATGAATTCCGGTCTCTGGTGAAACCTTCAGGCCAACCCTTGTTCACTCCTCCGGCAGCGCCGCGCGCGGATAGCTGCCCAGGCATTTCACGAACTGGCAGAGTTCTTCCAGTTCCCGCAGCGCGGCTTGGACGGGGGCGTCCTCGGCGTGCCCGGAAACGTCCACGTAAAACTGATACTGCCAGTTGGCCTTCCGGGACGGCCGGCTTTCGATGAAACTCATGTTGACGCCGTTGCGGCGGAACGGCTCCAGGCTGTCCAGCAGCGCGCCGACACGGTCGCGGATGCCGAAAAGCAGCGAGGTCTTGTCATCGCCGGTGGGACGCGTGGCGCCGCTGCCGATGACGAAGAAACGCGTCAGGTTGCCGGCGCTGTCCTCGACGTTTTGCGCCTTGATCGGGACCTTGTACTCGCAGGCCGCCAATTCGCCGGCCAGAGCGCCGGCGCCCAGTTCGGCGCCGGCGCGGCGCGCGGCATCGGTCGTGCTGCTAACGTCCACGCAGGGCACATACGGCAGGGTCGCCTGCAGCCATTTCCGGCACTGGCCGAACACGTGGGGATGACTGTAGATCACCCGCACCTCCGTGGCTGCGCAACGGCACAGCAGGTGATGGTGGATCGGCAGATAGACTTCCGCGCAGATACGGACCGGCGAGTCGGCGAACATGTCCAGCGTGTAGGACACGGCGCCCTCGGTCGAATTCTCCACCGGCACCACGCCGCGTGCGGCTTTGCCCGCGGCCACGGCGTCAAACACCTCGGCGATGCTGGCGCAGGGCAGGTAGTGGGCCGTTTCGCCGAAATGGCGCAGGGCGGCCTGGTGCGAGAAAGTCGCCGCCGGTCCCAAAAACGCCACGGGCCCGGCCGGAACCGCGGCGGACACAGCCGCCGGCGCGGCCGCAACGGCCAAGCTCCGCGGGCGGGAGGATTTCGTGAGTTTTCCGCTCTTTTTCATATCCCGATTACCGGTCCGAATCATCTTCCGGACAACGCGTTTCGCGCAGGAATCAGCTTGTGATATACTGGCGCGGAAACGCCGGAAGTCAACCGCAAAGCCGATTTTCCTAGCCCGGGCAAGCCGGAACCAGACTTGGGATGCCAGGCAACCGTTGCGGCCGGCTTGCCCGGGCTCGCACCAACCTGCCACGCGAAGGATTATAGTTCCCCCCGTTCCCCGTCCGTGTCAGTCCGTGCCGGTCCGTGAGAGTCCGAGTCCCCCATCCTGTTTCCGAAGGCCCCCGCCCATGAACCCCTTCCGCTCCCTGCTCTTGACCACGGTAGGCGTTGTCTGCCTGATGCTGTGCGGCTGCGCCTCGCATCAAAAAGAGTTCGGCCCCGCCTCACGCCCCGAATCCGGCCAAACGGATCAGGACCGCATGCTGGTCCGTTCGGTTATCCTGAAACTGGACGTCGCGGATCCGGCCGCCGCCGCCAGCGTGGCGGAACAAGCGGTCCGCGACGCCGGCGGCCGCGTGGAAAAACGCACCGATGAAAGGGATGACGTCGCCCTGAAACTGCGCGTGCCAGCCGCCCGCCTGGACATCGTCACGGCCAGCCTGGAAGCCTTGGGCAAAGTCGCCTTCCGCCAGAGCGAATTCCGGGATATCACAGGCGACTTTGCCGATACGGAGGCGCGCCTGAAAAACGCCATCGCCCTGCGCGACCGCCTGCGGGAACTGCTGGGGAAAACCGTCGTCGTCGCCGATCTTCTCGCCCTCGAAAAGGAACTGGCCCGGGTCCAGGCCGACATCGACGCCTTCGAGGCCCGCCGCGCCGTCATGAAAGACGAGGTCAGCCTGGCATCCGTCGACTGCCAACTGCACCGGCAAAAGCGCGAGCCCATCCCCGGCCCCGTCACCGTGGTCTTCAAAGGCCTCGGCTGGGTCCTGAAAAAACTCTTCGTCCTGCGGGATTGAGGCAAGACGTTTTCGGCCACAAAAATTGCGGTGTCCTCGCCGCTTTGGAGTGCGGCGGCTTGACGCCGCTTTTTCCCGCCGGTGGAACCGGCCTCGGGCTTGAATGTCTCGCTGTCTGGCGCTCGATGCCATGACCGGAAATCGCCGATCGGGAGATCGGCGTTCCCAGGTACGGCTCCGCCGCCGGGAAAGCGGTGTCGATCCACCGCACTCCAAAGATGCTCCGCATCAGTACAATTGGCAAAAAACGGCGGCGCTTATTTCTTCTGGTCGGTCGGCTTCATGACCATGGGGCCGGAGGATGCGGTCCCGATCGGTTTCGGATAGGACTTGGGCACGCCCGCTTCGCGCTGGTAAAGCATGAGCGGCAGGCCGGGCGGATCCATCCGCACCACGTCGGCGCCGCGCCAGGTGATGCTCAGTTCCAGGCCGCGCACGGTCTCTTTCGTCACCCGTTCCGCCAAGTCATGCCGCAGCTCGATAACGGCGCCGGACGCGACGTTCTCGACCAGGATGCAGCCGCCGGCGTACGTCACCGGCACATGCCGCCCGTCCACCGTCAGTTCCAGGCGGGCGCCCATCCACGGATGAGGACGCAGGCGGTACACGCCGGCCTTGCGGGCCGTGACCCGGAGCAGGCCGGTATTGGGATAGCCGGTCTCGACCCTGGCCGCGGGATGGTCACGGTCGATGGGCAGGTTCACGAACACGCCGTCGGCCGTGTCCTGCACGATCTTCTCCCAGACCAGCCAGAAACCCACCGGCGCGGTGCCGACACAGCAACCGGCAATGGAACGGAACCGGCTGAGCGAGAGTGAATTGGGCTCACCACCGCCGGACCAGCCGCCGACCACGCGCTGGTCCATGTCACGCCAGGTGTGGCCGTCCTTGTCCGGGCGGGTGTTGTCCACCGCGATGAAACAGCCGGTTTTAACCTGCTGTTCGCTGAACTGGTTGCGGGTGTACTTGTTGATCAGGTCCCAATAGTCGTAGCCCAGCTCCACGGCTTCCAGGGCAAACTCGACCATGTCCTTGATGCAGCAGGTCTCGCAGTGGTTCTCGCTCTCCGGGCACCAGCGCGCATATTCCGGCACCCAGCCGAACTCGGAACTCATGGATTTGGTGAACTCGAAGATTCGCACGGCCTTCTCGATGTACCGCGGCCGCTGCAGGTGCCGCCCGAGCTTGAGCAGGCCGATGGCGAACCAGACGGCGGAGTGGACGTGGCCGAAGTAGTGGCTGTCCCAACTGAAATAGCGGGAAAGCCCGATCATATGGTTGGCAATGCCCTCGGCCAGTTCCAGCGCGACCTTGTCGCCGCGGCGCACGGCGCGGGTGACGAGCGGCTCGAGCAACACGGCATTGCGGATGCATTCCTCGCCGCGCCCGGTGATGCGCTCCGGCACAAAACCGCCCTCGCGGATGTAGATGTCGGCGGGGAACTCGAAAATCGGCTCGTCAATGGGAAAGTCGCCGGACCAGAAGGTGCGAATCTTGCGCTGCAGGACCAGCCCGCGCAGGCCGCGGACCAGCTCGGAAATGCGCTTCTCGACCTCGGCGTTGTCCGGTTCGTCGGCCTGCAGCCGGTTCATGCCGGCCAGAATCCAGCCCATTTCGTGGAACGAGGCGTGGTTGGTATTGGACCACGGATAGGGTTCGTGAAAGCGCAGCCCGTGCGGGCCCCAGGAACGGAGCAGGTGCGTCTTCAGTCCGGCCAGGACCAGGAGGGAACGGTCGGTTGCACCCGTCATCTTGTGCAGCGCGCTCAGGGCCTCGTACCAGCTCCCCACCAGTTCGGCGTCGTCGACGCGGACGTGCTTGGCGTAGGCCGGCGCCTCGTTGATCTGGATGAACCAGTACGGGAGGAAGTCGTACTTCTCATCCACCATGGAGGTGATGTAATTCATGCCCTTGCGGGCGACGTCGAGGATGTCGAACGATTCGTACTGCCGTCTGCTCATGGCGGACTCCGGAACACGAGGTGCTTGGGGGTTCGGGAAAACTAGTTTGATACTATATCGCCGGGCTTGGGGAGCGCCGAACTCTGGATCGGCAGCGCGTGGGACAAGGGACGAAGGGACGGGAGAGGGACGCCAGGGACTCAAGGGACTTCAGGGACGGGAAGGAACGGAAAAACGGAAGAACTGTCGCGGGAGGCTGCAGGCGTCCCTCAGGCGTCCCTCAGATTCCTCCGGTGGCTGAGGCTAAAGCGCGATCCGTCAGATCGGTCAGATCGGTCAGATCCGTCCGATCTGACCGATCTGACCGATCCGGCGGCGTTGCGCCCGCCCCCCTGGGAACGCCGAGCCCCAGCTCGGCGCGAATGGTTTTGCTTCAGAGCAAGTCAAACGATAAGTCCCTTCCCGGTGTTACAATTCGCTTCCCGCGGCAGATTATAGGTGAGCCCCGCCAACGGAACCCGCCATGATCAGCCAGGAACAATTCATCCGTCTCTGGACCGAAGCGCGGCCCTCCGTCGCCGCCTTCCTGCATGCCCTGGTTCCGGACCACCACGCGGCCGAGGACCTGTTGCAGGAGGTGGCCGTCATCCTGCTGCGGAAGCTCGCGGACTATGATCCGGCCCGCCCTTTCCTCCCCTGGGCGCTCGGCATGGCGCGCTTCGAACTGCTGGAACACCGCCGCAGCCTGGCGCGGTCGCCCCTCTGTTTTAATTCGGACCTGGTCGGACGGCTGGCCGAAACCTGGGCGGAGCGGCAGCCGGACCTGGAGGCGCGCCGGGCCGCCCTGCGGGACTGTCTCCGCACCGTCGGCGGCAAGACCGCGGCTATGCTCCGACTGCGCTATGAAGAACAGCTCGGGTTCGACGCGATCGCGGAGCGGCTGGGGATTGCCGGCGGCGGCGTCCGCATGGCCGTCTCCCGGGCCCGGGACGCCCTGCGGAACTGTGTCCGGGACAGCCTGCTCACGGGAGGACACCCATGAAAACGCTGCTGGACCGCCATCTGGACGGGGACCTGGCCGAGGCCGACCGGCCGGCGTTCATCGCCTGGCTCAACGCCGCGCCGGAAAACCGCTTCGAATTTGCCTGCGCCATTCAGGATGAACAGACTATCCGCGAACACTTTGCCACCGCCGCCGCCACTGCGGCACTGCCGGTAACGACACCGCACCGCCGCCGGCTGCGGTTTCTGCCATGGCTGGCGGCCGCCGCCGGGCTGATGCTCGCCGCCGCCGGGATCGGGTATGCCGTTCTCCGCTATCCCGCGGCGCGCCTGACCGGCGGGGATCCGGGACTGCCCGCCCGGCCGGAACGCGGCGCCGTGCTCCTGACCGGCACCCGCCCGGCCGAACTGCGCCTGGGCGGCTATTGCCGGATCGAACTGGCCCCGGAGACAGAGGCGGTGATGGAAGGCCAGCCCCGGCAGGAACAACTTTATCTCAAGACCGGCGAACTGCGCTGCGAGGTGAACTCCGGCAAGGGCGCCTTTATGATTCGAACGGATGCGGGCCGGGTGCGGGTTACCGGTACCCGTTTCACGGTGCGCATCCTGTCCGGAGAAGAAAACCCACAACCCAGAGAAAAAGGAATTGAACCCATGCAAACCAAGATGCTGGTGCAGGTATTGGCGGGTACGGTCATGGTCGCCGGAAGCTGGGGCGAGCGGGCTCTCGCCGCGGGCGACAGCGCCACGCTTCCCCCCGCCCCCGCGGCGGTGACGTCCCCGGCGCCCCAATCCAACCTCCCGACGGCCGGGGTCAACGCGGCGGTGACCATCGCCCACCCGTTGGGAGCCACCGCCAACGGAGGCTTCGTGCAAAAACCCAACGTCGCCCCCAACGCCGCCCCCCTCGCCGGCAACCGCCCTGCCGGCGCCGGCGCCGACGTGGAAAATGTCGTGACCATAAAACTCACGGACATCCCGCTCACGCAATACTGCAGCTTTCTCTCAAGCATGGCCAACCTTCCCGTCACCTGCGACCCGGCCCTGGCGGACCGCAAAATCTCGGTTGACCTGAACGAGGTTTCGGTGCTGGAAGCGGCAGACGCGGCCGCCGCCCAGGTCGCGGGCAAGGCCACGGTCATCACCTCCCAGACCCCGGTCCCTCTCGGGACGGTCCCCGGGCCCAAGATCCGCATCTTGATTGCTCCACTCCCGGGAAAATAACCCAACACTACGGCGCGGCCGGCCTGGGCGCCTTTTTCCGGGGGACGCCGGCGGGGGCGGAAATTTCTTCCAGCACCTTCTGCAGGTCGAGCTTGCTCTTGGCGGTCACTTCGACGAGCTGGTACTGGACGGGCTGGGGATTGTTGGCGGCGGCGGCCGGGGCGAAGGCGGCTTTGCGGCCGCGCGGTTTCACCCGGTCCGGCGCGCCGGACACGGAGGAGGTCACGCACCATTGGCCGACGGGAGTGAGGTCGAACTGATCCGGGGGGAAAAGGTCCCGGGGAAAGAGCGGATGATTCCGCCACCAGGGCAGGCGCACCCACCACGGCTGAAGCGGAGCCGCGGCCGGAACGGCGGCGGCCGGAGCCGCACCCGCGGGCGCCGGCGGGGTCGGCGGCCGGAACCGGGCCGGCGCGTCCAGGCGGCGCACGAAAAAGACGCGGCGGCCGCCGGCGATCGCCGTCTTGATGATCCCCTGTTCGGCGCGGAGGAATTGCGGCTGGGTCCATTCCCCGAACCGTTCCAGGAGGAACTGCTGGCGCTGGGGCTGGAAGCCCTGAGGCTCATCAGGCTGCACTTTCTTGAAGCCCTGGATGATGCGGCGGTCGAAGGCGTCAACGTTGTAGATCACGAAATCGGTGGTGAACTGGAGGTGGTGCAGCAGGCTGTTGTCCTGGGCGAAAAGCAGCGAGCCGGGCGGCATGGTGCGGGTCAGGGTCTGTTCCGCGGTCCGGAGGGCGTCGCGATTGAGGAAGTCGTTGAGCATGGGGGTTTTCATGCTTTCGACGCCGGCCAGGAGGGAGAGGCCGGTGACCAGGCCGGCGGCAAGCGGGGCGGAGGCGCGGTCCCAGCCGCCGGGCGGCGCGCCGCGTCCGCCCGCGGTCAGCCACGGCAGCCGGCTCAGCAGCCAGAAGGCGGCGGCAGCCAGGGCCGGGAGCACTGTGAGGAAGAAGCGCATGTAGCCCATATTGTCGGGGGCCCAGTAATAAAAGGTGTAGACGAGCAGGCACGGCACGATCCAGCCGGCGAGGATGAGCGCGATGTCGCGGCGGTGGGGGAACAGCGCCACCAGTCCGGCCAGCCCCAGGGGGAAGAGCAGAAACAGGCCGTTGCTGTCGAGCTGGCGAAGCATGGTCTCCCAGTTGTCCCGGAAATAGTCCCAGGCAAACCCGGTGCTTTCATTGCAGGGGTCATAGCCGGTCAGGTGCCCGAACGCGGCCAGGTTGTGGCAGACCAGGAGTCCGACGGGCAGGGCCCAGGCGGCGAGCACGGCCCCGCCGTCAAACCAGGAACGCCAGGAACGCCAGCGCAGGGTGGTGGCCACGGCCACGAGCAGCGGCAGGACCAGCAACCCCTCGGTGTAGCGGATGGTGACCGAGGCGCCGAGCAGGAAGCCGCCGGCCATCCCGGAGAACCAGCGGTTCCCGTCGCTCTGGTGCCAGCGCAGGAGCAGGAACATGCCGCAGGCGACGCAGGCCAGCGTGGCGGCATGGCTGTTGGGGTTGGGACCCAGAGACAGCATGGCCGGACTGAAGGCCACCGCCACCTCGGCCAGCCAGGCCATGACCGACCCGGCCAGCTTGCGGACGAACAGGAACGTGCCCAGCAATGCCAGCGCCGCGGACACGGGGCTGATCCAGAACACGGCGCCCGCCCCGAACAGCCGCCAGACCGCCGCCATCAGCAGCGGCAGGCCGATGGGATATTTCGGGTAATACCGCTCGTCCGGCGTGCCCAGGTCGGCGCCGATCCACATGCGCCCGACCACCTGGAAGGGATCGGCCTTCCCGGTCACAGAGTCTTTCGGCGAAAACGCCATGCTCCCGTACTCGGCCAGCCGCTTGCCGCCGACCAGGTACCCGTTCTGATCCACGCCGCCGTGACTCTCAACATTTTGCGCGCCAATGTAGTACAGGAACAGAAGCGCCGTCAGGACCGCCAGCCCGAGGAAGACCAGCCGCGTCAGAAAAAATTCGCTGTGATGGGCGGGAGAATTCATGCCGTCGGCCTCGCGATCCCCTCACCGTCCTTCAGGGGTTCGACATCCGCGCCGGCCTGAAGTTCCACCCCGGCGATCCAGCCGCCGCCCAGGACGCGGTCGCCGTCATAGAGCGCCGCCGCCTGCCCCGGCGCCACGCCGGCCACCGGCGGTTCCAGTTCCAGACGGACGCCGCCCGCCGCGTCGGGAAACGCGATTGCCGGCACCGGCCGCATCCGGTAGCGCAGTTGCGCTTCGACTCGGAGCCCGGACGCCGGCGGTGTCAGCCAGTTCATGTCCCGCAGGCGGACCACGCTCGCCACCGCTTCCTCCGCCGTGCCGACCACGACCCGGTTGGTCGCCGGTTCCACCCGCAGAACAAACCACGGGCCGCCGCCCAGCCCGAGCCCGCGGCGCTGGCCGCAGGTGTAGCGGAAAAAGCCGCGGTGCCGTCCCAGCACCCTCCCCCGCCGGTCTACGATCTCGCCGGACGCCGCCGCCAATTCCGGGTGCAGTTCTTCCAGCAACGCCTGGTAATCTCCATCCGGCAGAAAACAAAGGTCCTGACTTTCTCCGCCGCCCGACGGGGTCAGGCCGCGGTGGCCGGCTTCCGCCTTCACCGCGGTCTTGACCCGGTCGCCCAGCGGGAAGAGCGCGTGCCGCAATTCTTCCGGCCGCAGCCAGGAAAGGAAATAGCTCTGGTCCTTGGCCGGGTCCGCGCCGCGGCGCAGCACGGGCGTGCCGTCCGGCGCCGTTTCCACGCAGGCGTAATGCCCGGTGGCCAGGAATTCGCAGCCTTCGGCCCGGGCCGCGTCCAGAAGGAACCCGAACTTGAACAGGCGGTTGCAGCGGACGCAGGGGGACGGCGTCTCCCCGGCCAGGTAGGATTCCAGGAACGGCGCGATGATGCCGTCGCGGAATTTCTCGCGCAGGTCTAGCACCCGGTGGGAAATGCCGAGCTTGACGGCGGCTTCGGCGGCCTGGGTCGCGGCTGGCGTTTCCACGTTGCCGACACCGGCGCGCCACAGGCGCATGGTCAGCCCGAGCACCTCGGCCCCCGCCTCCAGCAGGAGCGCGACGGTCAGAGTGCTGTCCACTCCGCCCGACATGGCCACGGCCACCCGGCGGTTCTTGAGATGTTGCAGATCCATTTCAACGCCCGTCCCAGGCTGCGGAGGTCATTCGAAGTCAGGCGTTCCAATATAGCCGACCCCGTGATGCAACGATGGCCCGCGACGGTTGTCGAGGGCCCTCGAGAGCCACCGATGGCCATCGACGAATCCTGATTAACCCGAAAACAAAACGGCGTCGCGGCCTCCGGCATCGCCGCGGAACACGTGGTGCAACCACGTGGCTACAGTATGAGGCCGCGTTGCGGGTTGACCGGCGGCAGAGGAATTCCTTTTATGACCAGTCCATTGCGTGCTCAATTCATCCCGGTTGAAATCTGGCCGGACGACCGGGGCGTCCACATCAACGCCCACGGCGGCGGCGTCCTGTTTCACGGGGGCCGCTATTACTGGTTTGGCGAGCACAAGATCGCCGGCGCCGCGGGCAATGCCGCCCATGTGGGGGTGCATGCCTATTCCTCCACCGACCTCTACAACTGGAAGGACGAAGGCATCGCCCTGGCCGTCTCCGACGATCCCGGCAGCGACATTGTCCGGGAGTGCGTCATCGAACGGCCGAAGGTCATCTTCCACCCGGGTAGCGGCCGGTTTATCATGTGGTTCCATCTGGAAATGAAGGGGCAAGGTTACCAGGCCGCCAGGGTCGGCGTGGCGGTGGCGGAACAGCCGGCCGGGCACTACACCTTCCTCCATTCTTTCCGTCCCAATGCCGGGTACTGGCCGGACAACGCCACCGCCGCGCAGAAGGCGGCGCTCGCCGACCCCGCGGCCATGGCCGCTCTCGACACGCTGAAGTTCAACGGCGGCGACAATCCGGAGGTCCCGCAACTGCCGGTCCTGGCCCGGGACTTCGCGGGCGGCCAGATGGCACGGGACATGACGCTGTTCGTGGACGACGACGGCGCCGCCTATCACCTCTGCGCCTCCGAAGAGAACAGCACCCTGCACATCTCCCGGCTCCGCGACGATTTCCTGGCGACGTCCGGCCGCTATGTGCGGGTCTTTGAGAACCGCTGGCACGAGGCCCCGGCCGTCTGCAAGCACGGCGGCCGCTACTGGATGATCTCCTCCGGCTGCACCGGCTGGGCGCCGAACCCGGCGCGCTCGGCCGTGGCCGACTCGATCTGGGGTCCGTGGACGGAACTAGGCAACCCCGCCGTCGGCGTCAACCCGCAGAACGGCCTGGGCCCCGAACAGACCTTCGGCGGCCAAAGCACGTTTCTCCTTCCGGTACAAGGACAAAAAGACGCGTTCATCGCCCTGTTCGACCTCTGGCGACCGCAAGACGCCATCGACGGCCGCCACCTCTGGCTGCCCGTGCGCTTCACCCCCGACCGCATCACGGTCGAGTGGCGGGACCGGTGGGATTTGCGCGTCTTCGCCGGGGCCATGTGATCCGTCAGATCCGTCAGATCCGTCCGATCCGACTGATCTGACCGATCGGACTGATCTGACTGATCTGACTGGTCGGAATTAGGACGGTGCGCTATGTAACCCCCTGAGACGGTAGGGAACAGAATCCCCGCAGGGGATGGCACAGCGATAGGGGTAGGGATAAGGCTTTCGCCCTACCCCTCCCTCCGAACCGGACTGGCGGATTTCCCGCATCCGGCTCTCCAGTTGATGGTTACCTTCGATTCAAGGACTGGCATTCGACGG
>CAITSE010000014.1 GCA_903894975.1 uncultured Lentisphaerota bacterium
AAACCGTCTCTCACGGGCGCGAGGGAGAGCAGGTCGTGGTGCCGGGTTTGCACGCGGTCCCGGACTCGTTCCACGACCCTGAAATGACCGTTGGCCCCGGCGGGCTCGAAGTATTTGTCGAACAGCTCCCTGGGAATCCGTTGGAGTTCGTCCCCGGCATAGACGCCTGCCTCGAGGGTTTTCAAGAGGGGTTGGTCGTAGTCGGTGGCGAAGATCTCGAGGTTCCTGTAGGCAAAGGCGCCCATGCTTTCCGCCAGCAGGATGGCCAGGGTGTAGGGCTCCTGACCCATGGCGCACCCGGCGTCCCAGACACGGACCCGGCTGCGGCCCATGGCGTTTTCGACCAGATGCTCCACGGCATAGGTCAGTGGGGTAAGATCTCTGAAGAAGAACGTGAATGCCATGGCTAATTGCCCCTCCCGTGGGTGTGCCTCGCGGTTTCCTCCGCTTCGGCCTTCTGGACGAGCTTGGGCAGGTCGAGGATGAGGGCCACATTGCCGTCGCCGAGGATCGTGGCCCCGGACACCTCGTCCACGCCCCCGTAGAACCGCCCCAAGGATTTGATGACCGTCTGGTGCTCGCCGACCACCTGATCCACCACGAGGCCGATCCGTTGCCCGTCCATCTGGGTCGTCACGATCTGCTCGATGGGAGGCGGCTCGCCCTGGATTCCGAAACGCTGCCGGAGCCGCAGATAGGGGACGATTTCGCCCCGGATCATGGCGAGGTTCTTGCCGTGGGCATTGGCCACGTCCTGGCGCGTCAGCTCGACGCACTCGTCGATGCTCGAGAGCGGCAGAATGAAACAGGCATCCCCGACGCGGACCAACAGGCCGTTGATGATGGCTAGGGTCAGGGGAAGCTTCAGTGTGATCGTCGTCCCTTCGTCCTTCGCGCTGGTGATTTCGATGGACCCCTGCATGGCCGCGATCCCGCGTTTGACGACGTCCATGCCCACGCCGCGCCCCGACACGTTCGAGACGGTCCGGCTCGTGGAAAAACCAGGCAGGAAAATGAGCGAGAAGATCTCCTTGTCCGAAAGAACGGCATGGTCGGCGATCAGTCGCTTCTCGACGGCCTTCTCGCGGATTCTTTCCTTGTCGAGTCCGGCGCCGTCGTCGCGGATCTGGATGAGCACGCTGGCGCCGGAATGGCAGGCCGAGAGATGCACGGTTCCCTGGCTTTTCTTGCCCTTGGCGGCGCGCTCCCGCGGCGGCTCGATGCCGTGGTCGATGCTGTTTCGGATCAGGTGGACCAGCGGGTCATTGAGGCGTTCGATGACGGTCTTGTCGAGCTCCGTATCGGCGCCTTCGGTCGTCATGACGATCTCCTTGCCCAATTGGCCCGACAGATCCCGGACCAGGCGCGAGAACTTGCTGAAGAGCGAGCCAATGGGGAGCATGCGAATGCTCATGGTGTTGTCCCGCAGTTCCCCGGTGAGCCGTTCCACGACTTCCGCGATGGAAACCAGGTCGGCATCCGCCCCGGTGGACGCCTTCTGGCTCAGGCGGGCCTGGACCGTGACCAGTTCGCCCACCAGGTTCACCATGACGTCGAGTCTGTTCGCGGCCACCCGGATGCTGGAAGCGGCCGCCTTGTCCTGCCGGGCCTGCCGCGCCTCGGAGCCCGGCGGCGGTTCCGCCGGGGCCGGTTCGGCGTCCCCGGCGCTCAGCGCGCGAGCCTCCCGCAGCTCTCCCGGTTCGCCCCGGCTCGCTTCCGGCCATTGGGCAACCCCGACCCCTTCCAGGGCCGCCGCTTCATCGCCGATGACGTCGATAGTGAGCTCGCACGCGTCCTCCACAAAAATGAACACGTCCTTGATGGCGTCGATCCCTTTCGCGGTCGCGAGGATCACCTCCCAGTGGAGGTAGCAGGCCTCGGGTTCCAGCTCTGGGAGAAGCGGGATCAGGTCCGTCCGGGCCGTCACCCGGTGCGGGCCGAGCGCCCGGAGTTCGTCCAGCAGGGGGATCGGGTTTGTTCCCGTCGCGAACAGGTCCTTGCCGGGGCGGAACTGGATGCGGTAGGAAACGAGCGGAGCTTCCCGGTTTTCCGGGGGCGGCGCGATTTCGGATGGTCCGGCGGCGGTCTTGACCGCCGGAGGCGCGCCCGTGAGTTTTTCCCGGAAGGCGGCCAGGATCCTGCCCTGGGCGGCTGCGTCGGCGGGTTCATCCCCCAGCATTTTCCCGATCTGATCGCACGCCGACAGGGTCAAGCTTACGAGGTCCGGGGTGACGGGGATCTTCCCTTCGCGCACCCGGTCGTAGACCGTCTCGATCTCATGGGTGAAGGCCGCGATGGCATCGAAGCCGAACATGGCGCCCGACCCCTTGATGGTGTGCATGGCGCGGAAGACCCGCGCGATCAGCTCTCGATCGTCCGGGGTTTCCTCCAGCTTGAGCAGGGCCGTTTCCAGCTCGGAGAGGATCTCCCTGGCTTCTTCCCGATAGGCTTCTCGATGTTGATCCATGTGATGTCCTCCTAACCCAGCACCTTTTTCGCCACCGCCACGAGCTGTTCGGGCTTGAAGGGCTTTACGATCCAGCCCGTCGCGCCGGCCGCCCGGCCTTCCTGCTTCTTGGAGTCCTGCGACTCCGTGGTCAGCATGATGATGGGCATGAACTTGAATCGCGGCTGTGCGCGCACCTGCCGGATGAGTTCGATCCCGTCCAGGTTGGGCATGTTCAGGTCGGTGATCAGCATGTTGACGGGCGAACCGTTGAGCTTGCCCAACGCATCCCGGCCGTCCACCGCCTCCACCACGTCGTAGCCCGCTTCCCGCAACGTGAAGCCGACCATTTGTCGCACGCTCGCGGAGTCGTCGGCCGTTAGGATGGTTTTTGGCATGTCGAGTCCTTGGTCGAGGGTTGCCCGGTCTGGCGCCTATTCATGGATTACCTCCCGCAGGTCCAGGCCCGCGCGCCGCGCGAAGTCCAGGAACGCCTGCGGTGCCCCGGCAATGCGCATGGGCTTTCCGCGCTCCCCGGCCGTCTTGCGGGCGGCGCACAAAAGCTGAAGCCCCGACGCGTCGCATTCGGTGACTCCGCCGAGGTCGAGTTCCAGGCCCGCCTGGTTCCCCAGGCAGGCGGCGAGCCTCTCCCGAAGGGCGGCCACCTCATAGATCGTCAGGGGGCCGTCGATAGCGAGCCGGGTGTTTACCTTGGTTTCTTCGGTCGTCATAAGCGTGAACGTGGATTCAGAACAACTCCACATTGTCTCCCAGTTCTTCCTGGTTCGTGCCGCTGCTCTTGTTGCTGTCCCCGGCCGCGCCTTCTTTTGCCTCCGGGGCTGGCGGATCGAACAGGACCATGCCGTCCCCGGATGCCGCCGCCTTTCCGGGCGTTTCCTCCGGAAGTGGCTTGCGATCACCCTGGCCTCCGGCTTCCGTTGGCGGTACCTGGGCGTCGCCGGCCGGGGCGTTTTGTTCGCCCCGCGGGTCCGGAGAACCGCTGAAGACGGTCGCATGCACGTCTCTTTCCTGGTTCATGGTGTAGCGCGCTCGCAAACCGCCGGCTTCTTCGAGGACGAGGGAGTCCGTGCCGCCCGCCAGCAGGCTCAGGTCACGCGCCATGGCCTCGCATTGCTGATGGGAGGCCGCGAGCTGCCGGCCAAGCGCCGGCAGAAAACCGAGGCTCGCCGTGGCGTTCGCGAGGGCTTGCCGGATCTCGTCCGTCCGCGCGAGGGCCGCCGCGGAATCGTCCCGGAAACGGGCGTATGCCTGGGCGATCTCCTCGATGGCGCCGTCCGACGATACCGCGGCCTTTGCGGCCGTGTCTTGGCGGCGAAACTCGCCCACCGCGCCAGCGACCAGGTCGAGCAGCGCATTCATGCGCTCCAAAACCGGCGCGCCTTCCGCGGAAACCCGGTTGACTTCTTGGGCGAGCACCTCGAGCGCGCACCCGTCCCGCCCCAGTTGGGCCGCCTTCACAATGGCATTCAGTGCCATCAGGCGCAGTTCGAATTCAGTGGCGCGGATGTCCAGGGCAAACGCCGAGATCCGCTCCACCGTGTCGGCGACCCGGGATGCCGCATGCTGGACCGGCTCCATCAGGACCCGATTCCGTTGGAGCACCGCGTCAAGCTCGCCGAAGGAGGATCTGAGCCGGTCGAAGGGATTCCCGTCCGCGCCCGGGGGGCCGGGGTTCGGGTCGGCACCCGGGCCAGTGGCCGACAGGCAGTTCAGCAGCACACCGGTTTCCCGGGCGATTTCTTCGAAGGAGCGAACGCCCCGCTGAAACACGGAGTCGATCTCGGCCACAACGCTCTGGATCTGCGCCGCCTGGAGCTTCAGGACCAGGCAGGCCTTGGCCATGGGGCGTTCGCCGGCAACGCCTGCCGCCCCCGAAACGCCGGCGGCCAGGGCTTCTTCCGTGTCGCCCAGGGCCTGCTCGACATGTTCCAGCCGCTGGCTCATGGAATCGTGAAACTGGACGGCCACCACCAGATCGGCCACCTGACGGGACAGCCGCCGGGATTGCTCGCCACCCTGTTCGGCGGCCTGCATCGCGAAGGCCAGAAGGCGTTCAACCTCCCCGGCCGCGGACCGGACAATCGCGCGCGCGTCGTCCGTCAGCCCGATGATCTCCTTCAATCCCGCGTCGACGGCGCCGAGCGGGGCTGCCATCTCGTTCCTTGCCGACCCCGCCGCGGCGGCGCCGCTTGCGCAAATGGACCTCATTTTGTCGGCGATCTCCCGGCAGGTCTGGGCGATGAGGGCAAAAAAAGCCGTTGATTCGGTCGCCCGCGAGCTTTCGATGGCGATGGCCATGCCAGTGATCCCAAGCAGCAGCGCGATTCTTTCGACCGAAGAGTAGAGGGCCGAATAGGCCCCCAGGTGTTCGACAACGTGTTTCATTCGGGCCAGGCTCTCGACCGTGCCTTTCCCGCAGGCTTCCATTTCGGCCAGACCCTCTTCGGCCAAGCCGCGCATTCGGGAAAGCGCCCCGTTGTTCTCCTGGCCGCACAACAGATCGGCCAAAGCCAGGACCTGACGCGTCAATGTGGCCGCATTCTGGTGGATGACCTGCAATTCGCGCCCGATCCGCATGAACTCCGGTTCCACCCCCGTGCGCGCCGCGCGCAGATTGCCGGCCATGATCGGAAGCTGATCGAGGATCTCCCGGACCCGGACCTCGGGCGCGGCGCCGGAGGGCCGCCCTGGGGGCGCGCCTTCTTTCGGGGACGGGAGTTCGGCAGGTCCTTCGGGCGCGGAGGGCGCTGGGTTTGTCGCCGGCAGGCCGTTGGCTGCGTCTTCCTTTTCGCGCGACGCGCGCGCCCTTTGGGCGGCGTGGCCAGACGCCAATCCCCACCGCGCGACCATCCGGTTCCAGACCGAGGCAAGCCGCTTGGGCCATTGAGCGATGCGCTCCACAGCCGTTTTCATACGCCATTCCCCGATCCGCCGGCGGTCCCGAGCGCCTCCGCCGGGGTTTGCCTGGAGCGGCCATCTTCGGACGTTGCCAGCAGAATGAGCAGGGCGCCCGGCGGGTCGGTCAGGGAAAAAGCCAGGGCGTTCAACGTCCGCACGGTTCCCGTTTCGTCCGCCAACGCCACGTCCACCACGCCGGGATGCTCCCTTCCCCAATTCGCGTCCTTGAACAGGGAAAGCATGTTCACCAGGGATTCCGCATGAAAGACCCGCTCGATATCCATGCCGACGAAGGCTTTCTGTGGCAATCCGCAGAGGCGCGCCCACAGGCTGTTCGCTCCGAGGAAGTAGAGTTCTTTGCAAACGGCCGCCGGAACGCCTACCTGGAAAATGAACTGAATCCTCGGGAGAAACACCTCCTGGTAATACCGGCACTCATGGCATGGGCTGGGGCATGGCGGACGTTTGCTCCCCCTTCCGGTAAAACAGATCGCCAACCGGTTGACATAGACCG
>CAITSE010000015.1 GCA_903894975.1 uncultured Lentisphaerota bacterium
AGAAGATGGAAGAAAATCCTTTTTTCCGGGAAGCGGGAAGAAAAGGCAAAAGAAGACAAGCTCAGGGTGGTACACTTTTCACCGGCGTTTTTGGTACACTTTCATTCCGGCGTTGTCAATTCCTACCTCGACCCCCTCTCCGAATGGCTCAAACACCATTTCCTGGACCGCAAGGAGCCGTAAGAGTCAGTGGATGGCATCCTCCCATCCCGACACCCCCTGGAGGGTGGCAGCAGCCACGTTTCCATTTGGTAAAGGCAGGAGTTGCGAAATGGGCCGGCGGATGAGGCGTTGGCAAGATGACCACGCGTTGGTCCGCCGGCGGACTTCGCAACTCCCGGCTGTTCAAACGGAAACGGGTCGAATGACCCTCTCCAGAGGGGTTCGGGGAGATGCGAGAACGGCATCTCCCCGACTCTTCTGCCCGCTTGCACGGGCTTCGGGGTGCGGCATATTCTTGATTCCCTGCCGCGGGGTGCGGCGGGCATGAGGTGTGGCGTATGAAGATGCTTTTTATCGGCGCGGGCAAGATGGCTTCGGCGATTGCCGGCGGCCTGGTCCGCAACGGGGTGCTGGCGCCGGCGGAGATGTGGGCGGCTGACGTGCATCCCCATGCGCGCCAGGCGTTCACGGACGCCACCGGCGTGCACTGCGCCGAGGCGGCCGAGCCGCTGGCGCGCCAGTCGGACGTCATCGTCCTGGCGGTCAAGCCGCAGGTGGCCGAAGCCGCGCTCCAGCCTTTGGCGCACCTTCTGCACGGGCGCCTGGTCATTTCCATCTGCGCCGGGCTGAAACTGCACCGGCTCGCGGGTTGGTGCGGCCACGACCGCATCGTCCGGGTCATGCCGAACACGCCGCTCATGGTCGGTCAGGGCGCGTCCGTGTTCTGCTGCGCCGCCGGCGTGATGGAGGATGACAAGACCCTGTGCTGCAAAATCTTCGGTACGCTCGGCACGGTTTCCGTCCTGCCCGAGGAAGCCATGGATGCGGTCACCGCGCTCAGCGGCAGCGGTCCGGCCTATGTCTTCGAGATGATTCAGGGGCTGGTGGACGCCGGGGTCGCCGCGGGGCTGCCTGCGGACACGGCGCTGGAACTGACCGTCCAGACCGTGGCTGGCGCCGCCGAAATGCTCCGGCAGAAACTGGGCACGCCCGACGAGCTGCGCGTTGCCGTGACCTCGCCCGGCGGCACCACCGCCGCGGGGCTGGCGGAGTTTGTCAAGGCCGATTTCCGCGGCCTGCTCCGGAATGTGGTTCTGGCCGCCCGCGACCGCTCCGTCGAACTCGGCCGCGGCGTGAAATAAGAGAAAGCGGGGGTGGAATTCGCCCACCCCCGCGACCCCCGGCGAGGGTCGTTCGACCCGTTTCCGATTGGCGTGGCGAAATGCGCTGGCGAATCGTGTTATGTCATCTCGCCAACGCCCTCTCCGCCAGTGAATTTCGCCACGCCCGGCGGCGTCCTGCGGGATTCAATGTTGAATGTTCGATGTTGAATGTTCAATGTTCGTTTTCGCATTTCGCGAGGAGGGCGGGTGTCCACACCCGGCAAACACAGGCCGGCGGGCATCTTGCCCGCCGAAAGGAATCCCCGCAGGGTATGGCACTCCCGTCGCCACGGGCGTGAGCCCGTGGATCGTGAAAAAAGAAAAGAGGATGGAGCCCCCGCAGGGTTGCGGCACCTGAATTCGGGCGCGCATTCTCTCAGCCGGGAGAGGGGGAGGGTTTCCGTGCCGGCGCGCGGCTGAAGGCGAAGACCAGGCCGCCGGTGAGGCCGATCAGGACGATGATCAGGGTCTGGATCACGGGGATGATGGTGTTCTTGCCGGGCGTGGCGTGCATGGCCTGGAAAAAGAGATTCAGGCCGAAATCGCGCAGGCCGAAGCCGGAGGGCGTGAGCGGAATGGCGGAGATGGCGTTGGCCACCGGCGCCGCCAGGAAATAGCCGCGCGCCGACATGACGGTTTCATGCACGCCCCGGCCGATCAGGAACAGGCAGGTGGCGAGCAGGACATGAACCACGAGCGAGAGGAGCAGCGCCCATAGCACGGTGGCGCGGTTCCGGCGGAACAGTTCGACCGCCGCCGTGGCCCGCGCCGCCAGGACGGCCAGCCCCTTCGGCAGGCGTGCCGCGACCCAGTCGGTCAACCGGCGGATCGGGCCGATGCGCAGGAAGGTCTCCCGCAACTCCACCGCCGCCATCGCCAGGATGCCGCCGAGGCTGCCCAGGCCCACCACGAAGGCGGCCAGTTTTACGGTGCGGGATTCCGGCCCGAGCGCGAGCAGGAACGGCAGGTTTGCCAGCACCATTAGCGAGGCCAGCACGAACAGGCCGAGCATGCCCAGTATCCGGTCCACCACCGTGCAGAGAATGCTTTCCGCGCTTTTTTCCGGCATGTGCCGGCTGATGTAGGCCATCTTCACCAGGTCGCCGCTGACCGCGCCGGGAATGGCGAGGTTGAAGAACAGTCCGATCAGGTTCAGGCGCATCGCCTCCCAATACGGGATGTGTACGCCCTGGACGGCCAGCAGCAGGCGCCAGCGGTACGCGGTGATGAATTGACTGAGAAAATAGGCGGCGACGGCCAGGACCAGCAGCGGCATGACGGCGTCACCGAGATTGTCGCGCAACCGGGAGAGCGCCTCCGCCAGCGACAGTTTCACGCCGGGCGCCGGTTCGCGCAAGGTCTTGCCCACCAGCCAGACGCTGATGCCCACCCCGGCCCCGATGCGCAGGAGGCTGAACAGAAGTTTGCGAGCACGCTGGAGCATCACGGTCTTTCTGTCGTTCGTCCTCCGCCGCCACGGGTTTCAAGGCAAAACTATAGCGCCTGAACGACAGAGCCCGAGACTGGCACCGCCTGAAGGCGGAACTCCGAACTCGGACGGCCTGACTCACGTTGGGAGTTCCCACTTCAGTGGGGGCTGTTCAATCTGCGCCAATCTGCGGAATCTGCGGATCACTCTTCTCCGGTCAGCCCTTGGCCACGTCCTGCCAGTTGCGGATGGGCTGGAGGAGGGGCTGAGTTTCCTGGGGCAGGCCGTCCTGGTGGCGGGCCTTGAAGAGGTCGTAGGCACGGCGCTGGCTGCGGCTGGGGGTGTGCACGTTCCGGCTCGGCGTGTAGGATCCGTCGGTCTGCAGGAGGCGCCCCTTGCGCCGGTCTTCCAGGGCGTAGCGGATGAGGCGGTCGAGCAGTTCGCGGGTCGCATCATCCTCCACGGGGAAGAGCAGTTCGACGCGGCGGTCCAGGTTCCGCTGCATCCAGTCGGCGCTGGAAAGGAAGTATTCGGGCTTGCCGCCGTTGGCGAAGTAATAGACGCGGCTATGCTCCAGGAAACGATCCACCACGCTGACCACGCGGATGCGGTCGCCGTCGTCCACGCCGGGGCGCAGGCAGCAGATGCCGCGGACAATGAGGTCGATGCGGACGCCGGCGCGGGCGGCGGCGGTGAGGTGGTCGATGATTTCCGGGTCCACCAGGGAGTTGAGGCGGGCGATGATGCGTCCGGGATTGTGGGGGGAGGTCAGGCGCGCCTCGCGGTCGATGAGGTCGAGGAAGGTCTGGCGCAGGTTGAAGGGGGCGGCGGCGATTTTGCGCCAGACCGGGGGCGTGCCGAGACCGGTCATGACATTGAAGAGCGTGGCCACGTCCTGGCAGAGGTCGGGATCGGTCAGGAACAGGCCGATGTCGGTGTAGACCCGGGCGGTCTTGTCATTGTAATTGCCCGTGGCCAGGTGGACATAGCGGTTGATCCGGCCTTCCTCGCGGCGGATGACGAGGAGCGCCTTGGCATGGATCTTGAGGCCGACGATGCCGTAGACCACGTGCACCCCGGCGGCTTCCAGGGAGCGCGCCCACTGGATGTTGCGCTCCTCGTCGAAGCGCGCCCGGACTTCGACGATGGCGGTCACCTGCTTGCCGTTTTCCGCGGCCCGCTGCAGGGCTCGGACCACCGGTGAGTCGCCGCTGACGCGGTAGAGCGTCTGCTTGACCGCGAGCACGGCGGGATCTTCCGCGGCCTCTTCCAGGAAGCGCACCACCGGGTCGAAGGCCTCATAGGGATGAAAGACCGGGATGCAGCCGTTGCGGCGGATGGCGGCGAACATGGATTCCTGGGGCCGGATCATGGGCGTCGGCAGCGGCGCCCATTCGGGTTCAAGCAGTTCCGGTTTCTTTTCCCGTTCGATGAGGGCGAAGAAATCGGCCAGGCCGAGGGGGCCGCCGAAGGTGTAGAGGTCGGCCGGGCCGATGTCGAGTTCCTGCGCCAGCCAGGCGGCCAGCGGGCCGCGGGCGTCGGCGGGTAGTTCGAGCCGGATCGGGTCGCGGCGGCGGCGGTGGCGCAACTCTTTGGTGAGGAGCTTGAGCAGGTCGGCGGCGCCTTCTTCGTCGATGGTGAAATCCATGTCGCGGGTGACGCGGAACGGGAAGGCGCGCAGCACGGTGCAGCCGGGGAAGAGATCGCCCAGGAACGCGAGAACCACATCCTCCAAAAGCACATAGGCGCCACGGTCGACGCCCGCCTTGCCCCGGCCCGGGACCGGCACGAAGCGCGGCAGCCCTTTGGGCACTTCGACAAAGACGCGCGCCGGGCGGCCGCCTTCGGCCCGGCGCAGCAGCGCGGCGACCTGGAGCACGCCGCTGGTCAGGATCGGGAAGGGATGG
This sequence comes from uncultured Lentisphaerota bacterium, assembly GCA_903894975.1. GTDB lineage: Bacteria > Verrucomicrobiota > Lentisphaeria > Oligosphaerales > CAITYL01 > CAITSE01. The sequence goes on from CAITSE010000015.1 coordinate 4,662, forward strand.
CTCGGGTCCACGGCCATGGGCGTCAGCACCGGCAGGATTTCCTGGGTGAAGCGCCGGCGCAGTTCCGCCTGGGCCGCCTGGGTCAGGCTGCTGACTGCGGCCAGGGTGACCCCGGCCTGGGCCAGCCCCGGCAGGATTTCGCCGGTCAACAACCGGTACTGGCGCCGGTGCAGGGCCAGCACCTTTTCCCGGATGCGCCGGAGTTGCTCCGCCGGCGGCAGGCCGGCCGGATCGCCGCCCTTCACGCCGGCTTCGAGCTGGCGCTTCAGCCCGGCGACGCGGACCATGAAAAATTCGTCCAGGTTGTTGCTGAAAATGGCTAGGAACTTGAGCCGCTCCAGCAGAGGCAGCGTCCGGTCCGCCGCCTCCTCCAGGACCCGGCCGTTGAATTCCAGCCAACTCAGTTCGCGGTTGATGAAATGATTCGCCGGCGCGGCGGCAACGGCCGCCGGTTTGGCGGCAATCGCGGCGGGGAGGGCCGGCTTGGCCGGCGGCGCGGGGCGGTGGAGTTTGGCGGCAGGTTTAGTCATGAGAGGTCAACAGAGTTTCTTGGGTAATTTACTGCGGCGGCCTCGCCGCTTTGGAGTGTCGGCGGCTTGACGCCGCTTTTTCCCGCCGGTGGAACCGGCCTTTTGTCTGATTTCTCCACTTCTGTCTGGGCACGGGAATTGAACCATGCGTGGGAGAGGCGGCTCCGCCGCCGGGGAAAGCTGCGTCAAGCCGCAGACACTCCAAGGATGCTTCGCCTCGGCATAAGGGGCACAAATCCTTAATGGCGTTTCGGTCAAGCTTCTTCCAGCACGGCTTTGAGGCCGTAGACGTCTTTCAGGAGGTCGGCCTTGCGGTCCAGGCCGAGCCGTTCGAGGGTGAGGTCGCCGGGGGCGGAGGCGGTGAGGACGAGGCGGTCTTCCTGCTGGTCGACGCGGATGGTGCGGATGCGCTGGCGGTGGGAGCGGTCCAGGGCGTCGGCCAGCCGGAGCAGGGCGGCGAGCTTGGTGACGAGGACGCGGCCGGCGGGTGGCTGCGCCATGTATTCGAGATGGGACGCCCGCGGCGTGGCGCGGCGGTGGTAGCGCGAGATCAGGGCGATCAGTTCCTGTTCGCGCGGCGAGACGCCCGGTAGTTCGCTGTTGCGGATCAGGTAGTAAGAATGCTTGTGATGCTGGCGGCTGCTGATGAAGAAGCCGACGTCGTGGAGCAGCCCGGAGAGTTCCAGCAGGAGCCGGTCGCGCGGGGTCATGTGGTGGAGGTCGGTCAGGGCGTCGAAGAGCTGCCCGGCCAGGCCGGCGACGGCGCGGGCGTGGGCGCCGTCAAAACCGAACTTTTCACCCAGGTGCACAGCGGCGGAGAAGATCTCGGGGAGGAAGCGGTCGGGCTGGCCGGTGCGTTCGCGCCAGAGGTCGTGGAGCAGGGCGTCGCGGGTGCTGATCATGGGCACGATCAGCCGGTCCGCAGCCGTGATCTCGAAGAAATGCCCGAGCATGTTGCAGCAGGGTTCCAGGCTTTCGGCGACGTAATCCGGGAGCTGGTGCCGGGCCGCGAGCTGGGAGGGCGAGGTGCCGGCGATCTGGTTGAAGCGCGTTTCGAAGGCGCGACGCGACATCACCATGACCGGCTGCCGGGGCGAACGGCTGTCCATTTCCACCAAGGCCCGCGGCGCCGAACCGACCGCGATGAACATCTCCGGTTTCTGCTTGGGGGAAAGCCGCGCCACGCTGTTGACCACGGCGGCCACGAACGGGTCGATCAGTTCCCGCAACCGCGAGGCGCTGACGTGTCCGCCCAGGTCTTCCCGCAGCCGCAGCGTGCCCAGGCGCACGGTTTCGTTGTTGCGCAGATGCCCCTTTTCCAGGAACAGCACCTGGCTGATGTCCGGGCCGATCATGCACATGACGGCGTTGCGGTTTTCGAGGCCGTGCCGCCCCTGCAAGACGTCCTGGATGGCCAGGAACAGCAGGCGCACCTCCTCGGATTCCTCCAGGAGTTCCGGGCGGACGCCGCTGATGTCGCGCACCCGTTCCAGGAGCAGGTCCAGGTTGGCCGCCTCGTGCACGGCGCCGGTGACCACCATTTTCCAGGTTTTCACTCCGTACTCGCGCAGGACTTTCATGAAATCGCGGACGACCTCGCCGGTCAGCCGGGTGTGGGCCGCCGAGATCTGGCCGTTGCGGTAGATGTCATGCCCCAGCGGCATGGGCAAGAGCACCTCCTCCAGGGATTCCCAGGCCCCGTCCGCATCGACCTGGGAGATTTGGAGCCGCGCCGTGTGCGCGCCGATCTCGATTACGGCCAGCGGCCCCTCGGCCTGGCCCGGCCGCGACGCGCCCGGCGGATTTGCATGCTTGGCGTTCATGTGCCGACTCCGCTCCAGTAACATCGTCTGAGTGAAAATCGTGGTTTCCTCAGGCGCTTGCAGAAGGGCCCAAGGGTTCAGGGTTCAGGGGTCAGGGGTCAGGGGTCAGGGGTCAGGG
>CAITSE010000016.1 GCA_903894975.1 uncultured Lentisphaerota bacterium
CAAGGAAACCTCCCTGGCGGAAATCAAGGCGGCCATGAAGAAGGCCTCCGAGACCTACATGAAGGGCATCCTGGGCTACACCGAAGACGAAGTCGTCTCCAGCGACTTCATTCACGAGAAGCTCTCATCGATCTTCGATGCCGGGTCCTCGGTCGAGCTGAACAAGAACTTCTTCAAGCTGATCAGCTGGTACGACAATGAGTGGGGCTACAGCAACCGCGTTGGCGATCTGCTGAGCCTGATCATCAAGAAGGGCCTGTAATCCAGGTTCCCGGCCGGCGCCGGTGTCGGGCCATTTCCTCCTGCGGAATGGTTCGGCGGGGCGTCCGGCAATGTGATGACTTCATCCCAACGGCGGCCGGCATTCCCGGCCGCCGTTGGTTTTGTGCCCCAGGCATGACCTGCCACCGGGGGGCAAGTTCCCGGACGTTCACTCCCGGACCAAGCGCCCATGACGTTCTCAGGGCAGGCCGCGCATTCGAGGTGTGAGGGGCGGGGAAAATCTCCACGGACTCCGCGCCTCTGCGTGAGACCGGTTTTTAATTGGGTATCCGGCTGTGCCGGGATAATGTTCCCTCTTATAGTATGTCCCATGACGAGGGGTCTAAAATGGTCTTGGGACGGTGGTGCCGCGTGGTGCGTGATGCTGGCCGTCCTCATGGCCACGGGCGGTTGTGGCGGGGAGCGGGGGGGTGGGCCGCCGGCGCCGGAGACGTTGTTTCTGCCCTTTGGCCGCGTCAAGACGCTGGATCCGGTTTTGGCGGAGGATGTGATCAGCGGCCAGGCCGTCGGACATCTTTACGACCGCCTGTTGCAATATGACGATACGGCGCGGCCGTACCGGCTCGTGCCCGCCATGGCTGAACGCATGCCGGAAATGCGCGACGAGGGGCGCGTTTGGCGGTTTCGTCTGCGTGACGACGTGGTTTTCGCCGCCGATCCCTGTTTTGGCCTCGCGGCTTCCCGTGCCGTGCGCCGGGTCACCAGTCGCGACGTGATTTTTTCCCTGTTGCGCCTGGCCGATGCCCGGCTGCATTCGCCCGGGTATTGGACGGTGCGCGACCGCGTGGCGGGGTTGGCGGAGTTTCGTGCCCGCACGGAACTGCAGACGGCCGGCGATTGGTCGGCCTATGACGCCGGGGTTCCGGGGTTGGTCGCGGTGGATGCGCGCACGGTGGAGATTCGGCTGACCGCGCCGTACCCGCAACTTCTCAACGTGCTGGCCATGCCCTATGCGAGCGTGGTCTCCGAACGCGCCGTCCGCCAGTATGGCCAGGCGGCGCTGGCCGAACATCCGGCCGCCATGACCGGCCCGTTCCTGTTGGCGGACTGGCGGCGCAATTACCGGTTCGAACTGCGGCGTAATTCCGAGTATTGGGGCCAGTCGGCCAGGCCGGGCGGTTCGTCGCTGCCGCGGCTGGACCGGGTGGTCGGCCTGGTGATCCAGGAACCGCAGACGGCCTGGCTGTTGTTCCTGCAGGGCAATCTGGACCTGGTGCCCCTTGGCGAGGAAACGCTGGAGGCCGTGGTGAACGAACAGGGGCAGCTGGTGCCCGAACTGGCCGGACGCGGCATCCAATTGGAGGCGGACCCCGAATTTCAGATCAACTATCTGGGGCTGAACTTGGGCGATCCCGTGCTCGGGGGCAACCCGAAATTACGCCAGGCGTTGACGCTGGCCTTTGATCGCGGCCTCCGCCTGCGCCTGGCCCGCCGCCAGCTTCTGCCCGCCTACGGCCCCATTCCCCCGGGCGTGGCCGGTTATGATCCTGCTTTCCGCGGGCCGTTCGGTGAGCCTGATCTGACGCGCGCCCGGCGCCTGCTTGCCGAGGCTGGCTATCCGGAGGGCCGCGATCCCGCCACCGGCGCGCCGCTCCGCCTCCGGTTCGACTTGGGCGGCACCGATTTGGTGCGCCGGCGTCAGGCCGAATTGCTGGCCCAGGATTATCGCCGCCTCGGCATCGAGATCGAGCCGTCCCTCAACAACTGGCCGCGGTTCCTGACCAAGCTACGCCAGGGGGATGTCCAGTTGTTTCGCATGGCCTGGGTTGGCGATTATCCGGACGCCCAGGATTTCCTGCAGTTGTTCTATGGGCCCAATGCCGGTGGCGCCAACCGCACTGCGTATCGCAACCCCGCCTTTGACCGCCTGTATGAGGCGGCGTCCCGCCTTCCGGATGGCCCGGAGCGCACCGCCTTGTATGTCCGGATGCAGGCCCTGGTGACGGCCGATGCGCCGTGCATTTTTGAGAGTTTCCCCGTCGGCTACCGCCTGATCCAACCCTGGGTCGCCGGGAGTCGGGTCAATGCATTTGCTTGGGATGCTTGGAAATACATCGCTGTTGATGACGCCGCGCGCCGGTTGGCAAAACGCCGCGCGAAACCGTTGGCGATCCATTTGCAGACCGGCCCATGATGGATTATTCTTCAGTACGGACTCTGGTTCGAGGTTGAGCCACCGCGTTTCGCCGTTGGCCTCCGCATTTTCAGGTGAAGTTATGGTGACCGTATCGGCCACAATCCACAATGCATTCGGCATCCATGTTCGCCCGGCGGCCCTGATCGCCCGGGAATTGCGCGAGTATCCGGGG
>CAITSE010000017.1 GCA_903894975.1 uncultured Lentisphaerota bacterium
CGCGAATGAACGCGAATAGTGTCACTGTTTGATTCTTAATTGGGATGAGCACCGGAACCCGTCCCGGGAACACCGAACATGAACTCGCGTGAACGCGTCCGAAAGGCGATTCATTTCGGGAGCCCGGACCGCGTTCCCATCCGGAACCAGGTCATGGACGCCGCCCTGCACGAGCACGGGCGGAAGCTCCCGGACCTGTACCGGACCCATCCGGGCGATTTCGGGGATCCGGCGCCGGCCGAAATCCCCGGCCCCCGTCCGGAGGATATCCTTCCGGACGGCAGCTACCGCCGGGTGGAGACCGATTCCTGGGGCGTCGAGTGGGAATTCCTGAAATTCGGCATCATGGGGCACCCGCTCAAGCGGCCGCTGGACCGGATCGAAAACCTCGCGGCCTATTGGCCGCCGGCGCCGCCCGCCATGGCGGGCGCGGCGTTTGCGGCGGAGAAGGAGGCTGTGCGGAAGCTCAAGGAAACGTCCTATTGCCTCCGCGGCTGGCTTACCATCTTTGAAACCCTGCATTCGGTGCGGAATTTCGAGGCGGTGCTGATGGACGTCATGGACGACGCCCCCGCCATCCACGCGCTTGCGGATCTCATCCTGGACTACCGGCTGAAAGAGGCGGAATACCACCTCGCTCTCGGCGCGGACGGCATCATGCTCGCGGATGACTGGGGCACGCAGCGCTCCCTGCTGATCGGCAAGGACGCCTGGCGGAGCTTTTTCAAACCGCGCTACGCCAAACTGATCCGGATGATCAAGGCCGCCGGGGCGGACGTGTTCTTCCATTCCTGCGGGCACATCCTGCCGCTGCTGCCGGATCTGGCTGAACTCGGCGTGGATGTGTTCTGGCCGCAGATGAGCGCTCATGACCACGGCCAACTGGCGGAAGCGGCGCGCCGGCACCACCTGTGCCTCGAACTCCACATGGACCGCCAGCAGTTGATGACCTTCGGGACGCCGGCGCAGATCGACGCCGCAGTGGCCGCCGCCAGGAAAACCTTCGGCCGCGCCGATGGCGGCATCCTCTGGCACGCGGAGATCGACAACGGCTTCCCCTTCGAAAACATCCAGGCACTTCTGGCCGCCTTTCAGAAATACGCGTAACCCGCCCGGAATCACCACGAATGCAAGTCCCGACCCCCATGACCTCCCGCGAACGGTTCCGCCAGGCCATGGCGCACCGGACTCCCGACCGGGTGCCCTTTGATCTCGGCGGCACCTGCCTGACCGGCATGCGCCCGGAATGCCAGGCGCGGCTGCTGGAGTTCCTGGGACTCAAGCCCGCGGGCAAATCCGGCTCCGGCGTGGACGAGAGCATTCTGAAATGGGCCGGGACCGACTTCCGCTTTGTCGGCGATGTTGCCAACCTGCCCAGCCCGCACACGAAAACCCTTTCCCCGACGGCCCATGTCAACTGCTGGGGTACGCGCTATGACTTTCTCGACGGCGACTGGCAGATCACCGGTTATCCACTGAAAGACGCCACTCTCGACGATCTCAAAGCCTTCCCCTGGCCGGAACCGGTCGTGGACGAAAAGACCCTCGCCGCCTGGACCGAGACGGCCAAGGCGCTCCGCAAACAGGATCGCCACGTCGTGGTCGCCTCCCATCCCGTCTACGGCATTCTGGAGCTCGGTTGCTGGATGTGCGGCTATGATGATTTCCTGCTGAAGTTCGCGCTCGATCCGGATTTTGTGAAGTTCTTTTTCGACAAGTTCTTCGAGATCCAGACCAAGGTCAACGAACAGTACTACGCCGCGCTCGGCCCCTACATCGACCTGACCATCAGCGGCGACGATTTCGGCTCCCAGAACGGCCCGCTCATCTCCCCGGCCATGTTCGAGGAATTCATCTCCCCCTATTTTTCCGAACGGATCAAACAGGTCAAGACGCTCGCAGGCTGCTACTATTGGCATCACAGTTGCGGCTCGATCTTTGAGCTTCTCGACCCGATCCTGGCCTGCGGCGTCGATATCCTCAACCCGATCCAGACATCGGCCTTCCACATGGAGCCGGAACGCCTGAAGGCCGCCTATGGCGACCGGCTCGTCTTCTGGGGCGCCGTGGACGTCCAGCAGTTCCTGCCCCTGGCCACGCCGGCGGAAATCCCGGACCGGATCCGCGAGCTGCTCGCAGTTCTCGGGAAAGACGGTGGCTACGTCATGGCGCCGGCCCATGAAATCCAAAGGGACATCCCTCCGGAAAACCTCGTCGCCTGGGTGGAGACGGTGAAGGCCAGCGGCCATGACCGGGCCGCGTCCCGGCCGGGATAAACCGCCGCGGGACAAATTCGAGTACGGTGGATGCTCTTCCAGCATCGCATTGTGCCCCTGCGGGATGGACGCCGAGGTGTCACCGCTTGTAGCTGGTGGTTGAGGACGCTGGAGGTGTCACAGCCTGTAGCCGGTGGTTGAGCGCTGCGACACCACCGGTCATGGGACGGATAAGGTCAGCACCCCGGCAGGGGTGCCAGCGGCCCCGGGGGAACATCATGGCCGTGATGATGTGACCGGGCCATGGCGCGGGCTGGCACCCCTGCCGGGGTGCATTCACCAGGGGGGCGTCCAAACCGGTGGTGTCGCTCGCCGGGCCTCGTTCAACCACCGGCTACCGGCTGGCATCCCGCCGGGATGGAACCTCCTGCGCGGGAAAAGCGGAGAGGAGGAGGGGTGCCGCGATTTAAGGGACACTACGCTGGCATTTGGCCACACCGCTCCGCGTCCATGATCTGAAAGTCTCATTCATAATCGGTTTTTGCTATAGCCTCCGCGACTTTTCCAAGTTAAATTCTTTTTCATCTTCGAAAATCGTCAATCCATGTAATCCGATACTGTTACAAAAGAGATCCCGATGTCCACCGCCCCCCAATCCCCGATCAGCAACCGCCAGGGCTCCGTCACCTCCGTGCGGCTGCCGTTGCGGGAAATCCCGATTTTCCGCGGCCGGAGCGGCGCCTGGTACAACCACCATCACCAGGTGACCTCTCTGGGCGGGCGGCTTTTTGCGACCTGGTCGAGTTCCTTCACGAACGAGGATGAGCCAGGCCAGAGCATGATGCTCGCCACCTCCGACGACGGCGGCGGGAGCTGGTCGGAGGCGCGGACGCTGCTGGCCGCGCCCCGGGGCGAACACGACCTGGCCATCCTCACCTCCATGGGCCTTCACGTCCACGGGGAACTGCTGGTCGCCTACTGCGGCAGTTACGAGTACACCGCCCACGGCCTGAGCTATTACCGCCGCGAGGGTTCCAATCACAAGGGCTGGTCGGAAAAGCCGTTCCACCAGGACAGCCACTGCAAGATCCTGGTCTCGCGCGACGGCGGCGGCACGTGGCGGCAGGAGGGGCGCATCGAGCGGTTTGTGCCCAACCTCTGCCCGCAGCCCGTGGCCGGCGGCCGCCTCATCCTGCCCGGGAACATGTGGTTCCCCTACACCGACGACCCCGTCGGCATCACCGGCTGGAAGATCGCCGGCATCCCGCGCCTGCCGGCCGATTATTACGACGACCCGGACGGATTCGGCCGCGGCAAAAGCTATCGCGGCGACGAGTTCCCTTGCTGCGAGGGCTCGTTCTTTCAGACCGGCGACGGCGTCATTCACATGATGCTGCGCACGGAACGGGGCTGGCTGGCCGTCTGCGAAAGCCGCGACCGGGGCCAAAGCTATTCCGAGCCGATGCGGACCGACTATTCCGACAGCAATTGCCGCTTTCATTTCGGCCGCCTGCCGGACGGACGCTGGTTCGGCTTGACCTGTCCAAACCTGGAACACCAGGATGACCCCGCCGCCTTCCTGGGGCGCACACCGATGGTGCTGGCGCTGTCGGAAGACGGGGTGCTCTTCAACCGCCACTATGTGCTCGGGGATGAACCCTATGGCGCGCCGGTCAACCCCGGGTTCCATAAGCACGGCCGCTACGGGTATCCGAGTTGCCACATCTTCGGCGACAGCCTGCTGGCGATCTATTCGGTCAACAAGGAGAACATCGCCTGCGTCCGCTGTCCGCTGGCCAGCCTGGCCTCCCGGGACACGGCGGCGTCATGATCGCTCCAGCAAATGCCCCAACGGGGCATGCGCGTCAACTTAAGAAAAAACGACCGTCGAACAATTCGCAGGACATGAAAGCGCGACGGAACATGAAACCAGCACCGCCTGAAGGCGAAACTCCGAACTCGAACGGCCGGGTTCACGTTGGGAGTTCCCACTTCAGTGGGGGCTGTTATGTTTTTGCTTACTAAAGCATCTAACAACGGTTCGTACGTTGGTTGGGGGCCGGTCATTAAACGGCACCCAAAGAGACAAACAAAGAACCATCCAGTAAATTCTTCCAGCCGCCGCCGCCAAAACAACTTCGCGCCGTCTTCGTGTCCTTCGTGCTTTCGCGTAACCCCCTCATTCAGGCTCAACCATGTGGCAACATCCCGTCCGGAAACGCCTGCTTAACAACGAAATTGTCGTGGCCGCCACCGTGGTCACGCCGAGCGTCGAGGCCGCCGTCCACGCGGCCACCCTGGGTTTTCATTTTCTCTGGGTGGAAATGGAGCATTCCCCCATCACCCTGGAAACGCTCCGACTCATGGTGTTGGCCACGCGTGGTCTGCCCGCTGCCATTTTCGCCCGCGTGCCTGTGATTGAACTTTGGACGGCGAAACGCGTGCTCGACCAGGGCGTCAGCGGCGTGATCTTCCCGTTCACCGCTTCGGCGGAACTGGCGCGCCGGGCCGTCGAGGCCTGTCACTACCCGCCCCGGGGCCGGCGCGGCGCCGGTTCCGGCCTCGCCAGTACCACATGGCCGGAGCCGGGCAATTATTATGATTCCGCGGACCAAAATGTGGTGACCGTCACGGTGGTGGAAAACCGCGAAGGGCTGGAGGCCATCGATGAGATCGCCGCCACGCCCGGCCTGGACGTGATCTTCATCGGCACCACCGACCTATCCTTTTCCCTGGGGCTTCGCGGCGCCCAGGGCGGCCCCGAACTGCAGGTGGCCATCGACCGAATTGCGGCGGCGGCCAAGCGTCACGGCAAATTCCTCGGCCGCCCGGCGTCCACGCCGCCGCAGATCCGGGAATGGCGGCAGCAGGGATTTCAGCTCTTTCAGACTGGCACCGAGCTCGGCCTCATGACGGCGGGCGCCGCCCGGCTCCTGGAGCCCCTCGGTCTCGCCGGCGCGCCCGGGGAGCCGCGGGCGCTTTACTAATACCAATTAAAAATGTGGCTTTGTGAACCGGTCGATGGTCCAGCCGCGGGCCTGGGCGGCGGCGCGGAGGGTGTCGCCGGGATTGACGGCGTGGGGGAAGCCGACCCGCTCAAGCAGGGGGATGTCGTTGGCGGAATCGCCGTAATAGGCGGCCTCGGCCAGGCTGCACCCCGGATGGTTGCGGCAGAACGCTTCGGCGTGTCCAATTTTGCCGGTGCCGCCGCAGTAGGCGCCGGCGATGCGTCCGGTGTAGCGGCCGGCATGCAGTTCCAGGCGGGTGCCGATGAGGTGCGGAATTTGCAGATAAGCCGCCAGGGGAGCGGCCACGACTTCGTTGGTGGCGGTGAGCAGGACGACGGGGCGGCCGGTGGCCAGGGCCGCGGCCACGATTTTTCGCGCCTGCGGATAAATCCGGTCCCGGACCAGGGTTGTGAAATGGCGTTCAACCAAGGGCGCCATTGCCGCCGGCGTACGGCCTTTGAATCGGGCGAACTGGAAAGCGAAAAAATCTTCCAGCGGCAGTTTCCCGGCGGCGTACAATTGGAAAAAACGGTCCGCCTGCTCCAGACTGTCGGCCGGCGCCAGCCGTTCCCGGACGAGAAAGGTGATCCAGGACACATCGCAGTCGTTGGCGATCAGCGTGTGGTCCATGTCGAAGAAGAAGACGGTGGGCTGCGGGGAAGGCATGGCGGGTTGAGGGTTGCGGGTTGCGGGTTGCGGGTTGCGGGTTGAGGGTTGAGGGTTGAGGGTTGAGGGGAAAGGCGAAAGTAAACGCACAAGCGCGGCAATCAAGTCCCTCGGCCCCGGATTGTTCCAGAAGTATGGAATTCGGACTTTGCGGAACTAAGGTAAGTAGAATTTTTTTTGTCGCATTCAAGGCGGCAGATACGGTAATCACACGCAACAGGGTGAGGCACCCCATGGATCGTTTGACGGAATTTAACGAACGTACTCTTAATCGTTTTTGGCGGTATCTTCCGGATTTGTTCTATCCGCGCAGCGTGCCGCTGGCGGTGCAGGGCACGGTTTCGCCGGAGCCCATTCTTTTCGCCAAGGTTGGCGCGGGCAAGTTCCGTCCGTTCAAGGAAGGGGAAGTCTGGGGGCGCGACGGCGAGTCCGGCTGGTTCCGTCTTTCCGGTTCTGTGCCGCGGGAATGGGCGGGGGCCATGGTGGTGGCCCGCCTGAATTTTGGCGGCGAGGCTTGCGTATTTTCGGCCGCGGGCGAACCGCTGCAGGGGCTGACCAACGGTTCGGTCTTTGCACATTCGTACCCGCGGGAACGTTTTCGTCTCGCCTCCCCGTGCAAAGGCGGGGAAAAAGTGGAACTGTTGGTCGAAGCCGCCGCCTCCGGTCTGTTCGGCCAGCACCGGAAGGATGACCCGGCACCGGAACGGGTCATGGGCGAGCATTACACCGGGCAGCTTGACTGTGTCCGGCTATGCGTGTTTGACGAGGAAGTCTGGCATCTCTATATCGAGACCGGTCTACTCATCAGCTTGGCGAAGTCATTGCCGGAACGGGATCCGCAACGCGCCCAGATCCAGCACACCCTGCTCAAGGCCGCCACCGCTTTCCGCTACCTGGAGCCCAATGCTGCGGAAGTCCGCAAAATTCTAGCGCCGGTGCTGGCGCAGAAGGCCGATGGCACCCGTCTGACCACCACGGCGGTCGGGCACGCTCACATCGACGTCGCCTGGTTGTGGCCCATGCGCGAATCCATCCGCAAGTGTGCCCGCACGTTCTCCTCCCAGTTGCGCCTGATCGAGCGCTATCCGGGGTATGTTTTCGGGGCCTCCCAGGCCGCCCTCTATCAGTTCACCAAGGAACACTACCCGGTCTTGTACAAGCGGATACAGAAGGCCGTGGCGGACAAGCGTTGGGAAGCCCAGGGCTGCATGTGGGTCGAAGCCGATTGCAACCTGCCCTCCGGCGAGTCTCTGGTGCGCCAGGTGTTCTACGGCAAGAAATTCTTCAAGCAGGAATTCGGCGTCGATGTGCGCAATCTCTGGCTGCCGGATGTGTTTGGCTATTCCGCCGCCCTGCCGCAGATCCTGCGCCTGGCCGGGGTCGACACGTTCCTGACCCAGAAGCTCTCCTGGAACCAGTTCAACCGCTTCCCGCACCACACCTTTTTGTGGAAGGGTTTGGACGGCACTGGGATTCGCACTCACTTCCCGCCGGAGAATACCTACAACGGCCTGCTCGAGTCCGGCGCCCTCCGGCGCGCTTCGGAAAACTTTGAGGAGCGCGCGTACCTGCCGGAATTCATAACCCTGTTCGGCGTCGGCGACGGTGGCGGCGGCCCGCTCGAAGAACATATCGAGGCGGGGCTTCTGGCCAAGGATCTGGCCGGCATGCCGCATGTCCAGTTCGGCCATGCCCAGGACATGTTCGACCGCCTCAAGGATCGCGAATCTGAACTTCCGGTCTGGAACGGCGAGCTTTATTTCGAGCTTCACCGCGGCACCTACACGACGCAGTCCCGCACCAAGCGGCAGAACCGGTTGCTCGAGCTCCAACTCCGCCGCACGGAGATGCTCTATTCGGCGCTGCCGGCCCCGGACTACCCGCACGATCTGATCGAGAAAACCTGGAAGATCGTGCTCACCAATCAGTTCCATGACATCATCCCCGGCTCCAGCATTGGCAAAGTCTACGAAGTTGCCGAGCGCGAATACGCCGAAGCCGCCAAGGTCCTCGGCGAACTCGAACAAACGGCTTTGCACAAACTGGCTGCCGGCACCGAGAAGAAAGGCAAGACCCTCAGCCTGGTCAATACCCTTTCCCACGCGTTCAAGGGACTTGTGCATCTGTCCGCGGTGGATGGTGGCGCCCTGGAAACCGCCGATGGCGTCAAGATTCCGCTGCAAGCTGCTGCCGGCGGCGGCGCCTGGGCCGCGGTCGAACTGTCGCCTCTGGCCGCCCACGAGTTCAAGGTTCTGGCCGGCGCCCCCGCCGCCCAGACCAAGTGGAGCCCCCGCGGCCGGCGCACCGGGTTTGTGCTGGAAAATGATCTCATTCGCTATGAATTCAGCGAAATCGGCCGCCTTGATCGCATTCATGACAAGGAGCTGGACCGCGAGCTCATGCGCAAGGGCGACCTTGGCAATGTCTTTTCCCTTTACCAGGACTGGCCCCAGAACTTCGACGCCTGGGACATCGATATCAACTACGACCTCCAGCTTCTCGGCCATCCCCAGCTCGAATCCGCCAAGTCCGTCGAGTGCGGCGCCACCGCCCAGGCCGTGCATTTCACCTTTAAGGCCGGCAAGGCCAGCACGATCGATCAGACCGTGCGCCTGGGCGCCAACTCCAAGCGTTTGGACTTCGTGACCAAGGTGGACTGGCAGGAAACCCGCACCATGCTCCGCGTCGCCTTCCCGGTGGACGTGACGGCCGCCGAGGCGGTTTATGAGACGCAGTTCGGTATTGTCCGCCGGCCGACCCACAAGAACACGAGTTGGGACTGGGCCCGCTTTGAAGTTTGCGCCCACCGTTTCGCCGATCTCTCCGACCAGCACCTCGGGGTGGCCTTGCTCAACGACTGCAAGTACGGCTACAAGGTGCAGGAGCGTACGCTTGACTTGAACCTGCTGCGCTCCCCGTGCAGCCCGGATCCGACCGCCGACCGCGGCGAGCAGCTCTTCACCTACAGCCTGCTCCCCCACAAGGGGCGGTTCGAGGAAAGTTTGGTCCTGGCCGAGGCCCATGCTCTGAACCAGCCGCCGCTGACCGCGGCCGGCAGCGTGGGTTTCCGCCTGCCCGTGGAAATATCCGGCACGGGACCCGTGCTCGAAGCCGTGAAAAAGGCCGAGAACGAAAAAGCCTGGGTTCTGCGTTTCTACGAACCGCGCGGCCTCACCACCACCTGCACCCTCCGCACGCCCCATGACGACTTTAAGATCTGGGAGGCCGGCATCCTCGAAAATCCGGTCAACGGTGTGCCGGTGCGCGATTGCGTCGCCATGCTCCACTTCCGGCCGTTCGAGATCAAGACCATCATCGTCCGCCAGCGCTGAGCCGGCGGTCGTCGCCGCCCTGTTCCGGAAGCCTGCATGCAGGCCGGCCGTGGCCGGGGCGGTTGACTTTTTGTCCTTCGCCGGTTACTCTTCTGCTTCCGCCCGCTCCGCAACCGGAGCGCGGAGCCATTTCCCATGCCAAGCGCGGTTTTCATTACGGATGTCCACGGCCGCTTCGACCGGCTTCTCAGGCTGCCGGCCGCGGACTTGTTGCTGGTCGGCGGCGACCTGACTCATTTTGGCCAACCCGGCGACGTGCGTTCCTTCCTGAACATTGCCCGGACCCGGTTCTCCCGTATTTTGGCCGTCCCCGGCAACTGCGATCCGGCGGAGGCCGAGGACGTGTTGCGGGAGGCGGGGGCGCTGGCGGAAACGGCCGGGACCATTCTGCCCGAGTTCGGTCTGTTCGTGGCCGGTCTGGGCGGCTCCAACCCGACGCCGACCCGCGCCACCCTTTATGAGTGGGAGGACGGCGAGATGGAACAACGGCTGGCCGCGCCCGTGGCCGCGCCGTCACCCGACGGTTACGGCACGTTCCGCGTCTTGCTCACCCATGCGCCGCCGGCCGGCTCCGGGGCGGCGCGCCTGGCCAACGGCGGCCGTGATGCCGGAAGCCGGGCGGTGGCCGTCCTGGCCGCCGTCCGCCGCGCCGATCTGGTGCTGTGCGGGCACTTGCACGAGGCGTGCGGTGATTTCGCCTGGGACGGACGGCGCGTGGTCAATCCCGGCCCCCTGAAAGAAGATGCGTTTGCCACGCTGGAATGGAACGGCGGCGCCCTCGGCCAGGTGGTGCTTGCACGCCTGCCGGCAATCTGTTGAAAGGTTCAAAGGTCATGACCGATACGAAAACCGACATCTTCGCCGATGACGACCTGCTTTTTCACTGGGATGCCTCCTGTCTGACTGGACGCAGCCCGGCCGTGCCGCCACCCCCGGCCGTCCCGTCGGCCGAGCCGGAACCGGAAGCCGCCGTGGAATCGGCTGAACCGCTTCCGGAGCCGGCGGAGGCCGGCCTGCCCCGTCGCCGTTTCCATTTGCGTCTGGCCGCGGTGAAATGGCTGCTGGGACAGACCCCGCCGCCGGTCGGCCTGGCCCTGGGCGTCCCCACCCGCATCTTCAAATTCCAGGCGGACATCGCGGCCTTCTGGAACCAGCCCGTGCGCAACCCCCAGGACGAGGGACCCTCCCAGATTCTGCGTCCCGCGCGCACCGCCATCCTCCAAATTTGTTTCACCCGTGACGAATGCTGGGACGGCTGCGTCCACTCCCGGGAACTGGCGCCGCGTTTGGGCGAACTCAAGCGGCGCCTGGCCGCGTTGGAAATCGAAATCCGCGCTCAGGAACCGGAACTGCGCGAGGACGGCGCGCTTTTCGAAGAGTACGCCGTCTGGAAGTACGAAGACTCCCGCAACCTCGAATACCACCGTCTTCGACGCGACATCGTCAAGACCGAACAGGCCCTCTACAAGGGCACCCCGTTCGAACGCATCCGCCAGGCCTCCCTGGCCGACCAGCTCTGGCTGGCGGTCCCGACCGGTCTGATCCGCAAGGAGGAACTGGCCGATGGCTGGGGCCTGCTCTGGGTTGCCGACGACCTGTCCGTGACCGTCGAGCACCTTGCCGAGGAGCGCCACTGCCTGGAAGGCAACCGGATGCATCTGGTCCAGAACATCGCCTCCGCGGCCTCGGACGCCGTCCTCTTCGGCCTGGGCGTGCAGGTGCGGCCTGACGGCGCCTGCGTCCTGGTCCAACCCCCGCGCGGACATCGCAAGCCCCGCCCCGCGACCCTTTCCGGGTGACGCGTTGCCTTGACGGGCAATTCGCAAGGAGTTTTCGATGAAAAAAGGTCTGATCCTGATCGCCCTGATGCTGGCCGGCTGCGTCAATGTTGATCCTGATACGGGGAAAACGATTCCCCGGGGAGATCAGAAATACGAGTTCGCCACCGTGGAACGGCGGGCCGATGGCCTCAAGGACGGCATGACGAAAATCGAGGTGCTTATGCTCCTTGGTTCGCCTGCGGAGACGAGCGATGACGGCGACGTCTGGGTCTATCTGCCGGAGCGGCCGGCCGTACTGGCCCCGTCGCGTGCCCTGCGCTTGGTGTTCAAGGAAAACGTCCTCGCGAGCCACGGGTATTGCGCGATTGTCCTCGGGAAAGTACTCTAGGCCGCCATGCAATCCTTCCTCCAGGCCCTCAGTCTTCTGACCCGGCTTCCGGTGCGCGCGGAATGGCCGGCGGATGCCAAGCGCGGCCGCGCCCTGGCCTGGGCGCCGGGCGTCGGCTTGCTGATCGGACTGTTTTTGGCCGTGCCGGTCCTGGTCGTGGATCGGTGGCTTGGGTTCACCTCACCGCTGTTGCCGGCGGCCATGCTCCTGGCCTGGTGGGCAATGCTGACCGGAGCGCTGCACTTGGACGGCTGGGCGAATGGCTGTGACGCGTTTTTCACCCGCGCCACTCCGGGGAAAAGGCTTCAGGCCATGGATGACCCACGCCTGGGCGTCTTTGGCGTCACCTGCCTGATCCTGCTGCTGGCGGTCAAAGGCGCCGCACTGCACGGGGTGATCCTGCAATCCTGGGTGGACGGCTCGCGGGCGCTGCTGGTGCTGATCCTGGCGCCGGTGGCGGCGCGGTTGGGCCTGGTGCTGGTGGTGGCAACTCAGCCGTTGGCCAAGCCTGACGGCCTGGGCCGCTCCCTTAAGAACGGCCTGGGCGCCCGTGAAATCATCATCGCCACACTCCTGACCGGGATCGTGGCCGCACTCATTGGCCGGAGCAGTCTGGTGCCGCTGGCCGGGGCGCTGGCCGGGGCACTGTGCTGGGCGGGTCTGGCGCGGCATGGCATTGGTGGCGTCACCGATGATGTGTTCGGCGGGGCCGTGGAACTCGGTGAAACCGCGGCCTTGGTCGCGGCCTGCTCCTTTCCCGGATGACGGGTTTTGTGAAAAAATCGTGTAATTCGTGGAGAACTCTTCCGCGTTACAGCAGGCGGCGGACGGCGCGGTATTCGCGGGCGGTACGGCCGTGGAATTTCTTGAACAACCCGGAGAAATAATACGGGTTGGCAATGCCCGTCCGGCTGGCGATTTCGCGCATGGGCAGGCTGGTGCCCGCCACCAGTTCCGCGGCGCGGGCCATGCGTTCCCGCAGGATCCAACGTGCCGGCGGACAGTCGAGCCGAACGCGGAATAGTCGGTGCAGGGTCGATTCGCTGCAATGCACCTGCCGGGCCAGTTCCGCCAAAGCGACCGGGCGGTCCAGCGCGCCGCGGATGAACTGCAGCACCGCCTCCAATTGCGGCGGCAACCGCTCGGCTTCGCCGGAACACAGGGTCCGGAGCAGTTCCCGGACGAGCAGCCGCGCCAGATCCCGGGCCGGAGCCTCTTCCGGCGGCCCGCCGGCAAACCAGTCAACGATGTAATCCATCAGTTCATACAGCCGCGCCCGGACGTAACAGGCGCCATGGATAACCTTCTGGAGTTCAGGAACTCCAGCGTCCCGGCGGTGAGGCGCATGTTGCAGGGTGTCGCCGGTGCGGCGGGCTACGTCAAAGCGCACCGGCTTTTCGCTGCCCGGCGCCAGGTCGGGCAGAAGATGGATGCCTTCCAGGCGGTACGGACCGCGGGTCATGGGCAGGTACGTCAGGCGGCTCTCCCACGGCAGGAACAGGAAGTCTCCGGCGGTCATTTCCAGCTCCTGTCCGTTTGCGACCACGCGTGACGATCCTTCTTCCCAGTGCAGCAGGTGCCAGCTCAGGATCCGCTCGAAGTGCAACGGTTGACGGTTGGTGAAAAGTACCCGGTTGGCGTGTAGCACGATGGCGTCCGGCGGAATGCGGTCTTGGTGTTTCATCGCAGTTTCTCCCATGCGCAAGGACAAAATGACAGGATTTTATAAAAACTGGCAGATGTTTGAATTTAATTTACTACGCATACGGCATATTTTTATAAAATAACCACCGAGGACCCCTCCCATGACCTCCCGTGAACGCGTGATGGCCACGTTGAATTTCCGCACTCCTGACCGGTTGCCCAAAGATCTGGGCGGCATGCGCTCCACTGGCATCAGCGCCTTTGCCTATCCGGCGCTGGTCAAAGCCCTCGGCCTGCCGCCGCGGCTGCCCCGGCTTTATGACACCGGTCAGATGTTGGCCCTGCCGGACCTGGACGTGCTCGACGCCCTGGGCTGTGATGTGGTGACCGCGGACATGTTCCCCAGCACCAATGCGTTCCCGGAACCGGAGATCTGGCACCCCTATGATTTCAACGGCCGGTTGCCGGCGCTGGTGCACAACCCGGCGGGGTTCACCGTGGAATCCGACGGCGTCATCGTCCAGGGAACAGGCTCCTGGGCTTCCCGCATGCTGACGAACAGTTTCGTCTTCAACTTCGAGCATGCCGGACAGCCGCTCGACTTGGAAGGGGAGCTTGTTCTTCCGGATGTCGAAAAACTGAAGGAAGATCTGAAAAAAAACCTGCTGACGGAAGCTCAGGTCCAGGCTTCGGCGGCTCACCTCCGGCGGGTTCGCGCCGCCACGGATCGCGCCATTCTCTTTAACGGCGTGGGTGCGGGCCTCGGGTTCCCGGGCGGCATGGCGGCGTATTCCATGCTCTGCCTGATCGAACCGGAACTAGTCCGGGAACTACATGCGCTGCGGACGGCGGCCGCGGTGGAAAATCTCCGGCGCCTCTTGCCGGCCATCGCCGAGTCGGTGGACGTGATCATGGTCGCCGCGGACGACCAGGGTATCCAGACCACCACCATCCTGCCGCCGGCGGTGTTCCGTGACCTGTACGTTCCCTACTATCGTCAGGCCAATGACGCCATTCATGAGGTCGCGCCGGGGGTGAAAACCTTCCTCCATTGTTGCGGTGCGGTCTATGACATCCTGGACGACATTGTCGCCGCCGGGTTCGATGTGTTCAACCCCGTACAGTGGTCGGCCGGCGGCCGTTCCTACCGGGAATGGAAGGACAAATGCCGCAACCGCATCGCCTTGTGGGGCGGCGGTGTGAACACTCAGACCACGCTGCCCCGGGGTACGGTGGACGACGTGGCGCGCGAAGCCGGGGAAGTGGCCGCCTACCTGAGCGGCGATAACGGCTATGTCTTCTGCGCTATCCACAACCTGCTCGCCGAAGTCCCCCCGGAAAAAGTCCTGGCCCTCTACCGCGCCGCCCGCTGAAGTCAGGTCAGGGGGTGGAGTTCGCCCACCCCCTGAATCCCCCGGCGAGGGTCTTCGA
>CAITSE010000018.1 GCA_903894975.1 uncultured Lentisphaerota bacterium
TCGCGGCGGCGGAAGAAGGGAAGCTCGCGGCTTCGCTTCCTGACGAAAAGCGGAAGCTCGCAGCATCGCTTCCGCAGTCCAAGCAGGTGAGGCCCGGCGGGCCGATGGATGGTAGCCGGTGGCGCGAGCCACCGGAAACGGCATGCAACAACACGATCATTCTTCATTCCATTCCGCCCCGGCAGGGGCGGCGGAGTCCGGCACCCCGCCGGGGTGCATGATGTTTTGTTATTCGCATTGTCCGGTGGTTGCCACCACCGGCTAATGTCCGTCAGTCCCTTCGGGACTTTGCGGCGGCATGACACCGCTTTCCATCGGCGGGACAGGTCCCGCGTTACATCGCGCTCACCACTGCTGCAAACGGCTCAGGAGCTCGTCTTGGCGGTTGGCGATGATTTGCATTTGCTGCTGCGTCGGCGGGTCGCTGACGATCATGTTCAACGGGCCAAGATCGCTGAAGCGCACGCTGAGATGGCGCACCGGCTTGACCGCGTCGTTCATGCCGTCGTACTGGAAGCCGTCGCCATGCTGCACGCTGGGGTTGCCCGCCCCGTCAATCATCCCGGCCACATCCAGCTTGATGTTCGAGAGGTCCGCGCCGCTGCGGCGCGAGGCGATGGCGAGGATGGACGCGCCGGAGGATTCGTCATGGCGCAGGCTGACGGCTGTTTCGCCGCTGCCGTTGGGATCGTTCGCGTAGAGCGCGAGGTCCAGTTGCACGAAGCCCCTGCCCTGAACGTCAATGTTGCCGGGCAGCGGACTGGAAAGCGGCGGGCCGGGTGGTCCGTCGTTCCCCGGAATGCCCTGTATCCCCTGCACACCCTGCGGCCCGACGATGCTGACCAGGAGCCATTCGGGATTGGAATCAGGTTGCGACCACGGGCTCATGATGGTGGTCGTGGCGACATACATCAGGTCGTTGAAGAAGACCGCGTCGCTCTTGTTATAGTTTTGGCCGGGGACCCACGCGCCGCAAATATTGGCCGCCGGACCGGTCGCGCCATCGGCCCCAGCCGGCCCCTGCATTCCGGGCGGCCCGACGATGGATTCGCCGGGATCACCTTTATCGCCGTTTTCGCCTGGGATGGGCGGTGGGATGGTGTCGATTTTATCGTTGAGGGCGTTGAGCTGCGCGCGCATCGCGGCAGATTCAAACGGTCCGTGGTCGCTTGGAATACTTGGATCAAACATTGCATTTCTCCTTATGCTGTTGGCGGGCATTTAGCAGATTTGGCTCCGCCGCGCAAGACCACGGCGGGCGCGGCGCCAGCTCCAATGGTTGGAAATGACGGGCGCGCAGATTTCCAATCATTGGAAGTGTGGTGGCGCGGGCAGGACGCGCACCCAGGGCGCTCTTCGCCGCATCCAGCGCCGTGCCGCCGCCGCCGCGTGCGCCATTTGCGGGAAGGGCGTTCGGCGGCGACCGTTGCCATGCCATTGAACGTTTGCAGCCGCCGGCGGTCTATTGTACAATGCGATGGAGAGAACTTCGCATTGCAAAGTAAATGGAGAAAGACGAGCCATGAACATTGGAATTGACGGAATCGGCCTGCATGTCCCCGGCCATTTCCTGGACCTCGCGGAGCTGGCGAAGATGCGGAAAATCCCGGCGGCAAAATTCACCGGCGGACTCGGCCAGGAGAAGATGGCGGTGCCGCCGCCCGACGA
>CAITSE010000019.1 GCA_903894975.1 uncultured Lentisphaerota bacterium
AAGCTCAAACCGACCGGGTTTTCCTTCGACGTTCAACGTTCAATGTTGAATGTTCGACGTTCGATTTTTTCCTTAAGTTTACGCGCATGCCCTGCCGGGGTGCGGACATGCTCCGTTCTATGACCGGTGGTGTCGCTGCGCTCAACCACCGGCTACTGGCGGTGACACCTTTGGTGTCCTCAACCGACGGTAGCCGGGGGAGGGCTGATTTTATTCGCGTTCATTGGCGTTCATTAGCGGTTAAAAAAGAAAATGTTATATCATCGTGGCGCGTGAAGGCGGAACTCCAAACTCGGCCGGCCCAACTCACGCTGGGAGATCCCCTCAACTCCCGCAGGCGGGTCACGGCACGGGCGGCTTGCCGTCCAGCGGGATGACATAGCGGAAGCCGACGTCGCTGGGAACGACCGGGGTGTCGCTGGCATAGGCGCAGCAGAGGAAGCGCCGGCTGACGCAGGAACTGCCGCCCTTGATCTGGAACGTCGCGGTTTCGGGAAAACTGGACCCGGTCCATTCCCGGACATTGCCGGCCAGGTCCGCAGCGCCGTAGACGGAGACATCGGTGGGGAAGCTGCCGGGCGGCGCCCAAATGCCGAAGCGGGCACGGGCCTCTTTCTCCTCGGTGCTGTAGGCCAGGCCGGGCCGGTATTCACCGCCCCAGACATAGTCGCGGCCATCGGCGCCGCGGGCGGCCTTTTCCCACTCCCCGGCCGTGGGCAGGCGGCAGGCGCGGCCGCTTTTGCGCCCGAGCCAGTGGCAGTATGCCGCGGCGGCGGCCTGGGAGATTCCGACCACCGGCCGGTCAAGACTCAATTCCGGGCGCAAGTTCCCGGCGTCGTCCCAGGCATCCAGAAATTCGTATTCCTCCGGGTTCAGGCGAAGATGGCTGCGCAGGCGGTCCCGCCGGGCGCCGCCGGCCGGGTCGAGCCAGAAGGCCAGGTACTCGCGGACGGAGACTTCCGTCCGGCCGATGAAAAAGCCGTCGATCCAGACTTCATGCTGCCGGTCCTGGCGTGAGGCCCAGCCGCCGATCTCGGCGGTTCCGGCGGGAACGTAGACCGTGCCGTCCGGGATGCGCCCCGGCCAGAAGACTTCCAGATCCTGTTTCTCCGCGTGATCGACTTTAACGGGCAGATAGACCACGCCGGCCGGCGGTTCCGGCGAAAGCGTTCCGGTCGCAGCCCCGGGATCCGCGGCCGGATCCGCCAGGCCGGAAAACTCCGGCCAGTTCGCCACCAGCAGATAAGATCCCTTGGGCAGGGTCGCCAGAGTGACCGGAGCCTGCCCGAGCGGCCGCCGGTTGGCGGGACGCAGAAGCCCGGCCGCATCCGGAGTGAACGTCCACAGGTCAATCCGCGCCCCGGCCGGCCGGGCGGCGACACGCAACGAACCCACGCCCGCCGCCACGTCCTGCCAGCGCCGCAGTTCCGTCCGCAGTTCCGGCGAAGCCCGGCCGTAGCCGGGGCCGAACAGTTCCCGCATTTCATTCATCTGCTTGGCCATTTCGTGATAGTCGCGCCGGGATTCCAGATACCCGAGGCGGAGGCGCACCAGATCCTCCCAACGGCCGCGGACATCCTCGCGTCCGGCGCCAGCGGGGGCATAGAGAACGCTGGCCAGGGTCATGGCGCCTTCCATGCGCCCTTCCCATTCCGTCACTTTGGCCTGGATCTTCGTCTCCCGGAGGCTCGGGCTCTGGGAGTGGTTGGCATCCCGCAACTCCCGCCATTCCCTGACCAGTTTTCCGGCCTGGCTGGCGGCCTTCCTGGCTTCCTCCATTTGCACGTCACCGCCATGGATGGAATCGTGATAGCGAACCGACCGGACCAGGAACACGCCGGAGGCGGCGAGCAGCAGGCTCAGGGCGGCCACCGCGGAAGTGGAGCTTTTTACGGGATGCCGCAGGCACCATTTCCAGAACCGCCGCAACCAGGGGTCGGGACAGGCCAGGACCGGCCGGCCTGCCTGCCAGCGTTCGAGGTCGACGATCAGATCCATCACGTCCCGGTAGCGGTCATCGGGACGTTTGGCCAGGGCCTTCATGCAGATGGCGTCCAATTCGCGGGGAATCTTCCGCCCGGGCATCCGCCGCCGGGGCGGAATCACCAGCGCCTCCTGGACGTTCTGCAGGATTTCCGGCAGGGTGCCGCCGTCCACCGGGCGGCGCAGCGTCAGCAATTCGTAGAGGATCACGCCGAGACTGTAGAGGTCGGTGCGTTCGTCGAGTTCGGAGATACATCCCCGGGCCTGTTCCGGGGCCATATAGACCGGGGTGCCGGCGATCCGTCCTTCGATGGTGGTTGTTTTGTGCTGCAGGTCCAGGCTGGTCTCCAGGTCAAGATTAGCGGCCGGATCCGCGTTCGCCTCTTCGCCGATCAGGAGTTTGGCCAATCCCCAATCCACCACCAGGACTTCGGCGAACCGGCCCACCAGGATATTTCCGGGTTTCAGATCCCGGTGCAGCACGCCGCGGCAGTGGGCAAAGGCCACGGCCTGGCAGACGTGGGAAAAAATGTCCAACAACCGATCCAGGGTATAGGTCCTGACGGCTTCTGGCTCTTCCGTCCCGAGCCGCATCAGGATTTCATCCAGCGACTCCCCGTCGACCCGCTTCATGGTGAAGTAGACGCGGCCGTCCGCGCGTGTTCCCAGTTCATGCACCGGCATGATATTGGGATGTTCGAGCTGGGCCATGACCCGGGCTTCGCGGACAAACCGGGTCCGCCGTTCGCGGGAATTACCGCCGGCACTTTCTTTCAGCACCTTGATGGCCACGGCGCGCCCCAGGTGCGGGTCCAACCCGCTCAGCACGGTGCCGACGCCGCCCTGGCCCAACTCCTCTAGATCCCGGTAGCGGTCATAATCATTGTGCAGTTCCACCCCCGGCCGCGCCGCCGCGGCCTCGTCCGGCGACGGAACCCCGGTTCCGGCTCCATCCATCGTGGTCGCCTTGTGGAACACGGACGGCGCCGGCGAAACCGGAGGGGGCAGAACGCCAGGCGCGGATGGCGTGACCGGCGGAGGCGGGCGCTCCTCCCGGGGCGGCCGCGGTCCGGTCGGGTCTTTTCCGGAAAGGTTCATGCCGTTCCCCCGATCCGGACTTGAACCCGCACCAGGCTGATTTTCAGCAGGATACGCAGTTTCCTGCGCACGGGCCACCAGGAATACAGGTAAATTTCAGAGCGCATATAAAAATCTGTGTTTTTTGTTTAAGGATGGGTTGCCTCTGTTTGCTGGGCGTCTTTCTCCAGTCTATATCCCGCGCTTATAAGAGAGACAATGCCAGCAAGTTTTCGACATTCCTCGGGGTAATTGCATATGACAATTACTTCCGAATGCGGGTTCCATGTTGCCTTGAGCCAACTTTCCTTAAACTCAATTCCAACGGCGACGAGAATTTTCTTTAACTCATCATTTGTTGTTTTTGAATTTATACCAAGCACCGATTGCGCCTTTGGGGGGACTTTTACAGGTAGCACAGCCTCCTCTGAAACACATGCATTATAAAACTCGTATTTAACATAAGTTTTACCCATATTTAACGGAGCGCCTCGAATTTCACCGAGCATTAAAAGGCATCTCATAACTGGTATACCTGTCATTGAAAATGTGTATAACCCGTTATTATAATCATCTCCTTTAATCACAATGGCTGGTGGTATTACAGGGTAAAGCGCTTTTTCCCATTCTTTCTCAATTTGTTTTACGACTTCCGAAAATTTGGCATCGGTGACGTTTAAATTAATCGGCACATCCATAATACGGCTATCAAGGGTTATTGCGGGAGGCTTGGGACGATTAAGATTTTCGCTAACACAGCCAGTCATTATAATCGCAAAACATATTGCAATGCAAAATATTAAACACTTTAGCATGTCTTTATTCCTTTTACGTACTAAACCACCACTGCCTACTCTACACCATATCCGCCCCCACGAGCAAAAACAAGCGCCTTCCCTATGTAACAGGATGGCGCTCATGCAAAAGCACCACTACATAGGTATCTGTGCATCTCAGCGCGCATATACAACTCGGTGCTTTTAGGTTTTTGACTGTTACATAATCACGGCAACACCATTCCGGCGCTACGGGCAAAAATAAGCATCTTTCCCAAGGTTGCCCGGCGCTTGCCGAGAAAACACGGACCACGGACAATCACGGACTGGCACGGACCGGCAGGGACGGGGAGGGGCGACGGCGGTGTTCATCCCCGGGCCTTATGGCTTCCGCCCCCCGGAAATCGGCGCCACAGTGGCGGCCGGGGCGGCGGCGTGGAAGAGATCCGCGGGTTCCGGTTTTTCCGCCGGCCGCGCCACTTCGGCGGAGGTGAAATTGATCTGGGTCTTCCATTCCGGCCCGGTCATGCGGATGCCGGTGGGATACCAGAAGTCGCCGTAGCGCTTGAAGTCCGTGAACTCAAGCTGGCGGTTGTAGAGCACCTCGCCCGGCAGGAACCACTGCACACGCAACGGGAACCCGAACTCCGTCTGCATCCACAGCCGCACTTTCTCGAACTTCTTGGGATGCACCAGTTCCAGCACCCGGCAGTCTTGGCCGCGGACCGCTGCCGGCGCCAGTTCCTGGACGAAATTCCAGTAGAGAAAACAGAACGTCAGATCTTCGGGTTCGACCCCCATGTCATGGAGGGAGGCGTCGCCGCCGGCCGGGGGCGTTTGCAGCTTCACGTCCGGCAGCGACCCGTCGTCGCGGTAGGCCTGGGTGATGCGCGTCACATGGCTGCCGTCCAACACCAGCTCCCCTTCCAGGCGGGCCGGGCCGAGGCGCATGGCCAGGATCAGGGGCAGTGAGGATTTCGCTTCGCGGCCGCGGAAGCGGATCTCACCTTGGAACTTGCACCATTCTTCCTCCAGGAACGGCCGCCGCGCCAGGGCTAGCAACTGCACGGGCGTCAGCCCCGCGGCGGCGGCCACCACCGGCGGCGCATCCGCGGGCGGCGGCACCTCCACCTGGGCTCCGGCCCGAAGCGCCACGGCCAGAACACTCAACCCGGAAACCCAAACCCGGAAATACGGCTTCATGCGGAAAATCCTCCGTCCGGCAACTGTCAGACTGCGGACTCCATAGCATATCCGCCGGACGCCCGGACCTCAACCCGGACCGCCAGAGGAATGAAAGAAAGGCCCGTGGCCTGTGGGCCTGTGGCTTGTGGGAGAGCGGAGATAACCCCTCAGATGGGAGGGGCGAAAAGCGCGAACGGATTGTTTCACGCGGAGACGCGGAGTTCGCGGAGAAGAGTGCAAGCTCGTTTTTCTTCCTCCGCGTTCTCCGCGACTCCGCGTGAGAAAGGTTCTCCATGCTCCGCCCCTCCCGTCTGAGGGATTCCGCTGAAATGGCGCGGCGCGTTCGATAAACCCCGAGGCGGGTGGTAAATTGGGGTTTCGTGTTGTGCCGAAACGGATCTTTCCATCAATAGGCCGGACAAAGGAGTTGAGTCATGACTTCCCAACGTGTCGAGACACAAGCGGTGCATGCGGGGCAGGTGCCGGATGCGGCGACGGGGGCGCGGGCGGTCCCGATCTACCAGAGCTCAAGCTTTGTCTTCAAGTCCGCCGAGCATGCGGCTAATCTATTTTCGCTCAAGGAGTTGGGAAATATCTACACGCGGCTCGGAAACCCGACCAACGACGTGGTCGAAAAGCGGCTTGCCGTGCTCGAGGGCGGCACGGCGGCGGTGGCCACGGCCAGCGGCATGTCCGCCATCTTCCTGGCCATTGCGACCCTGGCCGGAAGCGGCGACCACATCGTTGCCTCCGCCTCGCTCTATGGCGGTACGGACACGCTCTTCCGCTTCACCCTGCCGCGTCTGGGCATGAAGCTCGATTTCCTCACGGACATCACCGCGGAAAAGGTCGCCGCCGCCATCCGCCCGGAAACCAAGCTGGTCTATCTCGAGACCATCGGCAATCCCAAGGGTGACGTGCCAGACCTGGCCGCCATCGCCAAGGTCGCCCACGCCGCCGGCGTCCCGGTGTTCGTGGACAACACGTTCGCGCCGATCCTGTGCCAGCCCATCGCGCTCGGCGCCGACATCGTTATTCATTCAACCACGAAATGGATCGGCGGGCACGGCACGTCCATCGGTGGCGCGGTCATCGACGGCGGCCGCTTCGACTGGGCCAAGTCCGGACGTTTCCCCGAGTTTACGGAGCCGGATGCGAGCTATCACGGCGTGGTTTATGCCCGCGACTTCAGCAATTTCCCGGGTTTGGGCAACGTCGCTTTTGCCTTCAAGGCGCGGCTGCAGGGACTGCGTAACCTCGGCATGTGCCCGAGCCCGTTCAACTCCTTCCTGCATTTGCAGGGGCTGGAGACGCTGCCGCTGCGCATGGCTCGGCACTGCGAGAACACCTTGGCACTGGCGCAATGGCTGAAGCGCCAGCCGGCGGTGAGTTGGGTGAACTACACCGGGTTGCCGGAGCATCCGCATCATGCCGTGGCGAAACGCATTCTGAAGGGCGGTTTCGGCGCAGTGTTCGGGTTCGGGATCAAGGGCGGGCGCGCCGCCGGGGAAAAATTCATCAACGCCGTCAAGCTGGCCAGTCACTTGGCCAACGTGGGCGACGCCAAGACCCTGGTTATCCACCCGGCCTCGACCACGCACCAGCAGCTCTCCGCCGAGGCGCTGGCGGCCTGCGGCATTTCCGAGGATTTCATCCGCGTCGCCGTCGGCATCGAGCACATCGATGATCTGATCGCGGACTTCGAACAGGCTCTGCGCGCCTCCCAGGCCTGAGTTGCTGCCACAAAAGAGCACAAAGAAACACAAAGAAATCCACCTTGTGATTTTTGCGTTCCTTTGTGGCAGAAAAAGTAGTTTCAGGGACAAGGAATCCGGACATGACCCAGAAAACCCTTTCCATCACGCTCACCGCCCGTGATACGGTCGACCGTCTGACGCCCCAGTCGCCCGTAGCCTTCGCCGCGGTCGCCGACACCAGTTTTGCGGCTGCGGCCGCCGTCACCGTCGACACCACGCACCGGTTCCAGACCGTGGAGGGGTTTGGCGGCGCCATCACCGAGTCCACGGCCGTCACCCTGCAGAAAATGCCGGAGGCCGCGCGCCGGGAGATCCTGCGCGCCTATTTCGACCCGGCTGTCGGACACGGCTACAATCTCTGCCGTGTGCACATGAACAGTTGCGATTTTTCCACGGGCAACTATTCCTGTTCCGAGGTCGCGGAAGACTTTGAACTGAAGCACTTTCAGATCAACCGTGACCGGAAGGCGCTGCTGCCGCTGATCAAGGACGCGTTTGCCGTTGCCGGCGCGCCGTTCAAGCTGTTCCTGTCCCCCTGGAGCCCGCCGGCGTGGATGAAGACCACCGGGGAGATGAACCACGGCGGCAAGCTCCGCCCCGACTGCCGTGATGCCTGGGCCACGCACTACTGCCGCTTTATCGAAGAATACGGGAAGGAAGGCGTCCCGTTCTGGGGGCTGACTGTGCAGAACGAGCCGGCCGCCAAACAGCGCTGGGATTCCTGCCTCTATACGGCGGAAGAAGAGCGTGACTTTGTCCGCGACCACCTCGGCCCGGCTCTGCACCGGGACGGCTTCGGTCATCTCAAACTTATGATCTGGGATCACAACCGCGACTACATGTTCGAGCGCGCCCAGCCGGTGTTCGACGACCCGGCGGCCGCCAAGTATGTGTGGGGCACGGCGTTCCACTGGTATGTCGGGGATCACTTCGACAACGTCCAGGCCGTTCACGATGCCTGGCCCGACAAGCAGTTGCTCTTCTCCGAAGGCTGCCAGGAATGCTGGGGCGGGGATCTGACTCCCTGGTTCAACGCCTGGCAGGTCGGCGAACGCTACGGCCGCTCCGTCATCCAGGACCTGAATCACTGGACGGTCGGCTGGGTGGACTGGAACCTGGTCCTGGATGAGGTCGGCGGCCCGAACCACGTCGGCAATTACTGCAGCGCCCCGATTTTGGCCGACACCAAGACTGGCAAGGTCCACTACCAGAGTTCCTACTGGTACCTGGGGCATTTCAGCCGGTTCATCCAGGCCGGGGCGCGCCGGGTCACGGGTGTCAGCACCCGGGATGAGCTGGAGACGACGGCGTTCCTGAACCCCGACGGCACGGTTGCCGTCGTGATCATGAACCGTACCGAAAATTCCATCCGCTTCGATCTCAAGTACAACGGGCTTACGGCCCCGGTGCGCATCCCGGCCCGGGCGATTCAGACCCTCACGTTTGCCGCCTGAGGCTTTTTGAACAGAAGTTCGCGAAGAAAACAAAAGAGACGCCAAGGGATAGGGGAAAGGGGTGACGATCTTCCGTCACGCAAACGGCGTGACCGAGCGGAAGGCGGCGCCGAAGAGGTGGATGACATCGTCTGCGGTGAGGGCGCGGTCGCCGCCGGGGAAGAGTTCGGCGGCGCGGCCGTGGAGGAAGACGCCGGCGCGGAGCGCGTCCCAGGGAGCCAGGCCCTGGGCCAGGAGTCCGGCCAGGAGTCCGGCCAGGACGTCGCCGGTGCCGGCGGTGCCCAGGCCGTTGGTGCCGCTGCTGTTGACGGCGGAGCGGCCGTCGGGGCTGGCCACGACGGTGGCCTGGCCTTTGAACACGATCCAGCAGCCGGTGCTCCGGGCTAGGCCGAACGCCTGCTCCAGCCGTGGTAGGTTCAAAAGATCTTCCAGGCCATAGCCTTCCAGCAGGGCCAGCATTTCTCCGGCGTGCGGGGTGAGCACGGTGAGGGCTTTCCGGTGCGGGAAGATGAGCGGATCCTCGGCTAGTTCACGCAGGCCGTCGGCGTCGATGATCAAGGGCAGATCGGATTCGGCGCATTCCCGGAGCAGTTGCCGGGTTCCCGGCCCCCGGCCGGCGCCCGGGCCGCAGACCAGGACTTGGACGCGGGTCATTAGCCGTTTCAAGGTTTCAGTGCGTCGCGGGCTTTCGGCGGGAATCCCTTCGACGATCAGGGCGTTCAAGCCAGGCCGGACCAGGGTGCGGGCGGCTTCCGGCACGCCCAGGGTGGCCAGGCCGCAGCCCGCGCGCAATGCCGCCTCCGCCACCAGCGCCGGGGCGCCGGCATAGGAGACGGAGCCGCCGAGCACCAGGGTGTGGCCGAAACGGTTCTTGTGGCTTTCCTGGGGCCGGCGCAGGAGCAGGGGGCGCACATCCTGCTCAAAGATGCCTTCCGGTTCATTCTCCGGGACGGGCGCGGCCGGCAGGCCGATGTCGGCGACGCGCAGGATGCCCGCATGCCGGCGGCCCTCGGGCTGGAGCAGGCCGCGTTTGGTCAAGCCCATGGAGATGGTGAGATCGGCGGTCAGGACCAGATCGCCGAGGCCGCTATCGGGGTTCAGTCCGGAGGGCAGATCCAGGGCGATCACCGGGATGCCTGCGGCGTTCACCTGTTCAATCCAGCGGGAGACCGGGGGCCGCGGCGGGCCGTTGAGGCCGGTGCCGAGCAGGCCATCCACAATCACGCAGCCGTAGGCGAGCGCTTCGGCGGGCAGTTCTTTGACGGTCAGGACCGGGATCTGGTGGGGGAGGCGCGCGGCCTGTTCCCTGGCGGCGCCGGTCAACTCTTCGCGGGGCACGGTCAGATAAACGACCACCGGCAGGCCGCTGCGCGCTGCCAGGTGCCGTGCGGCCACCAGGGCGTCGCCGCCGTTCTGCCCTTTGCCGGCCAGGACGGTCCAGCGACGCACATGGATCGGGTCCAGGCGTGACCGGCACCAGTGCCAGGCATGTTCCGCGGCCGTTGCGCCGGCCCGCTCCATCATGTCCAAGGCGGTGCCGCCGCCATTGATGACCTGTTCTTCAAGGGCGCGGATAAACGACGCGGTGGCCAGTCGCATGCGAGACTCCTTTTCCGGACGGCGATGCTGGGCGGTGCTAATGCCGCCCGCAGCGGTAGGGCAAAATCTGTATAATACGAGGCTCTTGCAGAAGTACCGCGAGGCAAGAGTCGGGGTTCAGGGTTCAGGGCCGGGAAAGCAACTGTCAGATTATGAAAGTGTTGTACATCCATCAAATTCTGTCTCCTGAACCCTGAACCCTGACACCCTTCTTTGCTGGCAGGACGGAGTTCTGCAAGCGCCTCAATACAATATGCTGAGCCACCCGCCTTGGCAAGGCCCGGGCGGCGGCGTATGTTGCTATTTTGAGGTGATGACGAAGATGGAACCCGTTTCGTTTCTGCCCATCGGCCGGTTTTACTGCCGGGAACAGCACTCCTATGACGCTCCGCGGCAGGGGATTCTCGCGGCCGGCAGCGAAGGGGAGGTGCGTCTGGAGCCGGGGCGCAATTTTGAGCTGGCCCTGCGCGACCTGGACGGATTCTCCCATGTCTGGCTGCTCTATGTCTTCGACCGCAACCTGAACTGGAACGCCCTGGCCAGTCCGCCCCGCGGCCGGCGCCGGGTCGGAGTCTTCGCCAGCCGCGCGCCCTACCGGCCGAACCCCATCGGTCTGAGCTGCGTGGAATTGGCGGGGGTCGACGGGCTGACGGTCCGCGTCCGCAACCATGATCTTCTGGACGGCACGCCGGTGTTGGACATCAAGCCGTATGTGCCCTATGCCGACAGTGTGCCGGCGGCGCGCACCGGTTGGCTGGAGGCCGCAGCCGCGGCGGCGCCGGTCTGGCAGATCGCTTTCGCCACGGCGGCCGCGGAACAGCTCGGCTGGCTGGAGGCACAAGGATTGCCGGCGCTCCGACCGTTCCTGGAACGGCAGCTCCGGGAAAATCCCACCGGGGCGGAGCGCAAGCGCGTTCGCACCCTGCCGGACGGTGGCTGGGAGATCGCCTACCGCACCTGGCGCGCGGAGTTTGCCGCGGATCCGGCGGCGCGCACGGTGGAAGTCCGCCGTATCCGTTCCGGATACGCCGCGGCGGACCTCGCCGCCGGCCGGGCCGACCGCTACGGCGACAAAGATCTGCACCGGGCCTTCCGCCAAGCCTGGCCGGCGTCCTTGTAGGAACGTGGTTGCACCACATTCTCCGCGGCGTCGTCCGTGGCCGCGGCGTTTGTGCGGAACGTGGGAACACGGGCGACACGCCCGTGCCTACAGGATTCCGTGAAAAGGTGCGAAAGCAGTTTTGCCACAAAGAACGCAAAGAACACAAAGGGGAACGTGTTTCCTGTTGTGTTCCTTGCGATCAACCATGATTGATTTTCCGCGGCGGCCGCGGAAAATCAACGGTCGAACTGGGCGTCGAAGGCGATGGCGGACGGTTTGAAGTCGATCTTGCGCACAAACGCGGCGGCTTCCTGGGCGCCGTGCTCGCGATCCATGCGGCTATCTTCCCACTCCACGGAGAGCGGGCCCTGGTAGCCGATGTCGTTGAGGGCGACGATGATCTCTTCGAAGTTGATGTCGCCATGCCCGAGGGAGCGG
>CAITSE010000020.1 GCA_903894975.1 uncultured Lentisphaerota bacterium
CCGGCGGCGGAGCCGCCCATCCCACGCGTGGCTGGCTCCCTTGCCCAAATGAAGCGGAGGCGTCAGACAAGGAGGCCGGTTCCACCGGCGGGAAAAAGCGGCGTCAAGCCGCCGGCACTCCAGGGCGGCGATGACGCCGCAGTAAATACCCATAATTATACGGACCCGGTGCGTCCCCTTCAGGAACAAAAGCTCTTTTGCGGCTGTGGTGTCCCAGGGGCGCCCGCCCCCGGGCTGGACATGTGGGTCCCTGTTGGGGACGCAAGGCTGCCTGTAACACAGGGTGGCGGCGCGCTCGTAACCCTGCCGTGACGGCGGGGATTCCGTTCTCCGTCTGAGGAATTACGGTGCGCTCCCGCACGACTGCTTGCTTTTCCCGCGGCGATGGGGATAGTGTTTTCGGTGATATACGGAACCCGTTCATTCAGATGTAGGTTGTATGAACTCAACGCTGGTTATTTTTTTCTTGAGCGTGCAGGGCAGTTATATCGGCAACACGGAAGCTCCCGCCACAGAGGAGGCGTTCGATACGGTGCAATTTTACAGTGACGAACGCGGTTGTTGGCGCATCAAGACCTACGCGACTGATCAGGATGTCCATGTTTGGTCTCTCGGCAAGGACGTCGCCGACTTGGTCGCCTTGGCGCGTTCCAACACGGAGAAGCACTATGGAGATGTGCTCACCGAGGGATACATCATCAAGAGCGAGGAGGGTACCGACGGGTTGCGCCGAGAGCTTGCCGCCCGAGGCTTATCCACCCATCTGGAGATTGCCGATTCAGGGGTTCTGTTCTGGGTGCCGGAAGGCACTCATTACCGGAGTAAATCGAAACCCAAGCAAGGACCGAAATCGCAGCATCCTCGACAGCCCCGGCGGGGCGGCAGTAAGTAGCCGGGGGCGTAAGCCCCCGGACATGAAATAGATAAATATTTTCAGCCCCCCGGAGGGGCGGCATAACCGGCACCCACGCCAATCCCTATCCCACTGTCGCCCCTTCGGGGCTCCAATCCAAATTGGCGAGGCGTGCTTGATCCGGGTCACCGTTGCCGAGCCTATTTCCCCGGGGCCAGGACGGGGGCCGGGACGGGGGCCGGGGCGGGCGGGGGCGGCGGGGGGCTCAGGGTCAGGATGGTGTAGGGCGTGGCCGGCGCCGGGCCGAGGTGGATCTGGGAGACGGTGACGTAGAGGCGGCCGTCAGGACCAAAGGCCAGGGAGTCGGGCCAGCGCAGGCGGGCCGAATCCTGGGCGATGACGGTGAGACTGCGGGTGACAGGATCGAAGCGCTTGATGGCGCTGTCTTCAAGCGCGGTCAGGTAGAGCTGCCCGTCGGGGCCGAACTCCAGGCCGTCAGCGGCGCCAATGAGGCCGAGGAATTCGATGGCCTTGGCCAGGTTGGTCTCGGCCAGGATGGCCTTGGCCGGGTCGGTCTTGGCCAAGTCGGGATTGAGCAGGTCCGGGTTAAGCAGGTCGCGGATGGGAATGCGGTAGAGGCTGCGGCTGGTGAGCGCCTGGTAATACAGGAAGCCGCCGCGGGCGTCCAGGGCGATGCCGTCGGCATGAATGTCCGGGCAGGAACCGTCGGGCAGGCGCCAGTCCTTGCCGCCGACGGCGAGGGTGATGCCTTCGGACTGGGTGCTGGGGTCGTTTTCGAGCAGGCGCCGGGTGGCGCCGGTGGCGAGGTTGGTGACCAGCAGGGCGCCGAGCCCGGAATCGGTGAGGTACGCGATGCCCGCCGTATCGTCGATGCGGACATCGTTGAGGTAGGAGCCCGGCGGCGCAGCCTTGTCATCAAAGAAAATCGTCTTGAGCACGGCCCGGGTGGCGGGGTCGAACTGAATGAGCTTGGGGCCGCCGGCGACGATACCCTTGAACTTCGGGCTGGCGGCATCCAGCACCCAGAGCTTGCCGCGGCTGTCGGCGATGACGCTTTGGACGCAGACGAAATGGGTTTTCGGCTCCAGCCCGGGCGCCCAGCGGTTCCATTCGGCGTCCGGGAACGGCTTGGCCACGCCGGCGGCGTCCAGTTCCGCCACGCTTACCGGCACGTTGTCGGACCAGCGGGGGAAGCAGACGATGACACGGTTTCCGGGCAGCACGGCGACGCCGGTCCATTGGCGGAGGCTGGACGCGGTTTCGGTCAGGGGCACCAGGGCGGGCGGCGTCTGTTTCACCTCTACGGGCGGGCGGAAGGGATTTTCCTCCGGCGCCCGGCACCCGGCAAAGCCAAGCAGCAGCAGGCCGGCCAGAATGGCGGGAAGAGCGGTGAAAGACGTGGCGTTCATGGGACTTCCCTCGCGGCGGCCCGTGATCGTGGGTGGCCGTCGGTGGTACTGTACTCCGGAAAAGGGTGGGCGCGTCAACGGAAAATGGCGCGTCTGATCGTCCTGCAGGGACTGAAGGGTAATAATCATCGATCGAGAGCTCCCGAGGGCACTCGAAGGCTCTCGCTATTTTTCACTCCCGCGCGTGATGTGTGAGCGGCGTTTTCCCAAAACCGGAACACACTCTACATGCCGCCCCGTTTCCGCTCAGATCAGGCTCTGGATCCAGGCGGCGAGGGACATGACCTTTTCCCAGGTCCATTCCACGGCGCCGGCAACGCCGCGGTATTCCAGGCCGAGCTTGTTCACGAATTGGTCCGCGCCGTGCCGCCATTGCCCGGTGGCCGTGAGCAGACCGACGGCCAGGAGCAGGACGTTGAAGAAAAGGATGAGCGACGTCGAGAGGAAGCCGCCGTTCGCCTTCAAGTCCGCCTGTTCGCGCAACAGCGAGTGTACGGTGAGCACGACGTGGAAGGCGTAGGTGAAGCCAATGCCGCTGTACAGGATCTTCAGCACCAGGCTGTTGGGTTCGCCGTAGCCGAAACGGAAGATGCCGTAGACCAGGACCCAGAGCAGGGTGTAGAACGGGATGAAATAGGGGGCCAGGGTGATCCAGATGTTGGGTTTCTGCACGGCAACGCTGCCGCCCTTGGAACCGATGGTGACATCGCCGGTTTCGCGCAAGAACAACTTGGCCGCGAACCAGTGGGTCAGTTCATGGCCAAAGACATACACCACCAGCACCCGGGAAACCAGGGTGAAAAAGAGCAGGCCGCCGAGAAACCCGCCGACCGCCGGAAACGCCATGGTCTCCCACGGCAGCTTCTGGTAGAGATGCAGCGCCGCCATGGTCCAGACCAGGCCTGCGGTGAGGAAGAGCAGGACCAGCCCCATCGCCGCCCGCATCAGTTGCACCAGCCATTTTTTCATGGTCGTAAAGCCTGCCCTGAATGATTCACGAACCGATTTATTAGCCGCAAAAGATCACAAGGATACACAAAAAATACGCCGTCCCTCTTGTGTTTTTTGTGCTCTTTTGTGGCAAAAAAGGTTTTCATCCTATGAAGAAATCAGGCTAATCCAGATCCGGGTAATCCCGCATCACGCGCTGTACGGACTTGGCGCGGCCCGTGACCGGATCCAGCTCCAGCACGGCGCCTTGCAGGCGGATGCCGGTTTCGACCACGGTGAAGGGGGAGGGCATGCCGGTGGTGAAGCGCTTAAGCACCGGCGCGATGGCGCGGCCGAGGATGGAATCGCGGGCGCCGACCATGCCGAGGTCACATTGCAGGGCCGTACCCTTGGGCAGGATCTGTTCGTCGGCCGTCGGCACATGGGTGTGGGTGCCGAAGACCATGGTGACGCGGCCGTCCAGATGATGGCCCATGGCGATTTTCTCGCTGGTCGCCTCGGCGTGGAAATCCACCAGCACGATCTTGGTCTTGGGCAGGATTTCGGCCAGGGCGCGGTCGGCGGCGCGGAAAGGGCAGTCGGATTGGAGATGGATGAAGACGCGCCCCAGGAGGCTGATGACGCCGATGGAACGGCCGTCCGGGCCGGTGAAGATGCCCCAGCCGTTCCCGGGCTGCTCTTTCGGCAGGTTGGCCGGACGCAGGACATTGGGGTAGGAGGCGATCTCGCCGACGAAATCTTTCTGGTCCCAGATATGGTCGCCGGTGGTGACGACATCGACCACGCCGGGCTTGAGCATGCCTTCCAGGCACTTGCGGTTGATGCCGCCGCCGCCGGCCATGTTTTCTCCGTTGGCGACGCAAAAGCCGCAGTCAAACTCGCGGCGGAGCTGCGGCACCAGGTCGCAGACCGCGCGGCGGCCGCCTTTTCCAACAATATCGCCGATGAGAAGAATTTTCATGAAACCCATTTTAAGCTTTTTGAACAGAAGGCCGCAAAGGTCACGAAGGTTGATCGGAGAAAGATCGCGTACCGTCTTCCATTCGACGTTGAATGTTCAATGTTGAATGTTCGACGTTCGTTTTCACTCATTCCGCCAAAAAGATCTCCAGCAGGCGGCCGGCGAGTTCGGTCTTGGGCATTTTCGGCAGGCGCCGCGGCGCCGCGGCGGAGCCGGCGGTAAAAACGGCGACCTCGTTTTCGTTGCTGTCGAAGCCGATGTCCTGGCGGCTGACGTCGTTGGCCACGATCCAGTCGAGTTTCTTGGCCGCGAGCTTGGCCCGGGCGTGTTCCGCGACCTGCGAGGTTTCCGCGGCGAACCCGGCGATTTTCTGCCCTTTTTTCCGGAGCTTGGCCACGGCGGCGAGGATGTCCTCGGTCGGCTCCAGGTCCAGGGTGCGCGCCGCGGCGCTTTTTTTCAGCTTGCCGGCGGCGGGCCGGGCGGGACGGTAATCGGCCACGGCGGCGGCCATGACCAGCAGATCGGTTTTCAGCAGCTCGTGTTTGACGGCGGCGGCCATGTCGGCGGCGGTCTCGACACGGACGATGCGGCACCCGGCCGGCGGCGGCAGCGCCACGGGCCCGGAAATCAGGGTGACCTCATGCCCGGCGGCGGCGGCCACGGCGGCCACGGCATAGCCCATCTTGCCGCTGGAGCGGTTGCTGAGATAGCGGACGGCGTCCACCGCCTCACGCGTCGGCCCGGCGGTGACCAAGATGCGGCGGGGGCGGGCGGGTTTGCCGGCGGCGGCGGCCGGGCGAAGTTCGCGCGCCAGGCGGACGGCGGCCAGTTCGGTGCGGATGGCTTCGACAATGACCTTGGGATCGGCCAGGCGGCCCTTGCCGACATCGCCGCAGGCGACCACGCCGTCCTCGGGGTCGATGAAACGCACACCGCGCTCCCGCAAGATCCGGCAATTTTCCTGGACCACCGGCTGCCGCCACATGCGCGGATTCATGGCCGGCGCGACCAGCACCGGGCCGGTGTGCGAAACGACAAAAGAGGAAAGTGCGTCGTCGGCGATGCCGTGCGCCATCTTGGCCAGGATGTTGGCCGTGGCCGGGGCGATGACCAGCAGGTTGGCGCGGTCGGCCAGGGCGATGTGCTCCGGCTCCCATTCCGGGGCCTCCCACAAGTCCTTCACCACCGCGTTGCGGCTGAGCGTGAAAAAGGTCTGGGGCTGCACGAGTTTGACTGCCGAGGCCGTGAGGATGACGTGCACGTCCATCCCGGCCTTGGCCAGGGTGCTGACAACTTCCGCGGCCTTGTATGCCGCGATGGAGCCGGTGACGCCGACGACAACACAGGGCGCTCCGGCGGGTTTGGGACGGACAGGCATGGACGTATCCTCGTGTGAATGCGGATAATGTACCACGCCGTTCCCGCGCGGCGGCTGACGGGCGTGAAGCACAAAAGGAGCGCAAAGATCACAAAGGATCGAGAGAACGCCCTGGAGCCCTTAACCTGAATGATTCACGAACATTGAACATTCAATGGGGAATCGACTTGATCGTGATCGCCACATGAATAGATCTGGGTTGCCCTTGGTAAAAAAGAACAGCCCCCGCTGAAGCGGGAACTCCCAACGCGAGCCGGGCCGTCCGGGTTCGGAGTTCCGCCTTCAGGCGGTGCCGGGGGTTTGCCCTGCGCCCACCCGCGCCGCCTTCGGGGCGGCGGGCGGGTCAGCGCGCGTGCTTCAGGAACGCCTCCCGCAGCGCGAAAATGTTCCGCGCCGGGACATCGTACTGAATCCGGATATCAAGCCCCTTCCGGGCTTCGGAACCGGTCTCCGCGGGCGCCTAGCCTGAATGATTCATGAACCGGTCAGGCTGGAAGCTGCCCCAACAGGGCTATGTCCCAGAGCCCAGGGTTGCGCCGGGAACGGCGCTACCCTGGGGCATGATCATACCGTCCGCACTACCCCGCCGGGGTTGCGTGAGGATGACACAAGCCACTTGGGCATGCGCGTAAACTTAAGAACCCTAATCTTCTGGAAACCAACTAAATGCGAACGTCGAACATCGAATCGGGATCCATGCGGTGCATTTTACTTCAACGTTCGACGTTCGATGTTGAATGTTCGACGTTCGTTTTTTCTTAAGTTGACGCGCATGCCCGTTGGGGGCACAACCGTCACCGTCGCCAGGAGCCGCGGTTATTTCATCTGGCTGGCGGCGAAATCCCAGTTGGCCAGGTGTTCCAGGAAGGCCTGGAGGAAGTCTTTCCGCCGGTTCTGGTAATCGAGATAATAGGCGTGCTCCCAGACGTC
>CAITSE010000021.1 GCA_903894975.1 uncultured Lentisphaerota bacterium
GGGTGTCCACACCCGGCAACACAGGCCGGCGGGCTTCCAGCCCGGCGAACTTTCCGCCCGCCCCGCGGCACCGTCATCGCCCGAAATAAAAAAGTCTAGTTGGCTAGACTCTCATTTAACCGTTTTATTACAAATTGATTACAATGGCACAGTGGCACGGAGATGAAGGAACTGATGCCGTTTTTGAATAGAAGCTCAGGAACGGAGACTTCCGATGCCGATCGTCAAGACC
The DNA here is from genome assembly GCA_903894975.1 of uncultured Lentisphaerota bacterium. Classification (GTDB taxonomy): domain Bacteria; phylum Verrucomicrobiota; class Lentisphaeria; order Oligosphaerales; family CAITYL01; genus CAITSE01. The sequence continues at coordinate 233 of CAITSE010000021.1, forward strand.
AAAGAAACCATGACCGCCCGGGAACGCGTTCTGGCAGCGTTCCATCATCAACCGGTGGATCGTGTGCCTATCGACTATTCCTCCAATCCCGGCATTGACCGGCGTCTGAAGGAACGGCTCGGACTCGCCCCGGACGACGGGGACGGTCTGCGGCAGGCGTTGGGCGTGGATTTTGCGGGAGTCGGCGCTCCCTACGTCGGACCAAAACGTTTTGCCGATATTCCCGACCGGCGGATCAGCCAGGAAAGCGGCATCCGCACCCGGTGGATTGAACATTCCAATGGCGACGGCTACTGGGATTTCTGCGATTTCCCGCTGCAGAACGCCGGCCTGGAGGAAATCGAGGCCTGGCCGCTGGCGACCCCGGACGATTACGACTACGGCGCCCTGCCCGACCAATGCCGGCGGCTCACGCGCTACGCCCGGCATTACGGCGGCGCCGGACTGGCGGACATCATCAACAGCACCGGCATGGTGCGCGGCATGGAACAGGTGCTGGTGGACCTGATCACCGACGACCCGGCCGGGCTGCGGCTCATCGACCGCAAGATCGAGCTGCAACTGGAAGTAATGCGGCGCGCCCTGGAGCGGATCGGGGATCAGATTGATTTCGTCTGGATGGGCGAGGATCTGGGCACCCAGATCGCGCCGATCATCAGCCTGGAACTGTTCCGCCGGCACATCCGGCCGCGGCACCAGAAATTCATCGACCTGGCCACGTCCTACGGCCTGCCAGTGATGACCCACACCTGCGGTTCCAGCAGCTGGGCGTATGAGGACTTCATTGAGATGGGCGTGAAGGCGGTGGACACCCTGCAGCCGGAGGCCGCGAACATGGCGCCGGCATATCTCAAGGCCAAGTTCGGCGGGCGGCTGGCCTTCCACGGCTGCATCAGCACGGCCGGCCCGGTGGCCTACGGCACGCCGGCGGACGTGGAGCGGAACGTGCGCGAGACATTGGAGATCCTGATGCCCGGCGGCGGCTACATGCTCTCGCCCTCCCACCAATTGCAGGACAACAGCCCGGTCGAAAACGTGATCGCCCTATACCAGGCCGCGCACCGCTTCGGATCCGGCGCCGTCCGGCGGTGAAAATCGGTTTTGAACAGAATTTCGGGTTTCGTGTGCGTAAGGACAAGAGATGACAGTTGGCGCGCTTGCACTCCGCCGGAGTCGTTTTACAGTATGAACTCTTAATCATTTTTCGTACAACCGCGCCCAACCGGCGACAGGTTCCAAATTGATCACGTAAGGAGATCCCTGCTATGGCACATAAAAAAGGCCAATCCAGCAGCCGTAACGGCCGCGACAGCAATCCGAAGTTCCGCGGCGTGAAGGCGTACGGCGGCGAGACCGTCACCGCCGGCAGCATCCTCATCCGCCAGGTCGGCACGAAATTCCGCCCCGGCCGCAATGTCGGTCAGGGCCGTGACTTCACCCTGTTCGCCCTGGTCGCAGGCGTGGTGTCTTTCAACAAGATCCATCGCAGCATCGACATCATCCCGGCCGGCGCCTGATCTCAGGCCGCCGTCCCGGCTTTCCCGCGAAAAAATCCGCTCCGGTCTCCGGAGTTGTCACCCATGAGGTGCAGGCGGATTTGCATCGCGGGATTTTTTTTGCCGCCGCATTGTCCGGCCCGGCACCGCGTTTCCCCCGCCGGAAGAGCCGGTTCGGCTATCCCATCCTTCCGTTCTTCCGTTATTCCGTTCGAAACGGAAATCAAGACTTGCCGATCGGGAGATCGGCATTCCCGGGAACGGCCCTGCGTCGTCCGGACTCTTGCGAAATACCGGCGTGTCGGCCATGTTACCGGCCGGGCGAAAAGCCGGCCTGAGACTTCGGCCAGCGTCCACCTGATCCGATTTAGAAAACCTCTACCGGGAGAGCGTATTTGACCTCGCCCTTGACCCATCCCGTGACCATCTTTGCGATGCTGGCGTTGCTGCTGCTGCTCGTGCCGCTGCTGGCGCGGGCACTACGCCTTCCCGCCATGGTCGGCCTGATCCTGGCCGGCGTCGTCGTCGGACCAAACGGCCTGAATGTGCTGGACAAAAGTCCCGGGCTGGATCTCCTGGCCACGGCCGGCCTGCTCTACATCATGTTCACCGCCGGCCTGGAAATGGATCTGCAGCAGTTCCGCCGCCAGCGCGTCCAGGCCGTCACCTTCGGCCTGCTGATCTTCGGCCTGGCCATGGTCACCGGCATCGCGGCGGGACGCGGCCTGTTGCATTACGGCTGGCTCCCGGCCGTGCTCCTGGGCGTCCTGCTCGCCTCGCAGACGCTGGTCACCTATCCCATCGTCAGCCGCCTGGGGCTGGCTAAACAGGGCGCGGTCGCCGTCGCCATCGGCGCCACCATCCTCACGGACGTCCTCGCCCTGCTGGTGCTGGCGGTGACGGCGCGCCTGGCCCACGGCGCGATCCCCCCGGCATACTGGCTGCGCCTGGGCGCCGGTTTTCTCCTGCTGGCGAGCGTCAGCCTCTGGTTGCTGCCGCGGCTCGGACGGTGGTTTTCCCGGACCCTGCCCGGCGACGAACAGGCCGGGTTCCGCTTTCTTTTCGCCAGCCTGCTGGGAATATCGGTGCTCGCCCAACTGGCCGGACTCGAACCGATCCTCGGCGCTTTCCTGGCCGGCCTGGCACTGAACCCGCTGGTGCCGGCTCAGAGCCGGCTGATGAACCGCGTCCAGTTCGCCGGCCACAGCCTGTTCATCCCCGTCTTCCTGATCTCCGTCGGCATGCTCATGGACTGGCATGCCCTCCTAGGCGGCGCCAATGCCTGGAAGATCATCGGCCTACTCCTGGTCGGCGCTTTCGGCGTCAAGCTCGCCGCCACCCTGCTGATGCGGCCGCTGTTCGGCTACACGCGCGACCAGGTCGGACTGATGTACGGCATGGTCGTGAACAAGGCGGGCGTCACCCTGGCCACCGCCCTGATCGGCTTCCATCTCGGCCTGTTCGACCAAAGCGTGCTCAACGGCGCCATCCTCGTCATCCTGACCACCTGCCTGGCCGGCGCCTGGATCACCGAAAGCCGCGGCCGCCGCCTCGCCCAGGCGTCGGAATCATTCCCAGACCTGAAGGTCACAGAAAACGCAACAGGTCACGAAAAAGCGAAAACTGCGGTCAAATGACTTCGGCCTCAGTGGTGCGAGAAGATGCGTTCGGGGGCGTGATAGAGGGCAACGCCGAGGGCGTTGGCCCGGGCCACGACGTCCGCGTCCTTGAGCGAGCCGGACGGAGCCACGATCGCCTTCACCCCCGCCTTCGCCGCCACCTCGACGCCATCCGGCATCGGAAAGAAGCCGTCACTGGACATGACCGCGCCTTCCAGCGTCTCTTTCCCGGCATACTTGATCTTGCCTTTTTCCACGGCCTGCTCGACCGCGCCGACCCGATCCTGCTCGCCGGTTCCGACCGCCAGCGTGCCGCCGTTCTTGACAATCACCACGCCGTTGGAGCGGACGTTGAGGTTGATATACCAGGCGATCAGTAGGTCATCCAGCTGCCGTGCCGTCGCAGCGACCGCGGCCTTCACTTCGCCCAGGGCCTTGTTAGTGCCGGCCGCCGCCGCAAAGTCCGCCACGCCGCGGACCTTGGTCAGGAGCGGATCGGCGATGACCACCGAGCCGTCAGCCAGAACCTTCATCGAGCGGTAGCCGTCCACGGGGTCGCCGACGTATTTCGGCAGGGCGCCCAGGTCGCCGCATTTGAGAATGCGGATGTGCTGGTTGAGCTTGTAGGTTTCCTGATCGTGGAAGATTTTCAGCGCCTCCTCGTCATAGTCCGGAGCGACCACGCACTCAGTGAAGAGCTTCATAATTTCGCGGGCGGTGGCGGCATCGACCTTGACGTTGAAGGCGGTAGTCGAGCCAAAGGCGGCGCGCGGATCGGAGTCGCGCCCCTTGATGTAGACATCAAGCAGGGAATCGCCGGGGACGGCCACGGCCGCGCCGCTGGGGTTGACATGCTTCATCACGGCGCAAGCCGGGCGGTCGAAGAACTTGACGATGTTCAGGGCGTAGGAGATGTCCTCCAGATTCGTCTGGGACAGACCGCCCTTGCCAGTCTTGAGCACCTGCATGCCGCCGATGACCCCGATGCGGCCGGCGGGCTGGTAGTAGGCGGCGGTCTGGTGCGGGTTGGTGCCGTACCGCAGGTCATCGACCTTGGTGAACTTCAGGCCGTTGATCTCAATCTCGCCGGCATAGTCACCCACGTTCTTGGTCAGGTAAGTGCTGCGGGACATTTTTTCGTTGGACATCAGCGAATTCTCCAAAGTGAAGACTGGCAAAAAGTCAAAAATCTCCGGCATGGCAAACAGCTCGGGAATAACCTGATCGGGGGGGACGAACGTGTCCCCTATTCCCGACGGCAACGCCGGAACGCTCCTACTGTATTGGCGGAAAAAGGGGTTGCAATGCCGGATTTCCGGAAGGTCTGTGGCTTGTGGTCTGTGGGTCTGTGGAAAAGCCTAAACGGGAAAGCGGGGACAGGAACACTACGTCGGCAGTTCAGTCTTCTTCTTTCCCACAAGTTCTTCCCCATAAGCCACAGGCCTACAGACAACAGGCCCCTCCTGCCGCCACGGGTTTGAACAGTATATTGAGGTGCCGTCCGCCCACACCTCAGGGGATCGGCACGGATCCCCCGTGATGGAACCCGCTTCCGACCCAACCAAAATTCTGAACGGCGCCCGGGTTCTGGTGCTCGACGACGACGAAGGGGTCCAGCAGATCCTCCTTTCCAGCCTGGGCCGCTGCGGTTGCACGACCGCCGCCTACGAAGACGGGCGCAAGGGGCTTCATGCCCTACTCAAAACGCCTTACGACATCGTCATTCTCGATTTGCAGATGCCGGGGATGGACGGCTTGACATTCCTGCGCGAAGCCCGCAAGATCTGGCCCTGGCTCGGCGTACTGGTGGAATCCGCCTATATCGACAACGCCACCCGGGAGGCGCTGCTCCGTCTCCAGGTCCATGAGATCCTGGAAAAACCCTTCCCCCTGAATCAGCTTTTGGCGGCCACGGCCCGGGAAATGAGCCGCCTGCAGAAACGGCTCCAGGCGGTCGCCCCCGTTCCCTTCGACCAAGTCCAGCGCCAACTCGCCATGCTCCGGCACATCAGCGACACCGCGCTGCACAGCACCGGCATCAGCGAATCCATGAAGGAACTGAGCCGCGGCCTCGGCGACCTGCTGCGTTGCGACGTGGTCGGCATCCTCATCCTGGGCGAGGAGGAACGGAAACTGGCGTTCCATGTCCGCAATCCCTACCCGAAGGACCTTCTGGCGCAGTTGCGGGAGGACGTTGTCCGCCAGGCGTCCCTGTTGAGCGGCAATCACCTGACGCCCGAAAGCCTCCAGATCCAGACCCACGGCCACCCCCTGGGGGAAAATGCCCCCGCGGGTCCCGGGTCCACGTTCACCGTACCGATCATGATCGGCGAGCATTTTGACGGTGTGCTGGTCATGGCCTCCGCCGCGGCCGACGCCTTCACGGCGACGGACATCTCCCTGGTCTACCACACCGCCAACCATCTTTCCACCACCTTGGCCGCGCTCCAGGGCATGCGCCAGTTGGCCATCCGCGATTCCCTCACCGGCCTCTACAACCGCCGCTTCCTGCAGGAGACCATGGATCCCTTCTGGTCCTCCAGCCAACGCCACCAACAAGAGCTGAGCGTCGCCATCCTCGACGTCGATCATTTCAAATCCATCAACGACTCATTCGGCCACCACGCCGGCGACCGCATCCTCACGGAGCTGGCGGCCCTGACGCGCAAAGTTTGCCGCACCACGGACATCGTCGCCCGCTACGGCGGCGATGAAGTGGTGATCGTCATGCCGCAAACCCCGCTGGCCGCGGCCGAAACCTTTGCGCGCCGGCTGCTGGAGGGCGTCCGCAAACAGCGTTTCCAGACCGGCCATGACCCCGGGATGAACCTCACCATCTCCATCGGACTTGCCGGCAGCCTCAGCGCCGGCCCCGTCACCGACTGGGAGACCCTGTTCACCCTGGCCGACCGCGCCCTGTATGCGGCTAAAAAACAAGGTCGCGACTGTTCCCGCACGTTCCATCCCGCCACCGAGGTGCCGGCGACCGGCGGCACGGCAGGACGGAACCGCGGCACGGTCTTCGGCCGCGGCCGCATCCTCCTGCTCGCCACCGACGACGCCGACGGCCCGGCCCTCCGACGCGCCTTGGCCGAGGCAGACTTCCGCGTTGAACTCGCCACGCAACCGGAAGAGGCCGAACAACTTTTGGCCAACCAGCGCCTCCACGACCTGGTCTTGATCAGCCAACCCGGGCCGCCGGCCGAAACCATCCAGCTCTGCGGCCGCCTCCGCCGCCAGGCCCCGGGATTGCCCTGCATCCTGGTGGTGCGCACCATTCCGCCGGACGCCGATTTCCGGGAGTTCCTGGAAGGGGCCACCGATTTTCTCTTACGGCCGTGGACACGGGATGATCTCCTGTACGCGGTGGAACGGATCCTCCATCGTGTCCAGACCGCAACTTCCGCCGGTGACGAAGCCGCGTCCACAAGGGACGACAATGCAGAATGGGCTCTGCCCCTGCACCCCCTGCTCCAGAGCGCCGGCAGCCAGATGCTCGAACTCATCGCCGACCTCATCGACCTGCGCGAGCAGAGCACCGGCCGCCATGGCCGCAGTGTGCGGGAGGTTGCCACCTTTTTCGGCCGCCAGGTGGGGTTGCCCGAGAGCGAGATCGACAAACTCGCCTGTTGCGCCCTGCTCCATGACGTGGGCAAACTGGCGATCCCCGACTCCATCCTGCTCAAGCGCCACGCGCTAAATCCGGAGGAAACCCGGATCATGCGCTCCCACGTCGAAACCGGCTACCGCGCGCTCCGCGTCATTCCCGCCCTGGTCCCCGTCGCCGAACTCGTTTACCAGCATCACGAAGCCTTCGACGGCAGCGGCTATCCGCGCGGCCTCAAGGGAGATGAAATCGCCCGCGCCGCCCGCGTTTTCTCCCTGATCGACACCTATGACGCCATGCGCTCCAACCGCGCCTATCGTCCCGCCCTCCCACCCGAGACGGCCACCGACGAAATCCGGCGTTGCTCCGGCTCCCAGTTCGATCCGGAACTGGCGCGGCAATTCCTGACCACCCAAGCTGAGATCGAGCAGCTCTATTACCAGGCCGCGCCGACCGCCACAGCCTGAGAGTGGCCGTTTAGAACCCCGATCCGTTTTGCCCGCTAAATACGCAAAATATCGCGAAATGGACACCGGCGGTGTCACAGCCTGTAGCCGGTGGTTGAGCGCAGCGACACCACCGGTCATGGGACGGAAAATGGCAGCACCCCTGCCGGGGTGCCAGCGGCCTCGGAGGGAACAGATCGTGATGGTGTGAGCCGGCGCCATGGCGCGGACTGGCACCCCTCCCGGGGTGCTTTCACCTGGAGGACATCCAAACCGGTGGTGTCGCTCGCCGGGCCTCGCTCAACCACCGGCTACCGGCTGGAATCCCTCCGGGATGGGACCTCCTGGCGCGGAAAAGGCGGACCGAATAATGTGTGCCGTTATTTAAGGGACACTACACCAGATCAACGCGGCTTCACACTTCGCCCGCGGCCAGAAACAGGCGCTGATCCATGAGTTCGATGCGCACCCCCGCCGCCGCCATCGCCGCCTGCGCCTCGCCCCTCAGCCGCCCCACCTCCGTCCCGCGCGGCAACCGCACGGTCAGAAACATCCAGTAAACATCCTCCCGGACCCGGGTGGAAAACTCTTCGATATTGATCCCCTTGCCGCGCAGAAAACCGCAAAGCGCGGCGACCAGCCCCATCTTGTCCGGACCGGCGGCCGTCAACACATACAGGTTGCCCGCGGCCGGTCGCCGCGGACGCCGTTCCTGCCGGCAGGGGCGGACGCCAACCTCGAAGGGATCGTGCGGATCGATTTCCCGCAGCCGCAGCCGCACGTCCGCCGCCGTAACGCCGTCGGGAAAACCGGCATGAAGGATCATGGTGAAATAACCGCCCAGCACCGTCTGGCTGAGGCCGGCCAAATTCCCCCCCAAACCGCCGATGACGCCGGTGACATCGGCAATAATCCCGACCCGATCCCGGGTCATAATGGAAATGATGTAATCCCTGGGCATAAATACGTGCTCCGGAGGCCAACCGCGGCAGACACGGCGGCGACGGCAAGAAATATACCGCACCGCCCCCGGAGCCGCGCCGGCCGCGGCAATTCGGCCTTCATGGCTCGGATTCCCGGCGGCGCGCAATCCCATAGGTCTCATACGTCCCATAAGTCCCA
>CAITSE010000022.1 GCA_903894975.1 uncultured Lentisphaerota bacterium
AAGGAATACAGCCACGCCATCGCCACCTACGCCCTTTCCGAAGCCTACGGCATGACCAAGATTCCGGCCCTGAAGCCCGCGATGGAAAAGGGGTTGGCCACGATCATCGCCGGTCAGCAGGCGGGCGGCGGCTGGGATTACAACTATTCGAAAGACGAAGGCAAGCGGTGGGATTTGTCGGTGGCCGGTTGGCAGATCCAGGCGCTCAAGGCCGGGTTCATCGCCGGCGCCGAAGCGCCCGGCCTGGCCGAGGCGCTCGAGAAAAGCATGGGCTTTCTGCAAAAAACCGCCTTCCACAAGGAAAAAGCCTCCTTCCAGTACAGCAAGGGAGCGCCCAAGATTTCCATGCAAGGCGTCGGCGCGCTGTGCCTGCAACTCATGGGGTTGGGCAAGTCGGAAGAAGCCCAAAAAGCCGTTGAGGCGATCAACAAGACCAAGCTGGAATGGAACGACTTGGAACGCAAGGACGCCGCCGCGCACAACCAGGACTGCTACAAGTGGTATTACCAGACCCAGGCCATGTTCTATGCCGGCTCCGCCTACTGGAAACCATGGAATGCCATGATGGCGCCGGAACTCACCAAAAACCAGAAACCGGACGGCCACTGGGAATGCCCGCCGCCCGCCGCCGGCGCCAAGTTTGAAATCACCAAGTACGACAGTTATTACAGCACCACCCTCTGCTGCCTGATGCTGGAAGTCTACTACCGCTTCCTGCCCACCTACAAGGTCGATCTCAACGAGAAAAAGGGCGGCGACTCCATCCTCGACTGGGGCGCCGAAGGCGAAGCGAAAAAGACCGGCGCCCACTAAGCCTTGCTGGGCTGGATATTGCGGACTTGCAAATGACTCTCGCCTCCGCCGCCGATGCTTTCCCCGGGCCGGGAAGACAAACCTGTTTGCAGAAGAGGCCGCTTCATGGCCGATGATCCCCAATTGACCGAAGCCGATCCGGAGGCGCCGCCCGCCGGAGAGCCGGTCCCGGCCATGCCACTGAACGTGGAAGATGTGCTCGAAGAGTACCGCCGCCGACAGATGATCGAGCACATGACCGGCCCCATGGTCTCGGTCATCGTCCATCTGGTCGTGCTGGTGGTCTGTTTCTTCTTCATGGTCGCGCCGGTGGATGTGACACCCAAGGATTACGAAGTCGAGATCAAGGACATCCAGGTCAAGGAACTGCAGGAAAAGGTCCAGGAAAAGCTTCAGGAAATCATCAAGAACGCGGACAACACCCCCGTGCCGACGGTGGACAAGCCGGTGGGCGTCGGGGAATCAGACGCCGCGGAGACGACCGATAACTTTGACTCAAGCATGGCGCAGACGGACGCTTCGCTCGAAGGTCTGTCCGATGTGAAATTTTTCGGTGAATCGCCGATCCGAATCGCCGGCGTGTATGCCGGGCGCAGCGCCTCGGGCCGGGCCGCCATGATGGGCGGCGGGGGTGGCGGCGGCCGGGGTGGCGGCGGCCCGACGGCGACTACCGAAGCCTCCGTGCTCCGCGCCCTGCGCTGGCTAAAGGCGAACCAGAGTGCGGACGGCTCCTGGTCCCCCGAATTCCCCGGCGCCATGACCGGCCTGGCGCTGCTGGCCTTCCTGGCCCATGGCGAGACCCCTTCGCCCGAGTGCAAAGAATTCGGCGAAACCGTCAACCGGGGGCTGCAATGGCTGACGGCCACCATGATGAAGGCCAAGGTCGTGGATAACAAGGAATACAGCCACGCCATCGCCACCTACGCCCTTTCCGAAGCCTACGGCATGACCAAGATTCCGGCCCTGAAGCCCGCGATGGAAAAGGGGTTGGCCACGATCATCGCCGGTCAGCAGGCGGGCGGCGGCTGGGATTA
>CAITSE010000023.1 GCA_903894975.1 uncultured Lentisphaerota bacterium
AAAGCGGGGTTCAGGGTTCAGGGCCGTGAAAGCAACTGTCAGATTGTGAAAGTGTTGTACATCCAGCAGACTCTGCCTCCTGAACCCTGACACCCTGAACCCTGCTTTGCTGGCAGGACGGAGTTCTGCAAGCGCCTCAGGGGATGCAGAATGCGGTGAGAGTCAGCGGAAGGTGCGGTAATCGATCCCGTACTGCTTGATCTTGTACTGGATGATCCGCTTGGTGAGCCCCAGTTTCTGGGCGGCCTGGGTCTGGTTGCCGCGGGAGTCTTTGAGGGCTTCGGTGATCAGCTCGATCTCGAAATTTTTCACGAGACTGAGGAAATCGCCCTTTTCCTCGCGCTGGGGAACGTACCGGTTCATCTGGAGGGAAGGCGGCAGATGATGGCCGTGGATGACGCCGGCATCGGCCAGGAGCACGGCCCGCTCAATGACGTTTTCCAATTCGCGGACATTGCCGGGCCAGTGGTAGGCGCTGAGCATGTCGATGGCCGGAGTGTCCAGACGGAACACCTGCTTTTTCATTTCCCGGGCAAAGGCCTGGGTGAAATGATCCACCAACAGGATAATATCGGCCTTGCCACGTTCACGCAGGGGCGGAAGATGAATGGGAAAAACATTGAGCCGGTAAAAGAGGTCGGCGCGGAAGCGGCTTTCATTAACGGCCTGTTCAAGGTCGCGGTTGGTGGCGGCAATGATACGGGCGTGAAACTGCAGGGTCTCGGTGCCGCCGACGCGTTCGAAATCACGGGTCTGAAGCACACGCAGGAGCCGGGTCTGGGCCGGCAGCGGCAACTCCCCGATCTCATCCAGAAAAACCGTGCCCTTGCCAGCCCGCTCCAGGACGCCGGTGTGCCGCTGCATGGCGCCGGTGAAAGAGCCCTTTTCATGGCCGAACAGCTCGCTTTCCAGCAGCGACTCGGGAATGGAACCGCAGTTGACCGCGACAAAAGGCTGGGTTGACCGCGGACTCAGCAAATGAATGGCCTCGGCCACCACGCCCTTGCCCGTGCCGGTCTCGCCGGTGAGGATGATGGTGGTCGGCACCGGCGCCACCTTGGTGATGAGCTTGCGTACTTCCATCATTACGGCGGATTTGCCGATGATCTTGTCAAAGGCGCCGCCGGGTTGCTGGGCGCGTTTCCACAGTTCGAAACGATCTTCCAGGCGCCGACGCTGCACAAAGGGGGCGGTGAGCTGGGCGACCTCGCCGAGGAAGGCCAGTTCGGCCTCGGATTGGGTGATCCGGCGTTGCTCCTTGTCCACCGACAGGGTGCCGATGGTCGACCCGCGGTAAGTGATGGGCACGCAGAAAAAGGAGAGCGCGGCGTGCTGAAGAGACTTGAGCTCCTTGCGCAACCCGGACCGGTCGAGAAAATTGCGGTCACGGAACAGATCCTGAATGTAGACCGGGCGCCCTTCGGCGAAAACCCGGCCGGTGATCCCTTCGCCCGACCGGTAGCGCATTTTTTCAGACTTGGCCCCGGGAACGTCCGCGGCCGTGATGTCCGCCTGCAATTCCGCATCGCTTTCGTTAAGCAGGGTGATGACTCCGCGTTGCATGCCGCACTCGTCGGCCAGCCACTCCAGCACCAGCGCCAGCGCGGTGCGCAGATCCTCCGCCGCGGCCAGGTGCCGGGCGGTGCGCGAAAGCAGGCGAAGCTGGGCGACGGAGAACGCGGTTTCCGGCAAAGCCGGCGCGGCGGCGGATTTTGACATGGACGGGAACCCCCAGGCGGCCGGCGCAGAGAGGCCCCGGCCTGACCAGAACAAAAATGTACCGCAGGCCCGAGGGAATGCAAGCCCAGGCTCGGGAGCCGTTGGCGATGGAAAAGTAACAAAACTGTGTCAATGTTAAAATCATTTTGGGTGGGAATAAGCTCACTTATCCTTATTTGCGATACGATATTGTGGTTTATACTCAATCGGAAACGCCATTTTCGTGGTTGCAATCAGGGTTTTAATATGTTTGAAAATAGATGGATGTAACGATTTTGTCCGGCATGGCATGAGGCGGGCTTTCCCTGACGGCATCCCGCGCCGAAATGACCGGCGGCGGACCTGACGGCATTTCATCCCCCCCGATCCGACAATCCGACCCATAAGGAGTCCCTGGCCATGATCCGGAAACTGGAACGTTCAATCCGCCGCGCCGCCATCCTCGCCTGCAGCTTTGGGATTCTGGCCGCCGCCACCCGCGCCGAGGACACGCCCGCAGCGCCCGCCCCGGCTTCCCCTCCGGCCATCACCCTGGCCCCGCCCGCGGCAGCCGCCGACGGCTGGGAACGACCCACCGGCTCGCTGAGCCTGGACTACGCCAGCCGCTATGTCTGGCGCGGCATGGTGGCCAATCAGGATCCGGTGCTGCAACCGTCCCTCACCCTCAGCTGGTACGGCTTCTCCGTCAACGCCTGGGGCAACGTCGACACCACCAATTACGGCGACCACGAGGGCGGCTATAACGACCGCAAATGGGAATTCTCGGAAGTCGACTATACGCTGTCCTATTCCCACACGTTCGAGAAGAAGACGACCGGCCTGCCCTTCAATGTCGCCCCGACCCTCGGCTACATCTCCTACACCTTTGACGGCACCACGGTGGAGAATACGCAAGAGGTCTTTTTCGGTGTCGGCCTGCCGGACGTCCTGCTCTCCCCCACCCTCACCGCCTACTATGACGTGGACGAGTGCCACGGCTGGTACCTGAACGCCGCCGTCAGCCATTCCATCTCCCTCTACAAGAAAGAAGACAAGGACATCCTCGCACTGATCCTCGGCGCCAGTCTCGGCTGGGGCAGTGCGCAGGAGAACGGCTTCTACTACGGCGGCACCAGCGAGCAGGGGCTCTCCGACTTCGGCCTGTCCGCCGGCATCAAGTACGCCGTCACCGACAACTTCGCCATCACTCCCTACGTCAAGTACTCGGACATCATTACCAAGGGGTTGAACGACGTGCGTGACAACCTCTCCGGCGCCACCTCGAGCCAGACGGTGTTCGGCGTCAATGCCACTTATTCATTCTGATCTCCCAGCCCGGGGCCGTTCAGGACGGCCATGACCGGGCGGCGGCGGAGCGGAAGGCGCAACGGCGCCGCTTCCGTTCCGCGGTCGTTTCCGGTCTCTGTCAGGCTGGCGCGGGCGCCGCCCGCGGCGGTTTCTGATTCCGTGGTCAGAACCCGCGCCGGCGCCGGGTGCCGCAATTCCAGGCGCCGGCCGACGGCGCAAGTGGTCCAGGTGACGATAAGCGGCCCGGCCGGTTGCGGCGCCTCGCCGGAAGCCGCGGTGCGGATACGGACGCCGGCCACGGCCAGGTTCAGAGCGGCCAAGCGCAGGGCGGGAGAAAGGCGGCGGCCGCCGCCTTCGAGCAGGAGCAGGCTTTCGCCGCGGAGTCCGCAACGAAAGAGTTCCAAAGCGGCGGGAGGACAACCGGGACCGGCAACGATCAATGCCGCCGTGCCATGGCCGGAACGGACGAGTTGCTGGAGCATGGCGCGGGCCAGGGTGAAACTGTCGGGAAGCACAACCACGGGCGGTGTCGCCGCAACCGGTCGCCAGATCAGGCCGGGTTGACCGGCGCCGTCGCCGGAGAAAACCTGCGCAGTTCCGGCCGGCAGCTCGCCGGGCAGGAATGGCAGAATGAAGATTCCCAGCAGGACCATACCCGCGCCGGCGGTACGCAGGCCGGGATGGAAGCGTCGTCCCAGGGCCGTGGCCAGGATCAGGTAAAACAGGATCACGGCAGCCAGGGGCGGCCGGACCACGGGCAGGCTCACGGCCAGGTCGCGTCCGGCTTCGGCCAGGGCATCGGTCAGACGGACGCTCAAATCCAGACCGCGGGCCAGCAAGCGCTCCGGTCCCGGCCACCACGGGCTGATCAGGAAAGACGCCGGCAACTTCAGACAGGCCAGGAAGAGCATCCACCAGACGGTGAGACCGGTGAGCGGGTTGATCCAGAGGCAGGACAGGATCAGCCGCTGGTTGGTCCAGGCGACAAGTCCCGCGGCGGCGGCCCAGCCCAGAAGGCTGCCGGCGGCCAGGTCGGCCAGACGCGCCCGCAGGCCACGCCAGAACCGGTGCGGCCGGCAGCGTTCCGGGCGCCAGGCGTCGGCTTCACCGATCCAGTCACGGAACCGGCGCACGACATGCCATCCGGCGATCAGAAAAAAAACCAGAAGAAAAGAAAACTGAAAACCGGTCTGAAAAAGCTGGAGTGGGTTCCACAACAGCAAGATCAATGCTGCGGCCGCGACAGAATTGAGGGGGTTCACGGCCTGGAACCACGCGCGGCCCGCCGCCCACAGGGCGATCATCAGCCAGGAGCGCACGGCGGCGGCCTCGGACCCGGTCATGACCACATACAGCCCCAGCAGCGGCGGCAGCAGGGCGTGGCGCATACGGAACGGCAGCCCGGCCAACGCCAGGGCGGGAAGCAGGATCGAGGCGAGGATGGCGACGTGCAGCCCGCTGACCGAGAAAATGTGAATCGTCCCGCTCTGCAGGAAGCGGGCACGCAGCTCCGGGGCCAGTTCTTCGCAGCGGCTGAAGATTACGGCGGCTAGGATCCCGGCCTGAGCGGGACTGGCAACGCCCGCGCAAATGCGGTCCAGCAAGGCGTCACGGCCACGGTACAGCGCCGCCGGCAGCCACCGCCAGCCGCAAACCGGTCCGGTAATTTCCAAGGTCTGAACCTGGAAAAGAAGGAAAACCCCGCGGGTCCGGAGATAGGCGCGGTAGTCGAAGTCCTCCAGAAACGGCGCGGCGTCCGGTTCGAGCATGGCGCCGATGGCGCGAACCCTGCTGCCGTAAGGCGGAGTGACGACCGTTTCGCGCGGAAGACGCAGGAGGATGTCACCGCGGACGTTTCGCCAGGGGGCGCCGTTACCGCCAGGGGTGCGGAGTCGGACCAGGCTGGCGCGGAGTCCGGGACCTGGAGCGGCAACATCCTCGCGGGAAACGGGTTCAGTAATAATGGCTTCTATTTCTACCGCGCATTCGGCGCGGGGCAGGGCCGTGCGGCAGGTTTGCCAGGGGGCAGCCAGGTGCAGGAGCGTCAGCAGGGCGGCAAGGGGCAGCAGGATGGCGAACCGCCGACCGGCGCGGTCCTGGATGAGCCAGAGCAGCCCGCCGGCGGCCAGGGCCAGGAGCGTGGCGGCCCAGACCGGAAGGCTTCCGGCAGCGCCGAGCCAGGCGGTCAGAATGCCGGGCACAAGCCAAAGCCCGGCGGCCAGGGCCGGCAGAGTCCGTCCATCCGGCAGTCCGGCGCCGGGCCCGCCCGTATCCACCTCCCCCATCGTGACATTCCTCCCCGGAAGGACCGGACGCAACGGTCTCCCTCCGTCACGACCGGCGACTCTGCGAAACGAGCGGCCCCAACACCTCAGGGCGCCGCGGGAGCGACCAAACCGCAATCCCGAAGCACGAGCACGCCCTGACGCGTAATTTCATCAAAGGTGCCGGCAACGGTGACGGGCTGTCTACGAATCTGGGAGGTATTGAGAACCGCGCGGATGTCTTCAAATTCCTTGCGGCCGAAAACACATTTGACGTTGCCAAAAAGAACCATCACCGAGACGGGATCATACCCGCCGGTGACCGGCGTGCCGATGACCGTGAGCTGGCGTTTGGCATAAGCCTTGGCCGCAGCCTCGGGAGCGAGAGGACGCAACCGTTCCAGCAACGCCTCCGGGGACAGCGGCTCGTTAGCGGGGATCAAATCGACCACCAGCGGCCTGACCGTGTCAGCCGGCACTGGCGGTGGCTTCGGCAAGGGGGTCGGCGGGACAATCTCGGGACCGAGCTCCGCCGTGGCCTTGAGCCGGGCCTCTTCCAAGTTGGCCCGGGATTGCGCCTCTTTGGAGCGTTCCAGCGGCAACGGGGCACTCCCCTGGATCTGCGGCTTCAGGTACCGTTCCAGACGCTTTGGCGTTTCCGCCAAAACCATGTCGCCGAACGAGTTCTGCTCAATGAGCATGCCAGAGCGGGTGGTCTTGTCGATAAGCGTGACCTCGGTATCCGGCACCCATAGGCTGAACACCATTTTGCGTTTTTCATTGCGAACGGTCTTGACATGCTTGCTTTCGCGCGGGCCCAACGGATGAACTACCTTGATATCGTGCTCGCCTTCCAAGATGCCGCGCAGGATCAGAGGCTTGGACTCGCGGCCGGGTTCGCTACCGGCGGCTTCGGTGCGCCCCACCGGCATGTCGTCCACCAGCACGTCGCACCCCGCCGGGGTGGTCACCACTTCCAGCGAGCCGATGCAACTGCGCAGGGGGATGGCCACGGTTTCGGGCTGGTTATCGCGGACATTGGCACGGAATTTTTCGACATCATAGCCGGGCAGGGAGAGTTTAAATTCATACTCGCCGGCGGGAAGTTCGTCGAGAAACATGGGGGTTTGCCCAAGGAGCCGCGGCCCGAGCGAGAGGACGGCGCCGACGGGGTTCGAGGTGATGAGCAGGGTAGCGGACTTCTGGCGGAGCTGGAAAGGCTTGTCCGGCACCAGCGCGGGATAATGGATCTGGCGACTGAGATCTTCATAACCGCGCAACGAAAAGGTGAGCGCATGTCGGCCGGGGGGCAGGTTTTTCAGGTAGGCAGGGGTGACCCCCTGGTCGGCGCCATCAAGCAGGACCTTGGCGCCGTGCGGCTCGGAGTCGACTAGGATAAGCAGAGGCGAGGGAGGTTCGGCGACACCCTTGGTGGCGGGCTCGGCGACGGCAGCCGCAACCGCGCCTGTACCGGTTTGGAGCGTGGCCGTTCCCGTCGGAGCGGCGGTGGCTCCGGACGAGGTTGGCGCAACGGTTGGAGTGGCAACTGCCGGCGCCGCCGGGCCGCCGAACATCGCCATCGGCGCGCCGCTGCCGGGACCGGCTGGAACGGGCGGCTTGGCGATGACCGGCGCCAACGCCACGGCCGGAACGGAGGGGGCGGACGCAGCGGCCGGCTTTCCCGGGAAGAACGTGAACCAGACCAACGAGCCGGCCAATCCCAGCAAGACCGTGAACAGGGCCGCCAGAAACAGCACGGTCAGGCTGACAGATTTACGGGCGGGTTGACCCGGGGCTGGCGCCGCGGCCGCGGCGCTCGCCGCCGGAACCGGAGGCGGCGGCGCGGAAGCGGGAGACTTGGCCGGCGAAGTGGCCGGGGAATGGGCGGGAGCATGACCGGGAAGCTTGGCCTCGGGCACAATCTCGCCGGAATCAGTGGCCAGAAGAATACATTCACCGATGCCAATGCGGTCACCGTTGTGGATTTCTTCGCGCGTGGTTCCCTGAAGCTTGCGGCCGTTGATGCGGATGCCGTTGGTGCTCTGCATGTCTTCCGCGGACCATTTGTCCTTGTCGCAAGTCAACTTGCAGTGAGTGCGGGAGACTCCGTCTTCGGTCAGGATTAAGTCGTTGCCTTTTTCCCGGCCGATGATGAACGAACTGCCTTTAAGTTCGATAATTCTGCCTTGATCATGACCGGTCAATATGCGTAATTTCATGGATTCACCCGATTATCATCATGCACCACCACGATCCGGATATGTGAAAAACCGGTTTCCGGCCCGGGCCGGACGTTTCCACCGGTTTTGGCTTTCCCTTGAGACTTTCAGACCAAGGTTTAAAGCGTCCAGTTCCCCAGTACATTAAACCGGTTGCCGCCGCCGGCCAACTGCCGGTTCAAGGAATCCCGGTGCCACAAAAAGTCTGTGGTCTGTGGTCTGTGGGGGAAAACAAATACGAAATGCCGGCATTCGCGCAAGATGGCGAGACCTCTCCGGTTGAGAATCCGCCGCCCCCTCTTCCCCACAGACCACAGGCCACAAGCCACAGCCCCCCCCCTTCCTCTATGATCGATCTGCACTGCCACAGCACCGCCTCGGACGGTTCCTGCCGCCCCGGCGACCTGCCCGGACTCGCCCGCGCCGCCGGCCTGTCCGCCCTGGCCCTGACCGACCATGACACGGTGGCGGGACTGGAGGCATTCCTTGCGGCCGCGCCCGCCGCCGGCATCGAACCAGTGACCGGCGTGGAATTTTCATGCAGTTGGTACGACGGCACCATGCATATCCTCGGCCTGTGGATCGACCAGGCCGACCCGGCGCTGCTGGAACTGCTCGCCCGCGAACGAGAGTCGCGCCGGGTACGGAACGAAAGCATTCTGAAAAAATTGGAATGCCTGGGCATGCCCCTGAGCGACGTGGAAATGGCAACGGCCACAGGCGAGAGCGGCGTCATGGGGCGGCCGCATCTGGCCAAAGCCCTGGTCACGGCCGGGCACTGCCAGGACCCGCAGGATGCGTTCGCCCGGTTCCTGGGCCGCGGCCGCGCCGCCTATGTCCGCCGTTATCTGCCGCTTCCCGAAGCCGTGATCCGGATCATCCACGGCGCCGGCGGTGTCGCCGTCTGGGCCCATCCCACCGCCCAGCTCCGGGCGTCCCCGGCCCGCCTGCGCCAGACGGCGCGCGCCCTGATCAAGGCCGGACTCGATGGCATGGAAACCTATTACCCCGAGTTCACTCCCGCGGAGGTAACGCTGGCCCTGGAGGTGGCGCGCCAGCTCAGCCTGCTCCCCTCCGGCGGCAGCGACTTCCACGGCTCCTTCACTCCGGATCTCCGGCTCGGCACCGGCCGCGGCACCCTTGCCGTCCCCGACGACATCCTCCCCGCCCTCCGGGAAAAAGCCGCCGCCCACCGCCGCGCCGCCCGGCCGTAAAAAGCCGCCGGGAAAATCCGTTTTTACCACAAAGGACACATAGAATACAAGGGAAAACGTCAGGGCTGCATTGCCGTTGCCTTTGTGTAAAATACGCCTACACGCTGGATTAAAAATCCCCACAGGGCGGAGACACAACCCGAGCGTCTCCCGTCCCTGTCATTTTCACGCCGCCACAACTCGAAATTCCGGGTCTCTTAAGGTCTGTCCTTTTGAATCTTGACACCCCGTCCTGTTGCGGAAAATCTGCGCCAATCTGCGAATGAAGATTTTTCGCGAAGGTTTTACCGCGAATTGCGCGAATTTTCCGGATTGAAGGCCTTCTTCGCCGCGGCCGCCACGCCTCCCTGTGGGCCGGTTCGCCGCGGACACGGAGTGGGATATTGTATTTGTCCCTTTCCACCGCATCCTTCATGGAAACCGGCACCATGAACAAAACGGCTTCCCCCGCAACCGCCTGGCCCCTGCCCAAAACCGCCCCGGCCCGCGTCGGCATCTGTCCGGAACGCCTGGAACGGGCGACCGCCTACGCTGATGCTTTACGAGGAGCTCGCCCTGTCGCTGCAAGACCCCGTGCACCGCTTCCTGCCCGAATTCGCCGGGCTCAAGGTTGCGGTCACCGAGCCCAATGGCGCCACCCGGCTGGAGCCGCCCCGACGCGACATCACCATCCACGACCTGCTGACCCACACCGGCGGACTCAGCTACGCCCTGGCCCAAGAGTTCGGTAACACCGGCCGCGATTCGGCGGCCTTCATCACCGCCTTCTGCAAAGAACCGCTCCTCGGCCACCCGGGCGAGAAATGGCGCTATTCGAGTTCCAATGATGTACTCGGCCGCGTCATCGAAGTGATCTCCGGGCAACCCCTCGACATCTTTCTGGAGGAACAGATCCTGCGCCCGCTGGATATGCGCGACACCGGCTTCTTCGTCCCGCCGGACAAGCGTGACCGCTTCACGGTCCTCTACGAACACAACGCCGACGCGCGCATCGTCCGCCGGCAGACCGAGGACCGGCCGTATCTCGAAAAACCGGCCTTCCTTTCCGGCGGCGCCGGCCTGGTGTCAAGCACCGCCGACTATCTGCGTTTCTGCCTCATGCTGCTGGGCGGCGGCACCCTGGACGGGACGCGCCTGCTCAGCCCCAAGACCGTCGAACTGATGCGCCAGGACCACCTGCCGCCGGGCCATCTGGCGATCGAACCCTTCAAGTTCGGCTACGGCTACGGTGTGTCGGTGGTGCGCAGCCTGACCGAGAAGCAGAACATCGGCTCGGTCGGCGAGTTCGGCTGGGGCGGAGCCGCCGGCACCAACGCCTGGATCGACCCGCAGGAGAACATGATCTCCATGGTCATGTTCCAGCTCAAGCCCGCCCGCATGCCGATGATCGACCACCGGGTGAAGGTCGCGCTCACCCAGGCAATCGTCGGCCCCGGCGAGAGTATGTTATGAACAACCCGTGCGCCGGAGACGGCGCGCGGCCGGGGGCAACGCATGCCGACCAGATACCGCTACCGCATCGAGTTCACGCCGGGCATCGAGTTTGATGCCGTGGGCGAGGAATCTCTTCTCCTTGAAGCCGGCATGGACGTCGTCGTCACCTGCGAACGATTCGAGGATCTGGGGCGCATCCGCCGCGCTTTTGACCGCGCCCCGGCCGATGAAGACGCGATGGCCCATGACCTTCAGGAAAACGAAAAAGGCCGCCGCATCCAGGGACTCATCGTTCCTGTCGTCCGCCGCATCGCCGGTCCGGCGGACCTGGCCCAGGCCGCGGAAAACCGCGAGCGCGAAACCACGATGCAACGCTCAGTCCTCCAGAAAATCGGCGAGTACCGCCTGGAGATGAAACTGATCAACCTGCACCTGGTCCAGGACCGCAGGCTCCTCGTCGTCCAGTTCGCCGCCGAAGGCCGCGTCGATTTCCGGGAACTGCTCCGGGACCTCTCCCGCGTCCTGCACCTCCGCGTTGAACTGCGCCAGATCGGCGTCCGCGACGAAACCGCCGTCCGCGGCGGCCTCGGCTGTTGCGGCCGCCCCTTCTGCTGCGCCACCTTTCTCGCCGATTTCCAGAGCATCAACGTCCGGCTCGCCAAAGAGCAGGGGCTCTCGCTCAACCCCGTCAACATCTCCGGGGTCTGCGGCCGGCTCAAGTGCTGCCTGCGTTACGAGGCGGAAGGCTACCGCGAACTGCGCCGCGAACTGCCGCGCCCGGGATCCCTGGTCCTCACACCCGACGGCGAGGGCAAGGTGCTGGACGTGCAGCCGCTCAAGCGCGTGGTCCGCGTCTCCCTGCCGCCCGCCGGCGGCGAAGTCGGCCCGCGCGTAGCCGATTTTCCCGCGGACCAACTGAAGTCGCTGCACCCCCCGGGCTGCTGCCGGCATGAAGAAGATGAGGATGCTACGGCCGGAGGAGATGAACCCGAAGCCGTGGACGCCCGCCCATGAAGGCGTTCCGGTCACCAGCGCCCGCCGGCCCGGCGGCGGCGGTTGCGGAGTCCGCGCCGCGGCGGGTGATCTTCTGCCGAAGCCTGCTGGTGCTGACGGTATTCCTGCTTCCCGTAAAATTCGGCCTGCCCGTCACCTACTGGGAGGCGCCCGTACTGCCGGGCAGCGGCTGGGAATGGCTACTGGGGCTGTGGCCACCCTTCCTGGCGCCCTGTCTGGCCGGAACATGCCTGCTCGCCGCGGCGCTGCTGCTGCCCGTGCCCCGGGCGCCCCGCCACGCCTGGCTGCTGCCCACACTCTGGGCCGTGCTGCTACTGGCCCAGTTGCCGGGACTGCGCCATACCACGGAATGGGATTCGGCCCTGCTCATGCTCGGACACTGGGCGGGCGTCGCCGCCCTGGCCCTGGCCGGATTCTGGGTCTGGAGCCATGACCGGCGCCTGGCCGACTGGCTGCTGGCGGCGGCCGCCGCCGGTACGCTCCTGACGGCGCTGGCCGGCTGGGAACAGTATTTCTGGGGCTTCGACCGCACCCTCGAATTCGCCCTTGACCAGCAGCGGCAGAGCGGCCGGCCGATCAACCCGGACCTCCTAAACCGGATCCAGCAGCACCGGGCCTACGGCTCCTTCGTCTATCCCAACAGTTATGCCGCTCACCTGATTCTGACCCTGCCGCTGGTTCTGGCAGCGGCCTGGCGCGCCGGCAACCACTTCGAGCCGGCGCGCCTCTCCCGCTTGCTCTTTTCCGTGCTGGCCCTGACGGTGACCGGTGGCGCACTCGTGCTTTCCGGCAGCCGCGCCGCCATACTGGCGTTGGGCCTGGGACTGGGCGGAATGCTGGCGCTACTGCCGTGCGCAAGCCCGGGGCTCCGACGCCTGCGGGCCGGGTTGGCCATGGCGGCCGTACTTGCCGGCCTGGCCGGGGTCTGGTTACTGGGCCAGGGACGGGCCTTGGAAACGGTGGCGGCGCGGGGCGACTATTGGCGAGCGGCCGTGACCATGGCCCGGCAACAGCCGGCCTGCGGCGTCGGCCTCGGCGAGTTCCACACTTGGTATGCGCGTCTCAAGCCGGCGGACGCCGAATTCACACGCCAGCCCCATGCCATGATCCTGGGCATGGCCGCCCAGGCCGGGCTCCCGGCGGCCCTGGCCGCCCTGGGCTGTTGCTTCTTGCCGCCCCTGCTCCTCGGCCGCCGGCCGGACGACCGGTCCGTCCTTTTCTGGACTACCGCCGCCGTTCAGGCCGGGCTGCTTGCCTGGGGTTTTCATGCCCAAGCTGATTTCAACAGCGAAATCCCGGGCACCGTCATGCTCGTCGCCCTGCTCCCGTTCATCGTCCTGCCGCGGCCGGAAGACGAAGATACTTCCGAACCCGCCCGCCGCCCGGGCGCCGACCCGAGTTTCACGGCCCGCGCCGGCCTGCGCCTCGGCGCCGGGCTGCTGGCCCTGGTCTGTCTCGCCTCGGCCTGGCGCATTCCCGGCGAACAACTTCAATTGATTCTGTTTCAGGTCGCGGACGCTCCGAATCCGGAGGCCAGGGCTCTTCTGCCGGATCTAACCCGGGCCACGGCCAGGCTCATGCCGTTCTCGCCCGGCCCCTGGCTGATCCTGGCCCGCGCCGAGGAGGCCGCCGGCGACCGGCCGGCCGTAAATGCCGCCTGGCGGGAAGTTCTGCGCCGAACCCCGCACCGCGGCGTGTTCCACGCCCGGGCCGGACTCGCCCTGCTCGCGACCGGCGCTCCGTCGGAGGACGTCCGCCACACCCTGGTCGAAGCCGAAACCTGGTATCCCGACAGCGCCGCCACCCGCGATCTCCGCAACCGCCTGGAAAATACCCGGACGGCACCGGAGCGTTAAGAATCATTCACTCCCGGTCAAATAGTCAAGTACCACCGGCTGAGCCGGTGGCTTGTTGGACGCTTCGCTTGGGCCGCTCAAAGCGGCTATTCGTTGAGGTTTTGCCGTCTAAAGACGGCGGTGTTAGTAGCCGGGCAACGCGAGTTGCTGATCCAAACGATTGTCGTTTACCTCCTGATACTTGATGTACTCCCTGATTACCTTCTCGTCACGGCCCACCGTGGACACATAGTACCCCCGAGCCCAAAATGTGACGCCGGTAAAATTCCTCTTGACATTGCCGAACTCCCGCGCGATGTGAATCGCGCTTTTCCCTTTGATGTACCCCACCACTTGGGTCCATTGGAATCCATTGGGGGGTCCATTGGGGTCCATTGGGGGTCCATTGGGGTCAGAGCTATCTTTGCGAGCGTAATTGGTTTGCAGCGCTTTGGAATATTCTGACCAAAAACGTCCAGCCAAAACGTTTTGAATTGTCCGCAAACCATCTGCATGGGATCAAGTTACTGCGCAACTAGGACACTGTCAATTCTAACCCATGTTGGCGAGAAACCAGAGCGGACTTCATCCCTGATCGCCGTGGCTTTGCAGGCTTGCCACCGCCTGATCCCACCAGGAACCGGGCGTCTGTTCCTGAGCCCGCCCGCGCTCACTGGCATGGACAAACCCGCTATAGGACAACTCCAGCTCCCGCGCCATCTCTCCCGGACGCAACCGGCCGCGGCAATGCCGTCGCACCAAGGCCGCCAGCAAATCCCGCGCCGCCCGGTCCCGACACCGCCGCACCTTCAACACTTCCTTGGGAATCCCGGTTACCCGAGCCGCCGCCGCGACCACCTCCGCCAAGGAAAACCCGCCTTGACGCATCTGCAGCTCGGGCTGCTCCCGCCCGGCCGCTGGCCGCCGTAAAAGAAATTCCCGCCGAACCCAGTCCACAAAACCCTCGCTCCCCAGAATGCTCCGCGCCTCGGCCGCCGCCGCCGGATCGCAAATCTCCTTCATCAACCCCTCCTCCACAAACAACCGGTACCCCTGCATCTGCTTGCGCAACGTGGCCCCGAACCCCTTCAAAATCCCCGCCATCCGCAACCATTCCGGTGTTTTCGCCAACCCGATCAACGCTGGGAAACTCGACCATTTGAACTCCGCCAGCACCCGCCGCCGTTCTTCCATCGGCAAATTCTTGACCGACTGCACCCGCACCGGGTTCAGATGGATATAACGCGACAACGTATCGTAGTACCCCCCCCCCTCCACCAATTGCGCCTTGAACCGCCCCTGGAAGATATGCCCTGAACTCTTGTCACGCCGGTTCACAAACACCGTGAACGATGTCAGCAGGCTCTGCATGAACCGGCTCAGGTTCGCCTGCCGCGTCCGCAGGAACAGGTGAAAATGATTCGGCATCAGACAGTAACTCAACACCTCCACCTCGAAATCCTCCGCAAACCGCCCCAACCGCTCCAAAAACAGCCGGTAGTCCGCCCTAGTCCGGAACACCCGTTCCCGCCGGTTCCCCCGGTTCATCACATGGTACAGCGCACCCGGATATTCAACTCGCAATGGCCTGGCCATAACTCCATCCTTTTCTCGTCCGACCTACTCCCCCCGGTTCCCTTCTCTTCATGACTTTCATGACGGCCAAACCATACAGCGCCTTTCCAATAATACCAACCAATTAAGCTCACAAAGATAGCTCTGACCCCCAAAACTCCCCAAAACTCTAAAACTCTCCCCCAAATTAAGCTCACAAAGATAGCTCTGACCCCCAAAACTCCTCCTTTCCTGCCCCCCCCCAAACTGACCCCCCAAAGACCGGGTCAACTTCCCGCCGCAGCCAGGGCAAGGTCGCCATGTCTACTATCTGTACTATCTGGGTTGTCTCAACTTCCCGGCGCAACCACGGCAGTCCGGCCAAATCCAAACCGGCATCTGGCGCAATCTCCTGATGTAACTAGGGAAGGCCGGCCAGGTCCAGGCCGGGAACCGTACCGGCGACCGGCGCGAGGGTGTCGAGTTCACGCCACGACAGCGTGGCGGAGCGGAGGCCGGCCACAGGCCTGACGCCGGGTTCGCGCCACGGCAGTTTCGCGGTCGGGATCGACTTGAGCGCGCCGAATACGGCCGGCCCAACGACCAACAGCCGCGCGGCGAAAAAGCGCGACACCGAACCAAACGGATTTCCGCCTCCCCGCTTCATCCTTTATCCCTCATCCCGTCAACTTCACGGCAAAAACCAAATCACGGCCGCCGGTCGAAAAGCCGGCGGACGGGCGTTCACTGTAACCTGCTTGGAGGGATGCGCCAGCAGCTCCCTCGGAAGCCCGGCGGGCATGAATCCGTACAATTCGCCCTGATCCGCATCCCCCGAAAACAATTTATCCCCGCAGGCGCTCTGGCCTGCGGGGATAAAAATGGTGGGCAATACAGGACTCGAACCTGTGACCCCTACCATGTCAAGGTAGTGCTCTAACCAACTGAGCTAATTGCCCGCGGAAAAGTGAGTCTCAAATATAACGCCAGCCGTCGCCACTGCAAGACTGGATTCGGAAGACGGTTGAATTCCCCTGCATCCCGGATGCGTTTTCCGGGGAAACCCCAAGGCCGACGACAAGACGATTCCACTCCAGCGTGACACAGGCAATCCTGCCTGCCTTCCTCCCACGCCAAGGCACGGCGAAGTCACGCCAAAATAGTTCGGCATCAGTGCAGTAATCAGCTTCACGTCGTCAAATATGGTAACCGGCGCATTCCCGGCGTATACTTCTCCCGGTTTTGTTCCAGGCCTGACGCGAGGGTGACGTATGAGCGCCCGGTGACAAGGCCGGGATTGTTTCGCAAGAGGAGGTCGGCCGTGGGAGAGAATCTGGTGTCGGCGGGAAAGCCACAACTGGCCCTGGAACTGGTTCGCCAGACCGTTCATGGCACGTCTCTTTCCTTCGCAAAAATCGAGCCACTGCTGCGAAAGCTCCTGCCGCGGCCGGAATGGGAAGAAGGCGGCACGCTTTACGCCCTCCAGCGCCTGCTTCTGGAACAGGGCGTGGCGGAAGCCCGTGACCTGGCGGCGCAGATTCACCTCGGCATTCTGAAAGACGCCGTCCAGGCCGGCCGCGCCCGCCGCTGTGATCCGGCCCATCCCTGGCGCACCCTGGCCGCGGCCACCCTGGCGCACCTGCCG
This sequence comes from uncultured Lentisphaerota bacterium, assembly GCA_903894975.1. Classification (GTDB taxonomy): domain Bacteria; phylum Verrucomicrobiota; class Lentisphaeria; order Oligosphaerales; family CAITYL01; genus CAITSE01. Next base: position 16,186 of record CAITSE010000023.1, read on the forward strand.
CCGGACCTGCCCGTCGACTGGCGCGATGATGCCGGGGCGCTCGCGATCCTCACCCGCGCCGTCCAACTTGAACGCGACCGCGGGTTTCTGCTCACTACTACGCCGGATCTGTATCCTCCCATCCGCAGTCTCTCCGAGGAATGCCAGGGCCAGCGTCAGCGTCTACGGACTTTTTCTTTTTTCTGGAATCTAATCCCTCCCAACTTGTTGTGGAAAGATTTCACGCTGCCTTCCGGAACCGCGCTGCCCGCCGGCGCCGATACCGACCCGGCCGCGGCCGACGCCACCCGCCTGGCGGACCTGGCCGCGGCCGTCACCGGATCGCAGCCTTCCACGCCCCAGGCTAAAACCGCCCTGGCCTGCCTGCTCGCCTGGCCGGACCGCGCCGCCGCGGAATACATCCTGCGCCTCGGCTCCGCCCTGCCCGCGGTACAAGCGTATGCCATGCACGCCCTCGCCCTCCGCACCGGCAATGACTATGCCACTTGGGGCGAATGGGCGGACTATCTGCGGCGGACCATGGCGGAACGCAACTGGCAGCAGGCCACCGCCAGCCGCCTGCTGAGCGAAAACCGTGCCGAGCTCCGCCTGCTCTGGTACACCTGTCAGACGCCGCAGCCCGACCCCGTTCTCCTGGAGGCGCTGACCGCCGCCGTGGCAGAATCCGCGCACCGGACCGTCCAGCCCGCGGATTTTGTCCGGCGCCGGGAAGCGGTGCTGACGCCCGCGGACGTCGCCCGGCTCCAGGGTCTTCCCGTCCCGCCAACTGCGCCCGCCCCGCCCCGGCCAGCCGGCGGCCTCTCCATTCCGCCGGGGCTTGGCCTTCCTCCGGTATTGACGGAACCCATTGCGCCGCAGTCAGCCGCAGCACGCCTTTCGCCAATGTCGCCGCCGATCCTCCCGCGCATCATCCCTACCCCGGCGCCGGAGCCGGAAAAACCGGCCGCCCCGCCGGAGCCGTCGCTTTGGGAAGAACACATCCAACCGTTCCTGACGGCGAACTGGTACATCCTGGCCGGGCTCCTGATGGTCGTCGCCGGCGCCTCGCTGCTGGCCTATTTCACCTGGGACAAAAGCCTGCTCGTGCGCTACCTCTTCCTGCCGGTACTCCTGGCCGCGTTCACCGGGGGGTTGGCCGAACTGGGGCTGCGCCTGACCCGGCGGCATCCGGACCTGCGCGCCACCGGCACCTTCCTCCTCGGCGGCGCGATCTGCCTGCTGCCAGCGAATTTCATGGTGCTCTGCCGCGCCGGCGACGATCCGCAGGCCGCGCGTCTGCTCCTCCCGGCCCTCGCCCTCTACGCCGCGGCGGCCGGCGCCGGCCTCTGGCGCTGGTGCGGTGAAGTCCGCAGAGAACTGCGCCCCCTGCTCGCCCTGCCGCTACTGGCGGTGAATCTCCTGGCGGTGCTCGGCGACATGCCCGGCGTCCGCGATGCCGCCGCCGGTCACCGTTCCACCCTGGTCCCCTTCACCATCACCGCCGCCGTGCTCCTGGTGCTCGCCGTCGCGAACCGTTTCCTCCGGCTCGTGCTCACCCGGGAACTGCTTGACGCCAAATGTGTTCCCTGGTTTTTCGGCATCACTCTGGCAGCCACCACTCTCCAAGTCTCCGCCTGGCGGCATTTCCATCTCGGCATCACCCCGCACCCGCGGGACTATGCCCTGGCCGTGATCCTGGCCGGCGCCGCGCTCCTGCGCTGGGAACGGCGGGCCGGCGAACTCCGCAACACTGGCGCTGCCTACGGCGGCGAATCCTTCCTCGGCTATGCCGCCCTGTTCCTCGGCATCCTCATGGCCGCCGGCAACCAGCACCTCCGCGTCATCGCACTGCTTCTGGCGGGCGGGATCTGGCTGGTCCAGGCCCCGCGCCGCCCGGGCATCGTCCACTACTGGATCGGCGTCACCCTCTGCCTGCTCGGCGGCGCCGCCACCGGCATGCTTGAAACCTTCCCGAAACGCCGCGAACTCAACCTCCTGCCCGAACTCGGTTTCGCCCTGGCCCTGGCCGCCGGCGCCGCCCGCGCCCTGGCCGGACGCTTCCGTGAACCGCGTCTGCGCCAGGTCGCCCTGGAAATCCAGCCGCCGATCCTGCTCGTCACCGCCCTGGTCGCCGTCCTCTCCCAATACCACCTGCGCTCCGCGCCGTGGCAGACCGGGCTCATCCTCCTGGCCGTCGCCGGATTCTTCGCCGTCCGCGCCACCGTCACCGCGCGCCGGGACTGGCTCCACATCGCCGCCGTCAGCGCCGGGCTGGCCCTGCCCTACCTCGGCTGCGCCGACATGACGGAGTACCGCTTCGACGAAAACACCCTGGGCCTCGGCTTCGGCCTGCTCGCCGCCGTCTGGCTCGCCGCCGCGCGGTTCCTGCCTTCCGCCACCTGGCGCCGGACCGGCGGCCGGATCGTCACCGCTTTCGGCCTCGCCGGCATCGCCGGGCTGCTCCTGCGGTTGCTGCTGGCCTGTCGGCCCGAAATCGGCGGCGCGGAACTCGCTGGCGGCGTGCTGCTTGCCGTCGCGCTCGGCGTCACCGCCTGGCGGGCACGCTCGCGGCTTCCGGCCATGTCCGCCGCCGGCACGCTCGCCGTGATCCTGCCCCTGTTCCGCGTCCCCGCCGCCGCCGCGCCGGAACGCTGGCACCACGGCACCGGCCTGGTTTCCGCTGCCGTGGCCTTCCTCCTGACCCTGGTCTGCTTCCAATTCCGCCGCGCCCTGGCCGAACCCGTGCCCGCCATCCCCGCGCCGGCCCCGGATCCCGCCGCCCCAACCCGGCCCGGCGCCGTCTCCGCGGCCGCCCTGGTCACCATCCCGATCCTTTCCGCGGCGTTCTGGCTGTGCGGGAAAGCGCTCATCCTTCAGCTTCAAAATCACCACGGTCAGATTCCGTTTATCGCCGCCATCGCCTTGGTCTCCGCCACCTTTTATGCCGCGGCGATTTATTTCCGCCAACGCCCGGCCGGAAGCGGCCTGTTCCATCTCTCCTGGCCGCTGCTCGCCGCCGGCATCGCCATGGGCTGCGATCAAGCCGGGTGCGAGGGGCTGGCCATGCTCGAATACCCGCTGCTTTGGACCGGTGTCGCGTTCACCCTCCTCACCGGAGTGGAAGCCCTTGCCGCACGGCGGCAGGACTGGGCGGAAACGCTCCTCGCCCGGCCCCGGCGCGAGATCCTCGCCTGCGGCAGCATTCTGGTCACAGTAATCATCACCATGCTGGTCATCCAACTTTCGGAATCCTACACCCGGCACACCGGCCTGCAAGCGCTGGCCATCTTCACCGCCGCCCAGCTCGTCTGGCATGCCCTGCGGACCTCGCAACGCCGGTTTGGCGCCGTACTTTTCGTGCTCACAACCGCCTGGCTGTTCGCCGCTCCGGACGCGGCCGAACGGAATTTCGGCGCGCTGCCGCTGTTCCTTTTGGCCGTCCTGACGGCGGACCTCGCCCTGGAAGGAGTCCCGGGGCTCCGCGCCTTCCTGCGTCCTCTCCAGGCCCCGTTCATCGCCGGCGTCACGCTTCTCGGCGCCTTTCTAGCCTTCCTGGCGGCCGGCCTTCCCGACTCCCTGATCCACGCCGTAGGGACCCAGGACCTGCTCAACCTCACCATTCCTCCGGCCGAAACCGGCATGCTCCTCGCCGCCATGCTCCTGATCGCCCGCACCCAGAACTGCGCGTTCTTTGTCCTCCCGGCGGCGGCACTCGGCTACCAACTTCTCCTGCTTCCCTGCACCCTGAACGAACTGTTCCGGCCGTGGCGGCTGGCGGACTTCGCCCTTGTCCTCTGCCTGCTGCCCTTCGCCGGCGGCATGCTGCGCACCTGCTGTCCGCGACTGCTGCAAGGGCCGACGCCGCAAGTGCCGGCCGCCGAAACCCTGCCCCAGGCGCCCTGGCTCACCATCCCGGCGCTCGGTCTCGCCCTGGGCGCCGCCTTCGGCCAAATGGCGCTGTCCTCGGCCGGAATCACCACCGACACCCGCGGCATGCAGACCCTCGCGCCGTTCGCCGCCGTCCTCGCCTTCGCCCTGGCCGGACTGTATTGGCGCCGGGGCGGGTTCTGGACTGTGGCAGCCGGACTGCTGCCCGCGGCCAACCTCTTCGCCATCGCCGTGCTCCGCGGCCGGGAACTGCTGGACGCCCAGATGACGGAGGTCCACATCCTCTGCCTGGCCCTGGTCCTCACTCTGGCCGAGTTCGCCCTGGCCCGGAAACTCGTACTGAAAGCCGCGCTCACCACTGCCGCACACCGGCTGCACCTGGGCTGCGCCGCGCTGGCGGGAACGATCCTGCTCCTGATCGGCGTCAACTACCTGGCTAACCCGGACCTGACGACGATCCCGACCATCCGCTTCCTGACCTCGGGCCTGCTCGCCCTGGCCGCCGGACTCTATTTCCGCGGCGCCGCGCGCCGGCCGGAAAATCTGCCGACCCGGGACGGGCTCTGGCTGGAGAGCTTCTGGCACGCCGCCCTCGCCCTCGCCCTCTGGTGCGGCGCGTTAATGATCCCGGCCTTGCGGACCCCGCACGCCGCGCTCTATGCGCTGGCGCTTCCGGCCCTGGCCTGCTGGGTGGCGGCGGAATTCTCCCGCCGAACCGCGCCGGCCGCCGCCCCGCCGCCCCGCCTCATTCTCGCGGAACGCTTCGCCACCAGCGCCACCGTGTTCGCCGGACTCGTCCTGATCTTGTACGGCTCCCGCCTGCCCTTCCAGATGCTGCTCTTCCCGAACCTCCCGCCCGACCTGCATCTCTACCACACCGGCGCGCCCGCCGCCGTGCTCATGGGCCTGATCCTGATCCGCATCCGCGGCCTCGGCGGCGCGACCTGGACGGCGTTCACGGGCGGCCTCGCGCTCATGGCCGGCACGTACTTCAGCGTGACCTGGCTGCCCGGACTCTCGCCCTTTGACTTCCCCATGGCCGGCGCCTGGACCGCCCTTGGCGCGGCGCACCTGCTGATTTTGCTGAGCTACCAGCAGTCGCCGCTGCGCAGTTTCATCCAGGATCTTGGCGGCATTGGCGCGGAAGAATGGCACGCGCACCGGCGGCAGTGGGGGCTGTTCCTGACCGCCGCGGTGCATGTCGCCGTCCTTTCCGGCCTGCTCCAGGACTATTCCACGCACAGCCTGGAGACCACGCCGCTCCTGCTGGCGCTCGCCACCGTCCTCCTCCACCAGGCCGTGATCGGGGCGCCCTGGGCCAAGGCCTATTATGTCCTCGCCGGGCTCGAAATTCTGGCCGCCCTGCACCTGGACTTCTTCTTGCCGGCCGGCGCCCCCGGCCTGATCCCGGCCAAACAAGTGGTCTGGTACCTGCTCACGCCATGGCTGGCCGCGGCGCTCCTGTGGTCCCGCCTCAAAGAATGGGTGCCTGCCCGGGCCGTCTGGAACAGCGCCGGAGGCCTGGCCCTGCTCTGCGCCGCGCACCTCGTTTATCACGGCCCGAGAACCGGCGTCGGCCTGCTCATCGCCCTCCTCATGCTGCTGGCGGCGCTGCGGACGCCGCGGCCGGAAGACGCCCCGCCGCCGCACCCCCTGCCCGCGCTGCTGCTGGGCGCGCCGCTGTGGTTCGTCTATTTCGGCACACTCCGGCTCACCGGCGACCACGCCGACGGCTGGCGTCCGCTGCTCGCCGGCGCCGCCGCGCTGCTGGCCACCGGCATGCTCGCACGCTTCGCCGACGCGCTGCACGACAGGCTCCGCCAACCCGGCCGGCCGGAGGATTCCGCCCAGCCCGCTCCGGACCGTTTCCTCGCGCACGAAGTTCTCGATCTCTGCCGGCGCCGGACCGAGGCCGTCGCCCGCACCCTGCTGTGGCTGGCCTTCGCCATCCTCTCTCTTGTCACCAGTCCTCGCAATGACAGCCTCGACATCATGCTGGCGCTCGCATTCGTCTGGGGCGTCGGTGCTGTGGCCTGGTACCGCGAAGGCCGGTTCCGCGACGGCGTCCTGCCCTACGCCGCCAGCCTGCTCAGCCTGGCCGGCGCCTGGATCGTCCTCCGGCGGTTGCTATTCCGCCACTTCGATTTCTGGACCTACGAGTACGACATCTGGCTTGGCCTCGGCGCCTCCATCGCCTTCAGCGCCGCCAAGCGCCTGGTCAGGCATCAGCAGCCGGGGCTCAGCCGCACCATCACCGGCACCGTCTGGCTCCTGCCCGTCCTGCAATGCCTCTGGCTGCTGACCAACCACATGAGCGCCGACCTCACCCTGCTCGTGATCGGCATTCAGGCCATGCTCTTCGCCTGGCAGGGCGGCGGCAAGCGTGATTCCCCGTACAATGCCGTGGCCATGCTCGGCTTCGTCAGCTTCATCTGCCTGCTCTTCTGGGCCAAGCTCGACCTGCGCTGCATCCAGGCCTATGTCCTGCCCGCCGGATTTGGCGTGCTCGGCCTGCTTTGGCTGTTCGGCTCCCATGTCCCGCCACCCCTGCGCCACGCCATCCGCCTGGTCACCGTCCTCGGCATGCTCGGAAGCTGCGGCTATTATGCGCTGCTGGACAACCGCTACCCCGTCAGCTTCCACCTGACCATGCTCCTGCTGTGCCTGATCGTGATGGCTTTCGGCCCGCTCCTGCGCGTCCGGCTCTACCTCGGCCTCGGCTTCGCCGGCTTTGCCACCGACCTGATCGCGTTGGTAGTCAAGGAGTTCCGGACTCTTGACCGTTCCCTGCAGATGATGGGCATCGGCCTGCTCCTGCTCCTGCTCGGCGTCGCCGTGGTCGGCGGCGCCATCTTCTACAAAACCAACCGCGACGCCCTCCGCGCCCGCTGCGCCAGTCTCGGCGCCAGATTCGGCGTCTGGGAATAAACCGGGAGAGGGGCATCCTGCCCACTAACCCCGGGGGGCGGGTGTCCACACCCGGCAACACAGGCCGGCGGACTTCCAGCCCGGCGAAATTTCCGCCCGGCAGCGGCACGGCCCCCGCCCGAAACAAAAAAGTCTATTTGACTAGACATGGTTTATAAAGAATCCGCTCCCTCTCTTATGGATTGACTGCCAAACCTGTTTATAGTCTGGGGACAGGCCATGGACCGTCCGGACATTCCGGACGCGCGGCCCAAGGACTCTTCCATGAACCGCATCGGCACGGCATTGGTCATTTCCGGTCCCAGCGGCGCCGGTAAAAGCACTGTTTGCGCCCAGGTCCTGACGGCCTGGCCGGATCTGCGTTTTTCCGTTTCCTGCACCACCCGCACCCCGCGCCCCGGCGAGGTGAACGGAAAAGACTATCATTTCTTGGCGCGCGCAGAGTACGACCGGCTCATCACCGCCGGCGAATTCCTCGAACATGCCGAGGTCCACGGCAACGGCTACGGCACCCTCCGCCGCGAAGTCGAACCGTTCCTGGAGCGCGGCGGCGACGTGCTGCTGGACATTGACGTCCAGGGCGCGCGCCAGGTCCGCCAACGCATCGCCGGCACACCCCTGGCCGGACACACCGTATTTACCTTTCTGGCGCCGCCGTCACTCGCGGTGCTGGAGCAACGGCTGCGCGGCCGCGGCACGGATGCCGAAGAAGTCATCCGCCGCCGTCTGGAAAATGCCCGGTGCGAACTGGCCGCCTGGCGCGAATACGAGTACCTGGTCATCAACGACCAGGTCACGGACGCCGCGGCCGACTTGCTGGCCATTCTCCGGGCCGGTCACTGCCGGAGCACGTCAGCGATGTGGGACCCGCTGGCATGATCAGTCGCTGTGACAGGAAAAGCCTAGGGTTCGGGGTTCGGGGTTCGGGGTTCGGGGTTCGGGAGGAGGACGGCCCCCGTCGACCGCAAGTTTTCACGGGATTCTGAACCCCGAACCCTGAACCCTAGATTTTTCCCCGAATCGACCCGCCGAAACTCGCCGACGCCTAACCCTGCCCGACTTGGCCGGGCATGTCAGGAATTGACGGTTTTTTATGCCGGTCGGCCCGATTGACTTGCCCCCTTCGCCGGATTATATAATAGGCCGCCATGTTGCCAGCGACATGGCGTGCCGACTGGACTGCGACGAATATTCGCATTGCGCACCTTATACGGAGACACGGGCCGTGGCCGAGAACGACGAACTGTTGGTCGATCTTCTGATCGGCAAAGGGCTCATCACCCAGGAACAGGCCGCAGCCGCGCGGGCCAAGGCCGAGCAGGACGGCACCACCATCATCGACAACATCATCATCCTCGGCTTCCTCGCCGAGGAAACCGTGATGATGTTGCTGGCGTCCGAGTATGGGATGGAGTGTTTCGACCTGTCCGGCTACAAAATTCCGCCGGAAGTCATTGCGGCGATGCCTCCGGACATTGTCCGGCGCTACAAGGTGGTGCCGGTGATGCGGAACGGCCAGACCCTGACCGTGGCGCTGGCGGACCCCACCGACGTCGAGACCCTGGACTCCCTGCGCTACATCCTCAAGACCGACGTTGAGGGCGTGCTGGTCTCCCGCAAGCAGATCAAAGAGGCGATCACCCATTATTACAGCACGATCGAGGAGAGCGTCGACAGCTTCCTGGAGGACTTCACCGAAGCCAACGTCGAAGAAGTTGCGCAAGTTGGCGGGATGGACATGGGCGACGCAAAGGCGACCGACGACGACGCGCCGATCATCCGCCTGGTTTCCCTGCTCATCCTGGAGGCCTACCGCAGCCGCGCGTCCGACATCCACCTGGAGCCGCTGGAGCGCCGCTTCCGCGTCCGCTACCGCATTGACGGCCAGCTCAAGGAAATTGACGAACCGCCGCCGAAGTATTTGCAGAACAACATCATCAGCCGCCTCAAGATCATGGCGAAGATGGATATTTCCGAGCACCGCGTCCCGCAGGATGGCCGCATCCAGATCAACGCCATGGGCAAGAGCTTGGATCTGCGCGTGAACGTGCTGCCGACCCGCCACGGCGAATCTATCGTCATGCGTATCCTGGACAAGACCAGCGTACAGCTCGGCATTCCCGAACTCGGTTTTTTTGTCGACGACCAGCAGACCATCGACCGGATCGTCAGTTTTCCCGACGGCATCTTCCTGGTGACGGGGCCGACGGGGTCGGGCAAGACCACCTCGCTCTACGCCTTCCTCAACACCCTGAACAAGCCCTCCCGCAAAATCATCACGGTGGAAGACCCGGTGGAATACGAGTTCGCCGGCATCAACCAGTGCCAGGTCAACGAAGACGTCGGCATGTCCTTTGCCAAAGCCCTGCGCGCCATGATGCGTCAGGCGCCGAACGTGATCATGGTCGGTGAAATCCGCGACATGGAGGCGGGTGAAATCGCCATCAATGCGGCGCTCACGGGACACTTGGTCTTCAGCACCTTGCACACCAACGACGCCCCCTCGGCCATCACCCGCATGATCGACATCGGCATCAAGGAATTCCTGATCGCCTCCGCCCTGCGCGCCGTCATGGCCCAGCGCCTGGTCCGGCGCATCTGCCAAAAATGCGCCAAACCCTACCAGGCCACGGAAGCCGAGCTGGAGTCGCTGCACCTGACCCCCGACTTCTTCAACGGCATGGAACTCAAGCGCGGCGCCGGCTGCCCGGACTGCAACAACCGCGGCTACCGCGGCCGGATGGGCATCTATGAAATCTTTATCGTCGGCGAGCAGATCCTCGCCCTCATCTATGAGCGCGCCTCGTCCGGCATCATCCGTGAAAAAGCCCGATCCCTGGGCATGCGCACCCTGCGGGAGGACGGCCTGCGCAAGGCCGGCGCCGGCCTGACCTCCCTGGAAGAGGTGATCGAAGAAACCGCCGCCGACGCGAGCGACTGAGCAAGGAACCCGGGCCGCCCCGCGGCCCGCAGCTTGGAACCGGACCCATGCCGACCATTGAACTTGATGCCGAAACCAGTGCCATCTGGCATATCCTGACGGATGCCGGAAAGGCCACCGAGAGCCAGCTCACGGAAGTCTATTCCGAACATGAGCGGACCGGCAAGGCCTTCACCACCGTCCTCTACAACTACGACATCATCAAAGAGGACGAGCTCCTCCTGCTCCTGGCCAAGAGCGTCGGCTCCGAGGTCGTCAGCCTGCGTGAAGTCACCATCCCCAAGGAACTGATCCAGAAGGTCACCGCCGCCATCGCCCGGATGTACGGAATCATTCCGGTCCGCGAGGAGGATGGCGTGCTGTTCGTGGCCGCCAAGGATCCCCTGGACTACCGCATGGTTGACGAACTCCATTTCGTCCTCGGCCAGGAATGCCGCGTGCTGGTGGCCAAGGCGTCCGAAATGGACGATGCCCTGGATCATTTCTACCCGCAGAACGCCGACTCCGTCAAAGACGTGCTGGCCGAACTTGAGGACGCCGACCTCGGCGATCAGCACGGGGAGGACGCCGCCGCCCTGGAGGCCATGGCCTCCAACGCCCCCATCGTCAAGTTTGTCGACGCCATCCTCTACCAGGCCATCAAGGCCCAGGCCAGCGATATCCATTTCGAGCCGTTTTCCGACGAGTTCAAGATCCGCTACCGCGTCGACGGCGCGCTGTACGAGATGGCGCCGCCGCCCAAGCACCTGGCCGTGCCCGTGATCAGCCGTATCAAGGTCATCAGCAACCTGAACATTGCCGAGCGCCGGATTCCCCAGGACGGCCGTATCGAACTGCGCATCGCCGGACGCCCCATCGACTTCCGCGTCTCCACCCTGCCGACCCAGTACGGCGAAAGCGTGGTGCTGCGCGTGCTCGACCGCACCGTAGTCAACCTGAACCTGGACAACCTGGGCATCGACCAGCGCACGATCAAGTACCTGCGCGAGATCATTCATCGGCCCAACGGCATCATGATCGTCACCGGCCCCACCGGTTCCGGCAAGACCACCACCCTCTATTCCTGCCTCAAAGAAATGAACGTCATTACCGACAAGCTGCTGACGGCCGAGGACCCGGTCGAATACGACCTGGAAGGCATCATGCAGGTGCAGATCAACGACTCCGTCGGCATGACCTTCCCCGGCGCCCTGCGCGCCTTCCTGCGCCAGGATCCGGACCGCATCATGGTCGGTGAAATCCGCGACCTGGAGACGGCTTCCATCTCCATCCAAGCATCCCTGACCGGGCATCTGGTACTCAGCACCCTGCACACCAACGACGCCGCCGGCGCCATCACCCGCCTCATCGACATGGGCGTGCAGCCCTTCCTCATCAGCTCCACCCTGGTGGCGGTGTTCGGCCAGCGCCTGGTCCGGCGCGTCTGCCGCGCCTGCCGCGCCCCCTACCAGCCCGAAGACAAGGAACTCTCCATGCTGGGAGTGGCCCGCGAAGACATCGGCGGCAAGCCGTTCTATTACGGCAAGGGCTGCCCCGAGTGCAACAACATCGGCTACCGCGGCCGCGTCGCCATTTATGAATTTCTGCGGATGTCCCCCGCGGTCCAGGAGATGGTCAACCGCCGGCTGCCCACCTCCGCCATTCGCGGCAAAGCCCTGGAAGAAGGCATGATGAGCATGCGCCAGTGCGGCCTCCGCGGGATTCTGGACGGCGTGACCTCCGCGGAAGAAGTGCTCAAGTACACCTGATCCCCGGCCGGTCCCGAACCGGCTTTTGTGAAAGAAGGTTCCCATGTCGATCGAAATGTCCGACATGCTGCAAATGGTGGTGGACGAAGGCGCCAGCGACCTGCATCTGCCCGTCGGCTCGCCCCCGGTCCTGCGCATCCACGGCGGGTTGCACCCGCTGGACGTGCCGTCCCTCGTTCCCGAGGACACCGAGCGGCTGATGAAGTCGATCACCTCCGATGCCAACCAGCAAAAGTTGCGCGAAGTCGGCAGCGTCGACTTCGGCTTCGCCTTCGGCTCCAAGGCCCGGTTCCGCGTGAGCTGTTTCCGGCAGAAGGGCTCCTTCGGCCTGGTTCTGCGCTGCATTCCCCGCACGCTGCTGACCCTGGAACAGATCGGCCTGCCGCCGGCAATCAAGGACATCCTCTTCAAGCCCCGCGGCCTGGTTCTGGTTACCGGGCCCACGGGCTCCGGCAAATCCACCACGCTCGCCTCCATGATCGACGTGGTCAACAACCAGCGCGACTGTCACATCATCACCGTCGAAGATCCTATCGAATTTTACCACGAACACAAGAACAGCATCATCACCCAGCGCGAACTCGGCGTCGATGTCCCCTCCTTCGAAGAAGCCCTGCGCCGCGCCCTGCGCCAGGATCCAGACGTGATCCTCGTGGGTGAAATGCGCGACCTGGAGACCATCAAGGCCGCGGTCACCGCCGCGGAAACCGGCCATCTGGTCTTCGCCACCCTGCACACCACCGGCGCCGCGGAAACCGTCGACCGCATTGTCGACGCCTTCCCCACCGATCAGCAGGAGCAGATCCGCGCCCAGCTTGCCACCTGTCTGATCTGCGTCATCTCCCAGGTGCTGCTCGCCCGCGTAGACAAGCCCGGCCGCGTTGCCGCGTTCGAGATCATGATCTCCACCCCCTCGATCCAGGCGCTCATCCGCGACAACAAAACCTTCCGCATCACCTCCGACATCCAGACCGGCGCCAAGTGGGGCATGAACACCCTCGACGCCCACCTCCTTTCCCTGTACGAAACCGGCAAGATCGGCTATGGTGAACTGATCACGACCTGCCGGGACAGTGAAAGCATTGTGCAGAAACTCCAGCAGTCCGGCACCGGCGCGCGCCGCTAGCCTAAATTATTCACGAACCGGTTCCAACCTGTGAGGTGATTCCCCATGGCGATGAAATTTGCCTACACTGCAATGGACGGCCAGGGCAAGGAACAGCACGGCCGCGTCGAGGCGGAAAATGAACAGGAAGCCTCCGCCAAGCTCAAACAACAGGGGCTTTTCCCCACCGGCATCAAGGAAATCCGCTCCGGCGGCGGCGGCCGCGGCCTTCAGGCAGGCGGCGCCACCGCGGCGAAAAAGGGCGGCCTGCTCAGCATGCAGCTCGGCACCCCGACCCTGAACACCAAAAAGCTTTCCACCGCCACCCGCCAGCTCGCCACCTTGCTCAACGCCGGCCTGCCCCTGGTCCGCGCCCTGCGCACCCTGGAACGCCAGGCCAAGAAGGATATCTCCCTACGGCGCATCACCGGCGACCTGGCCAATTCCGTCGAGGGCGGCAGCACCTTCACCGAAGCCCTTCAGGCCCACCCCAAAACCTTCAGCAAACTCTACATCAACATGGTCCGCGCTGGCGAAGCGTCCGGCGCCCTCGAAGGCGTGCTCGAGCGGCTGGCCGTTTTCATGGAAAAAGGACAGCGCATCGCCGGCAAGGTCAAGTCCGCCATGGTCTACCCGGTGATCGTGCTCGTGGTCGCCATGACCATCACCAGCGGCTTGATGGTCTTCGTCGTCCCCAAGTTCGGCAAGATCTTCGAGGAAATGCTGCCGGGCAGCAAACTGCCCGGGCTCACCCGCTTTGTGATCGGGATCAGCAACGCCATGGTCGCCCCGTTCACCAACCTTAACAACTGCATCATCTACGCCATCCTCCTCGCCGTACTCGCGGTGGCCTTCTCCTTCGTCCGTAAAACCAAGTTCTGGAATTACTACCGGGATCTACTGGCCGTCAAGCTGCCGCCCATCAATACCCTGGTGATACGAACTACCGTCTCTCGCTTCTGCCGCACCCTGGGCACCCTGATGCAATCCGGCGTCTCCGTGCTCCAAGCCCTGCAGATCGTCCGCGACACCGCCGGCAACGAAATCGTCTCCCGAGCGGTGCAGACCATCCATGACGCCGTCAAAGAAGGCGAAAACATGTCCAAGCCCATGTATGAAGCTGACATCTTCCCCGGCATGGTCGTCTCCATGGTCGAAGTCGGCGAAGAAACCGGCGCCCTGCCGGAAATGCTCAACCGCGTGGCCGACATCTATGAGGAGGAAGTGGATCGCGCCGTGGAAACCCTGACATCCCTCATCGAACCGTTCATGATGGTCTTCCTCGCCATCGTCATCGGCACCATTGTCATCGCCCTGTTCCTGCCGCTCGTCGAACTCATCAAAAACATCGGCAGCCAGTCGGCGGGGTGACCCCCGTAGCGCCGGATCGGCGCAGGATGCGGCCGACCGCTTGCCTGCGCTTGATCTGGCGTTATAGTAGGCACGGTTTAAACGGAAACCCGATGCGGGCTCCGTGCAAAACCGCTCGGGGCGTGGCTCAGTCTGGTTAGAGCGCTTGGTTCGGGACCAAGAAGTCGGAGGTTCGAATCCTCTCGCCCCGACCATTTTAACTTTCCTTAAAATGGCGGCACTCATTCCCACGAATTTTGGTGGAGTGATCGCATGATGATGGTGTTTATCCGGTTTTTCCGGCCGCTCGTAACCCTATCAAAAAAACACCCCATCGCCGTCAAAGTTTTCTTGTTTTGTCTTTTCCTGTCTCCTTCTGCCGCCATGGCAGTAGATGAGTTTTCCTACGATTGGCGACTCGCCAAGGAGTTGCAGGAACACCAGGCCTTGGCGGATTATGCCGGCCGGCAGATTCAGATCATGCTGCTCAACCCGCGGTATGCGGAACACAAAGAGCCGCTCCAGCTTGAACAGGCCCGGATCCTTTACAACACCGGCCGTTCCGCCCAGGCTGACGCCATCGTCGCCCAGATCCCCTCCGCCAGCCCGGCCGGATTGAATGCCCGGCTCCTCCAGGCGCGCGCCGCGTTCTCGCGCAAAGATCTGGCCACCGCCAAAAAATTGTATGCGGACTATTTCGCTAAGCAGGACAAGCCGGTCGACGACAGCGAAGACGCCATCCGCGAGTTCCGCCAGGCCGTGGTGATCTACTCCAAGGTGTTCGAGCAGGAAGGCAATGCCGTACAGTCCGGCAAAATCCTCGACCTGCTGGCCAAAATTCCCAAGGACGGCGACGACGCCATCAGCGAACGCGAACTGCGTTTCCGTAAAGCCAAACAGGTGCTGGACACGCTGGAGCAGTCGTCCCTCGATGGCAAGCCCGTGGACAGCAAGGTCGTGGATGGGGTTCGGACGGACTTGGAGAAGTTGCAATGGAGCACGGACATGATCATGGCCCGGTCCATGGTTGAAGTCGCCCGCGCCTATTATCTACAGAAAAATTATGACCAGGCGCTCAAGACCATCAAGAACAGCAAAGGCGTCTTTGTCGACTTCGACCAGGCCCTGAAGGCGGAAAAGAAGTCCGACCTTTCTCCTCTCCCCGGCGCCTGGCTGTATTTTGCCAAAGCCCAGATCGCCCTTCTCCCCCAGCTTAAGGCCAAAGATCCGGCCGCGGCGGAAAAGATGCTGAGCGACGTCATCCAACTGCTCCAGAAAATCCGCGAGCAGTATCCCAAATCCGAATTTGCCGTGCCCGCCACCACCGAATACTCCCGGGCCCGGGCCCTCACCAAATCCCTTTTCAACAAAGAGCCGGCCGGCGCGACGGCCGCCGCCGGCGGCGACGCCCGGACTCCCGCGGTGGACGAGGGCGCCCTGATGGTCAAAATCCAGGAAGCCACCCAATTTGCCAGCGCCAAAAAACCCGCCGAGGCCGCCGACCTTTATCTGGCAGCACTCCAGGGCCTGGGCCGCCACAATCTCCCCGCCACAATCGAAGCCGGCGCCGGGCTGGCGGCGACTTATACGGCGTTAAACAAACCCCTGCTCGCCCAGGCCGCGGTCCTCTATCTTTCCGATATCGCCCCCGAAGACGATGCCGTGCAACAGGCGCTTTTCCAAACCGGGCAGGCCCTGGCCATCGGCGCCAAAACCATTCCCGACATTACCAAACGGGAGGCCCAGATTGACGACGGCATGATGCTGTTTGAGCGGCTGGTTCAGATCGCGCCGAGGCATCCGCGCGCCCCGGACTTGGCCTATGCCGTGGCGGAAAACCTCTACGGCCGGGCGTCCGGCCTGGGCAAGCAAACCCAGGGCATGCCCGAAGGCCCCGCCAAAGAACAGCTCAAAAACCGCGCCCGGGAAGCCTACCTCGCCGCCGTGCCCAAATACCTGGCGGTCACCCAGCTTTTCCCCGCCCATGAACGGGCAGTCCGTTCCTGGTACAAGCTGGGCTGGATCTATTATTCCACCGACAACCCGGAAAAGGCGGCGGCGGCCTTCCTGAAGTATGTCGCGGAAGAAAGCAATCCCGACCCAAAGATCGGCGAGGATCGGCTGGAGGCGAAATTCCGCGCCGCCGACCAGATGCTCTTCAACAACCGGCCCGAAGAAGCCCGCGTCCAGCTCCAGGAACTGCTGGTCTGGCTGGAACCGGCCGAGGCGGCCACCCGCAACCTGGATCTCAATTCCGCCGTGGCCAAACGGGTGAAGGAAGACGCCACCGCGTACCTGGCCTGGTCCTATGATTTGCAGGGCGAGGGGCTCCGGCCCAAGATCGCCGGCCTGGAAAACCGGATCGCCGAAGGGCGCGCCCGGGCCGAGGAAATTGACGCGCGGCGCGCCCAGATCACCCGCTCTCTGGACAATTTTGCCGCCGAACAGGACAAGGCGCGCAAAGAAGAGACCGCCCTGGAAAAAGCCCTGACCAGCGAACCAGGTGTCACCGAACGAGCCAAAATTTTCGCCGAGGAAACTCAGGGCAAAAGCGGACCGGAACTGGAAATCGCCAAACGGATTGCCGAGGACAAAGTCCAGAAAATCGCCAGTGAAGCCGTAAAAAACGAACAGACCCGCCTGCGCGGTGAGGCCGGGGAGCTGAAGGAAGAACGCGAAACCCTCTTCCGCCTCAAGGACGAGCAGGACGGCCGGCTCAAGCTTCTGACCACGCGGGCCGCCACGGCCAAACCGGAAGCCGCCGACGCCGAAGCCCGTCTGGCGGATGCCGACAGCAAATGGACCTCAGCCCAAAAGGCCGTGACGGAATGGATCGCGGCGCTGGCCAAGGCCCAGACCGAAAACACCAAACTGGATCAGGACACGGAATCCTTGAAGGCCGCGGTGGCCCAGGCCAAAGACACCGACACCCGCGACGAAGCCCGCCGCGCCTGGCAGCAGGCCATGGGCCGGCTCCGGGAAGTTCAAAAACAGCTGCGCGACCTGCGCGATCAGGAAGTGCGCATGCTCAAACTCCAGAAAACGGACTTGCCGGAACTGCAGCAGAAAAAAGCGCAGGCCGCCACTGCCGCCACCGCCGCCCGCAGCCGGGCGACCGGCCTGGAAGCCGAACAACGGCTGGCCGAAGCTGAAGGCTCCCTGATCCGGGCCCGCCTGGAAGCCGGCAACCGGGCGGAGGCGCGCAACGCCGCCGCCGTGAATGTGCTCAAGAACAAAGGCATCTCCGGCATTCCCAACGACCCGGAATATGCCGCCGCCACCAAAGCGGAAATCGACGCGCGCCGCAAGACTTTGGCCGGCCGCGAGGCCATGGACACGGTCCGCACCGCCGACCTCAGAAAAGAAGACGCCGCCATCGTCACGGAGCGGGCGGAACTGGGGAAAACCCTGGAGGCGATGCAAGCCGAACGCCAGCCCCAGCAAAAACGTATCATCGAACTCAAGACAGAAGCGGAAACGCGGTTCTGCGCCTACCTCGCCGCCTATCCGCAGGGCAAACAGATCCCGGACGTCCTGTCGCGCCGGGGTACCATTTTGTTGGAACTCAAACGGATTGACGATTCCAAGCGCGTCCTTACCGAACTTTCCACCAAATTTCCGGAGAGCAAAGCCGCCAAGCAAGCCTATTTCAACATGGGCCGGGCCCTGTTCGAGACGGGTGACACCGCCGCCGCCGCCGAGGCGTTTGCCAAAGCGCTGACTACCGCTCGCGACCTTCCCGCCGGCAACCTCACCTATATCGTCGAAAAAATGCTGTCCGGAGACCAACCCCAACTGGCCCGGGACGCCGCGTTGGAACTGCTGGCCCGGGCCGGCAACCCGGCTCACCCGGATCAGGCTTTCCTCGCCAAGTTCAAGGAACAGATTTCCGTCCAAGCCGCCGAGGCCCTGCTCGCCACCGGCGAAGACCAGGACCGGGCCCGCGCGGTGGAAATCCTCGCCGCCGTACTCAAACAGAACGATCGAACCGCCTATTTCTTCCAAATCAAGTTTCTGTTAGCCCGGGCCAAGCGCGAAATGAAGCCGCCAGACCTTGACGGGGCGGTTCAGGATCTAGCCGAAGTCACGCAGTACGCCACCGATCCCTTGTCCAAGGCCCGGGCCTTCTGTGAAACGGGCGACTTGCTCGTCCGTTCCGCCGGTAACGACCCAGCCAAGCTCAAGCCGGCCGCCGGACGCTACATGCAGGTCGTGCTCATGGCCGATCCCGCCAATGTCGAACTCCGTCCCTGGCTAGAGCGTGCGCTAGTTTCCGGCGCCGGCATCTTTGCCAAGATCGGCGACACTGCCGCCTTGGAGAAATTTAAGAAGCAATACGCGGAAACCTTCCCCAAGGGCGCCAAGGCCGGTGAAATGCGGGGCCTCGGCGCCACGCCGGCTCCAGCCGCCGGCGGCGCAGGGAAGAAATGATTCCGTGCCGGAAAGCCGGTACGGATGACGAAGGAGACAAGGAATCATACCATGAACTTCACCCGGATCATGCTCTGGACGGCGGCCTTCTGCCTGACCACCCTCCCGGTTTTTGCCCAAAAGGCGGGCGACTGGTACATCGTCAAGAAAAACAACGAACGAGTTGACGGTGTCCGCATCACCTATGATCCTGCGGCCGGCTACCGCGTGTTCCAGGCCGAAAGCGGCATTTCCACCACCGTCCGCCGGGACGACGTCCAGTCCGTGGTCACACCCAAGCCGGCGGAAATCGCCGCGCTGGACAAGAGCCTGGAAGCGGGCGCCGCCGACGCCGTTCTGGCCGCGGCCCCGGGGCTGATGACCAAATACCAGTATCTCGGCTGGAGCGCCTACCTGCGCTATCTCGAAGGCATGGCCAAACTGACCAAAAAAGACGGCGACGGCGCCATGCAGGCCTTCAAGGCCGGCTTGGAAAACCCCGACCAGTTCGAAGCCCAGCTGACGCGCGGTCGCATTCAGGTCCTGCTGTTGCAGCAGAAAAATCAGGAAGTCCTCTCCCTGATCGACAAGATGATCGCCGACGCCAAGTCCGACCGCGAAGCCGCCTTTGCCTTCAACACCCGGGCCCGCGCCTACGCCGCCATGGAAAACCGGAAGAAAGATGCCGTCCGGGAATACCTCAAAACCTTGCTGGCCACCAAGGCCGACCAGGCTCCGACCGAGCGCGACGAAGCCCGCCGCGCCGCCGTGGCCCTGCTCAAGGAAATGGGCGACAACGCCGCGGCCGCGGATGTTGAAAAGATCAAGTAACGGCCTCAGCTTTTTTGCATAACTGACAGAATCAGAAAACGAACCGACAGGAGAATACATCATGAAACGCTGGATGAAGCTGTGGAACTTGGCGGCGGTGACGACCCTGACCCTTCCGGCCTTGGCGGCCCGGGCACAGGAAGTGGCAGCGGCGGCCGGTGGGGAAGCCCCCGCGGCGGCGGCTGAGGCGCCGATGGGCGGCGGCAGCATGTATCAAATTATCTTCGGCGGCGGTTTCTCCCATGCCATCGCCTTTATCCTGCTGATCATCACCTCGGTGGCGATCCTCGCCTTAATCATCGACGGCGTCCTCACCATCAAGCGCACCAAACTCATGCCCGCCGAACTGGTCGATGGCGTGCGTGAAGCCCTCAATCGCGGCGACCTCAACGGCGCCGTTCAAACCTGCGAGGGCAATCCCGGCGCCCTCTCCCGCATCCTGCTCACCGCGTTCTCCAACATCCAGGAAGGCTATGAAGTCATCCAGGAAGCCGTTGCCTCCAGCGCCGAGTATGAAAACGAAAAACTCATCCAACGCATTAATTACCTCAACGTCTGCGGCCAGCTCGGCCCCATGATCGGCCTCTTCGGCACCGTCATGGGCATGATCTCGGCCTTCGCCGGCCTGGGCGCCGGCGCCGCCGGCGCCGCCAAGACCGGCGCGCTGGCCAGCGGTATCTCCACCGCCCTGTGGACCACCGTGCTCGGCATCGGCGTCGCCATTCCCGCTCTCTTTGCCTTCGTGGTGATCAAGAACAATGCCACCCGCCTGATCCTGGAAATGCAGCACACCGTGCTGGATCTGATCAAGGTGCTGCGCACCGCCGAAGTCGAGCAGCAGTAAGACGGGCGGAGTCCGCGGGCCACCTTCGGTCCGCGGCGGCGACGGACGACCGACGGGAGATGCCTCGATGGCAATGAAAAAACTCAAAAAAGCGGAAACCAATCTGGAAATCCCGATTGTTCCGTTGATCGATATTGTGGTGGAATTGATCATCTTCTTCGTCATCACCGGCGCCCAGCAGGACGCCCTGTTCGACGATACGATCAAGCTGGCCTATGCCAAGCATGTCACGCCTGAAAAAGCGGCGGAAAAGAAGGTCGTGATCATCAACATCAACAAAAAAGGCCTCTGCAACATTTCCAACAACCCGGTCGACCTGCCAGGCCTGCGGTCCTACCTCAAAGACGTCCGCTCCGATCCCGCCCTGGGCGTGGATACTCCCATCATCCTGCGCTGCGACGCCGAAACCGCCTATGAAAGCGTCGATGCCGTGATGCGGGTGATCACTGCCGCCAGGCTCTACAAAGTTCGCATCGCCGCCGTCACCGGCAAGTAAGGCCGCGCCCCGGCGCCGCCACCCGCGCCCACCGCCCGCTCCCACCGCCAAGGATTCCCGACCCATGCCCAAAAAACAGGAAAAGCCGGAACAGGTCCTGACCTTTCCCATGGCGCCCATGCTGGACATGATGTTCCAGATTCTGGTCTTCTTCGTCGCCACCTACCGCACCATCACCCCCGAGGCGCACCTGGTCGTGAACCTGCCCGCCCCGGCCCGCCCGACCTTGAATAAAAAGCCCCCCACGCTCCTGGAAATCCGGATCCTGCCCGATCAATACCTGTTGAACGGGGCGGTCAAAAAATTCGAAACCCTGCAGGACGACCTGACCACCCTCGCCAGACAGGACTCGGAACTAACGGTCATGATCAAGGTCAGCCCCAAGTCCAAGGTCGACAACCTGGTGCAAGTTCTTGATATTTGCAAAACCAACAAACTCAATAACTTGAATTTGTTGACACTGACGCAGTAAGCTTCGAATGGAGAAGCCCTTTTCATGGCCGATGATCCGCAATTGACCGCAGCCGATCCGGAGGCTCCGCCCGCCGGAGAGCCGGTCGCGGCCATGCCGCTGAACGTGGAGGAGGTGCTCGAAGAGTACCGCCGCCGGCAGATGATTGAGCACATGACCGGACCCATGGTCTCGGTCATCGTCCATCTGGTCGTGCTGGTGGTCTGCTTCTTTTTCATGGTCGCGCCGGTGGATGTGACACCCAAGGATTACGAAGTAGAGATCAAGGACATCCAAGTCAAGGAACTGCAGGAAAAGGTCCAGGAAAAGCTGCAGGAAATCGTCAAGAACGCGGATAACACCCCCGTGCCGACGGTGGACAAACCGGCGGGCGCCGGCGAATCGGAAGCCTCGGAAGTGACCAACAGCCTGGACTCGAACATCGCCCAACAGGATGTCTCGATTGAAGGCCTGTCCGACGTGAAATTTTTCGGCGAATCCCCGATCCGAATCGCCGGCGTGTATGCCGGGCGCAGCGCCTCGGGCCGCGCCGGCATGATGGGCGGTGGCGGTGGTGGCGGCGGCCGGGGTAGCGGCCCGACAGCGACAACGGAGTCCGCGGTGCTCCGAGCCCTGCGCTGGCTGAAAGCGAACCAGAGCGCGGACGGTTCCTGGTCGCCCCAGTTCCCCGGCGCCATGACCGGCTTGGCGCTGCTGGCTTTCCTGGCCCATGGCGAGACCCCCTCGCCGGAATGCAAAGAATTTGGCGAAACCGTCAACAAAGGGCTGCAATGGCTGACGGCCACAATGATGAAAGCCAACGTCGTGGACGGCAAGGAATACAGCCACGCCATCGCCACCTACGCCCTTTCCGAAGCCTACGGCATGACCAAGATTCCGGCCCTGAAGCCCGCGATGGAAAAGGGGTTGGCCACGATCATCGCCGGTCAGCAGGCGGGCGGCGGCTGGGATTA
>CAITSE010000024.1 GCA_903894975.1 uncultured Lentisphaerota bacterium
CCAGGTTGGGCGCCAGGTTGGGCGCCAGGTTGGGCGCCAGGTTGGGCGCCAGGTTGGGCGCCAGGTTGGGCGCCAGGTTGGGCGCCGGGTTGGGCGCCGGGTTGGGCTTGATCTGCGGCCTGATTAGGATCTCCCTGATTCGCGCCCTGAGGCGACGGCGGGTTACCGTCCGGGTTGGGATTGGCATCCGTACTCCCGGGATGAACCTGCTCAGCAATGTTTTGCACCAATTCCCGGTCAGCGGGATTGAGGTGATCGACGCGGACGGCGTCCTTGAGGTTGTCGCGCTTCATTTCCGCCCATAAATTCTTGTCCCCGCCCGCGGCAGTTGCCGCGGCATCCGCACTGCGCCGGGGCAACAGGACAAAAGAGACCGGGGAAACCGTGGTCTGCGGATACTTGGCATCATCCACGGCCACCACGCTCAAGGCCAGCAGACGCCCTTCCCGCGTCGCCCATTCCCCGGAGGCCAATTGGATCTGCTCGTCAAGAATGCTGGTCACCTTTTCCTCCGGCATGGCAAGTTCCCGGCTCACATCCACCTGATGAAAGTCGGAGACGTGCAACTCGACCCGGCTCAGGCGGCTGTCATCTTTGGCCTGAACATGGACGGAAAGCGCCTGCGGTTCACGGTCATAGACCGCGCCGTTGGCCGGATCTGCGACCAGTGCCCGGGGCGGCAGGTCCGGCAGGCAATGCACCGGCAGCGGCGCAGATTGAACCAGGGTGCCGTCAGCAAACTGCCAATAGAGATAATACGCGGCATCGCGGCCGATTTCCGTTTCCACCACCAGGGAGCCGGCACCTTCGGCGCCCGGCACCGGCGGCGTTACCGGCATTTCATTGCTGCCCAGGCCGAAATCCCGGATCGGCTCCTCACGCTGCTCCAATTCCCAGCGCAACCGGGTGCCGGTGCGCACGCCCCGGGCCAGGTCTGCCGTGGAAAGGCTTCTCACCGGCTTGCCCGCCGGCGAAAGTTCGGACACCCGCACCACCCGCAGTGGGTCGGCCGAATGCACGCGGAATTTCATTTCCACGGACGGACGGCGTTCGGCAGAGATGCTCACCGTGAAGGCTTCGGCCGGCGGCTCGATGCGGGCACCGTAACGGCGATAGGCGATCTTGCGCGCCGGCACTGTCCGGGCGCGACGGACATCTCCAAAATCCGGCGTGACGAGAAATTCCACCGGCCCTTTCACCCCGCGGTTGAATTCCAGATCCAACATCAACGGCGTCCCCGGACGCAACCAGCGCCACTCGGGCGAAACCGTGTCCAAAGCCAGCGGCCGATCAATGCGCAGGCTCAGCAAATCCGCCAGCCACCCGGTAGCAAGGCGATCGGGGCGGGTTCCCGCGAGCCACAGTCCGGCCACCGCCACCGGCAGAAGCAGGAACGCCAGGGCGCCGGCGGGGATCAGTTCCGCACGATGCGGCGCCGCCGGCTTGTCCCCCAGGCGCTGGTCCAGGCGGCTGGCCAGCACGCGCCGAACCGCTTCCACATCGGTTCCCTCCAGTTTTTCACTGAACCAACATTCCAGTTCCGCCGCGGCCTCGGGATGGGCCTGGCAGAGCCGCGCGGCAATCAACGGCCGCAGCTGCCGGTTACGCAGAGCATGCCAGGTTCCGGTCACCCAGCCGGCCAAAACCCCGGTGGCCAGCGCCCGCCCCAGCCAGATCCGGGCGAAATCAGAGATTTCCCGTTCCGCCAGCCATTGGTCCAAGAGCGCCAACAACACCGCCACCAACCCGCCCAGCGCCAGCCAGGCCACCGCCCGGCCGGCGCGCAACCGCAGCCGTTCCCGGCTGTACAACCGGGCCGCCGCCGCCGCTTTCACCTCCAGCGCCGCCGTGGGTTCTGAGTCATTCATAAAACGTCAGCCTTATTCTTATCAAGTTACTGTAGCACACCCAACCGTTTCGCGCGCGAAGGCCTGAGGATGGCGCCCCGGCTGGAGGGCGGGGACTCTCACAGAGGCACGGGGACATCCCGGAGTGTCTCCATCCCCTGCGAAAAGACGCTTGCGATGATACCGTGATAAACCCAGAGGGGATCGGTGACATACGGCGGCCCCCTTTATCTCCACACGCGTGGATGTATAGTAGCATTTGTCCTGAAACGTCTGTACAACTAACCGCTTTCCCCCGAATACGAGTTCAGTCCGTCACATCCGGACGCCGGCACCCCGGCTTCCGTTCCCCAGTTCCCCCGGATGGACGGGTGGAAGTTTTTCGATGATGAAACCGCCCAGCTCTCAGTGTCCGCGGCGGTGCCGGCTTCAACCGTGGCCCGGCATCCTGCGCGGAGGAGCAACCGCCATTCTGTGCAGCGCCTGGCTGCTGCTGGCGCCTCCAAATTGTTCCACGGCCCGCGCCGCCGGGGAGCCGGATCTTGCTCCGGCCGCCCTGGCCGTCGCCGCCGCCGCGGCCCGAACCGATGCGAAACGGCTGACGGCGTTTGCCCTGGAACGAAATCCGCGCATCCTTGCCGCCCGGCAGACGATCGAACACGCACTGGCCGGCCAGGACGAGCTCCAAGGGTTTTTCGACCCCCGCCTTTCCGCCCGCACCGGCTGGCAGTCGGATCCCGTCGCCGGCTCCGATGCCACCTTCGGCCTGGGCGGCGTCGAAGGCGCCGTGATGCCCGGCCTCTACTGGAACACCGGCGCGGAATACAATTTCTTCTCCAGCCTGCCCGGCGACCCTCAGCGGATCGGCGAAACCCAGCTCTTCGCCGGCGTCAAAGTCCCGCTTTGGCGCGACCGCGGCTTCCGCCTCTGGGAGCTCGACCGCAGCAAGGCCGGCTGCCAGATCCAGGCGGCCCGGGAACGATTGCGCGCGGTGGCCCAGGAAGTCCGGCAGGAGGTCGAACAGCGTCTGGTCAACTGGCTGGAGGCCCGCTCCCAGGTCCGCATTTCCGCGGCCGCCACCCGGCGCGTGGAAAAACTGCTTGGGGACGCGGAGGAACTGGTGCGCCTCAAGACCGTGCCCGAATACCAGATTTTCCCAGCCCGGATGGAAGTCAGCCTGCGGCGTGACGAGGAGGAGGTCGCCCGCCAGACGGTGATTTCGACCCGGCAGCGGCTCTCCGAAACTGTCGGATTCGAGACTTGGGAAAGCGTTGTACCCGCCTGGACCCCGGAGGCGCTCGTCGCCTGGGGCCACACCGTCACCCCGCCGCCGCCCGCCGCCTCCACCACGCTTTCCATCTATTTTCCCGCCCGCGGCGATTGGCAGGAGTTGCAATACCTGATCAAGGAAGCCGGGCTGGAACTGGAAAAAGGCCGGGAAAATCTGAAGTCCGACGTCTCCATCGAGGCCCGGGCCGACTGGGTCGGGGAAGATTCAGGCGGCGGCATCAGCAACGGCATCGTTGATAACACCCGCAACACCGGCGGCATCGTCGCCCTCACCTGGAGCCGACCCTGGGGGTATACCGCGGAAAAAGCCCGCATCCGTCAAAGCCGCGCCCGCATCTCCGAACTGCGTGAAAACCTGCAGACCCTGGAACTGGGCATCCGCACCGAGCTGCAAGTCACCCAGGGCGACTGCCGGCTCGGCCAGGAACGTCTCGGCCGCCTCTCCGACGCGGTCACCGCCGCCCGCCAGACCCTGATCGCCGAAGAGGAAAGCTTCCGCCTCGGTCAGGGACGCAGCCGCAACGTCCTGGATGCGCAGAAGGATCTCACCGAATCCATCCGCCGCCAGGCCGCCGCCGCCGCCGAACTTCTCCGGGCCGCCGCCCGCTACCGCTACGCCACCGGCTACAGCTTCCCCGAACCGCTCCCGGCTCCCCAACCCCCGGCCGCCGCCGGTGGAGGAACCCCATGAAACGCCTCAAAGACTTCTTCCATTTCTCCGACGAGAAAAACGACCCCGAAGACGACAACCACAGCGAGAGCCTGAGCAACTCCGTCCTGCCGGAGCACCAGCGCGACAAACTCGAGCGCGACATGCAAGTGCTCGACGACACCTTCGGCCTGCGCGAGAAAAAAGTCCAGCGCGAAGCCGAAAAACAGGTGCAAATCGCCGCCGAAGACTCGCTCAAGAAGCTGCACCTCATCCAGATGGGACGCTGTCCGAACTGCGGCGAACACCTGCGCCAGCACCTCTTCGCCACAGTCTGCGAAAACTGCGACTTCCACACCTACGAGATGCCGCGCCGCGGCCCGGTCAAGATCCATCTCAAAAGCGGCGGTGAACCGGTCGCCGGCGAATGCTGTTATGTGCTCAAAAACGGCGACGTCCTGGTCATGCGCGAGGACGTCGTCATCGCCAAGATCCCCCGCCCGTCCATGAGCTGGATCGAATATGTCTGGTCCGAAACTGAGATCGACCAGCGCTACAAGCAGCTCATCGACCGCATGAACTTGGTCTGCGGCTGGTGCACCGGCCCCGCCGACCCCGACAAGGACGGATTCCACCTCGCCCAGATCGCCTTCGGATCGAATCAGGAACGCTACGTCTTCTGCTCCGACGACTGCTACGAGGCCTTCCGCAAGATGTACCCGGCCCGCGTCCACCGCAACTGCTACGAACGCAACTGCGCCGACTGCACCCTCTGCACCAAGCGCTACGATGACGAGAACGATGGCGTCCACCTCATCGCCAAAGATTTCCTGAAGATCAAAAAACTGGT
Organism: uncultured Lentisphaerota bacterium; assembly: GCA_903894975.1. Classification (GTDB taxonomy): domain Bacteria; phylum Verrucomicrobiota; class Lentisphaeria; order Oligosphaerales; family CAITYL01; genus CAITSE01. The sequence continues at coordinate 4,637 of CAITSE010000024.1, forward strand.
CAAGGACACCAAGTCCTGACCGCCCCCCCAGCGTTCTTCCGTTTTTCCGTTCTTCCGTTTCCTTTCCCCCTTCTCTCCGCCACCTTTTCAGACTGGATCCCGTCATGGGCGAAATCCGTACCACCAAGGGCGACGCGCCGCCACTCCCAGCCAAGGAACGACGCTGGAAAACACTCTGTACCAGCACGTTGATCTTTGTCATCACGGGAGTTTTGCTCGGCGCCGGGTTCCTCATCCGGATGACCCACTGGATTCCTGCCAGCGGCTATGTCACCACCTTCGACTACGCCGAAGTCCGTACCCCGGCGCCGGCGCAGGTCAGCCGCATCCTCGCCTTTACGGGCACCACGGTCAAGGCCGGAGATCTGCTGGTAGATCTGGACAAAGGAGAGAGCCAGGCCGAACTTGAAGAGGCCCGCAGCCGCAGCCAGAAAAACGCCGCCGACCTCGAACGGCTGCGCCTGGACGCGGTCGAAGCGGAGCGCCAACACCGGCAGGCGCTGACCAAGGCCCTGGCCCAATATGAATACAGTGCGGCCCGGCTGACCCGTACCCGCGAACTGCTGGCCAAAGGACTGGTGGCCGGCAGCGCCCTGGAGGATGACCAACTCAAGGATAAACTTGCCGAATCCGATCTGCGGACCCTGGAGAAGCGCGACCTGGCCACGTTCCAACGCCAGATCGAGGTGCTCCAGCGCGAACTGGAGGCCGGCGAAAAAACCATCACCAAGCTCGAAGCCCGCCTGCGTACCAAGGAAATCCGCGCGCCCATCGCCGGCCAGATCCTGCGCTATGAATTCGTCCCCGGCCAAATGGTCACTCCCGACCAGGTCCTGATGGAAATTTTCGGCGGCCCCATGGTTCTGAAGGCGCGCATCCCCGAACGCGACGCCTCGCGGCTCCGCCCCGGCCAGCACTACCGCGCCCGCCTCACCTCCTACGGCAACCTCCTGCGCCGCGTCTGGTTCCACGGCCGCATCGACCTCATCCGCAACGTTATCCAGGCCGAGGGCAACGTCAGCTACCGCGTCGCCTACTGCACCTTCGAAAATCCCGACTCCGACCACCGCCCCGTCCCTCCCGGAACCACCGCCCTGGTCGAAATCGACGGCGGCAAAGTCAATTTCTGGATCTGGCTTTTCGGCCTGGACTGACGGCCGCGCCACGCCGCTACTTTAAGGGAAAAATCACCCTCCTGTGTGTTCTACCTGCGGACAGGATTATCCGCCCCACGTTGGCCACAGGCAGGATTGCCTGTTTCACGTTCCCGTCATCCCGCTCCCCTCCCTCAATTTCTGAATTTCTCAATTTCTTTCCGCCCCATCCTTCCCGCCCAGTTTCAAATTTCCAGTTTCAAATTTCAAGCCCCCAGTTTCAAGTTTTCCGCGCATGCCCCCATCCCACGCCCATTCCCGGCACATGCGGCTCCTGGCCTTTGCGGCGCCCTTCAAGTGGCAGCTCCTCGGTCTGGTGCTGCTGACCGTGCTGCTGTCGATCCTGGCCATGCTGCCGCCGCTGATCATGCGCGCCTTTATCGACCGAGTTGTCGGCGAGGGGCGGCGCGACCTTTTCACCAGCCTCGGCACTTGCATGGTGCTGCTGCCGGTCACCATCGCCGTGTGCGGATTTGCCCAGAACATGGGCCTGTCCATCACCGGCTGGCGCTTCCTGTTCAACCTGCGAATGCACCTGTACCGGCACATCAACGGCATGTCCATGCGGTTCTTTGGCAAGAACAGCACGGGCATGCTGGTGACCCGCCTGATGAACGACACCAACCAGATCGGCGACATTCTCGGCTCCCAAACCATGTCCGTCATCTCCGACCTGGTCTGCGCCAGCTTCGCCATCACCGCCACCTTCGCCATTAACTGGCGCCTGGCCTGCCTGCTGGTGGCCATCCTGGTGCTTTTCGCCCTGAACTGGCACCTCAACGTCGGCCGTCTCCACCGCATCGGCCGATCCTACTGGCAGTCCTTCGACCGCCTCTCCGGCGGCATCCAGAACCGCCTGGCCGCCAACCTTGCCATCAAATCCTTTGGCGCCGAGGATCGCGAGCAAACCTCCTACCGCGGCCAGTCGGACGAGAGCCAGGCACTGCAGTACGGCGCCAACCGCGCGCACAATCGGTTCATGATGAATACAATGCTGATCCAGAGCCTGGGCCGCTCCGCCATCTTCTTCATCGGTTGCGCCATGGTCCTGCGCGATGAGATCAGCTACGGCGACGTCATCGCCTTCACCACCTACGCCATGCAGCTCGTCTGGCCCGCCGTCCGCCTCTCCGAAATTGCCCGCCAGTTCCAGAATTTCCGTGTCGCCGTCGAACGCCTCGACGACATCCTCAAGGAAAAACCGGAAATCGAAACCAAACCCGGCGCCCGCCGCGTCGCCCGGCTCTCCGGCCAGGTCGACTTTGAAAACGTCTCTTTCCAATACGAGCCCAACCGCCCGGTCATCCGCAATTTATCCCTGCACGTCAAGGCCGGGGAAACCATCGCCCTGGTCGGCCCCACCGGCTGCGGCAAAACCACCCTCCTTTCCCTGCTGCTGCGGTTCTTCGACGTCACCGACGGCCGCCTGCTCCTGGACGGCGTTGACATCCGCGAACTCGACCTGCGTGACCTGCGCCGCCAATACGGCATCGTCCTGCAGGAGTCCATGCTCTTCAACGTCTCCATCCTGGAAAATGTCCGCTATGCCCGCCCCGACGCCACCCGCGAGGCGGTCGAACAGGCCTGCCGCATCGCCGAAATCCATGACTTCATCCTGACTCTGCCCAAAGGCTATGACAGCATCATCGGCACCGAGGGCGTCCTCCTCTCCACCGGCCAGAAACAGCGGCTGACCATTGCCCGCGCCGTCCTCTCCGACCCCGCCATCCTGATCATGGATGAAGCCACCAGCTCCCTGGACAGCGAGTCCGAGCGCGCCATCCAGATCGCGATGCAACGCGCCCTGGTCAACCGCACCTCGTTTGTCGTCGCCCACCGTCTCAGCACCGTGCGCAACGCCGACCGCATCTTGGTCCTCAAAAACGGCTCCATCCACGAGGCCGGCAGCCATGCCGAACTCATGGCCCTCCCCGACGGCGACTATCACAAACTCTACAACCGCCACATGAGCAAAGGCGTCATCGAAGATTACGGCGAAGGCTGACCGCGACCCGGAATTAATTGAACAGAAGGCGCAAAGACGCAAAGGAATCAAGGCCCGCCCACGGCCTAGAGTGAAGCCGGCCCCCGCAATTTCTGCTTTTCTCAATTTCCCGACAAGAGCGAGAGCCGTCGAGGGCCGTCGCGGGCCGACGACTACTGTCAGACCAAGCCAGCACCCACCCCCAAATTTCAAATTTCCAGTTTCAAATTTCGAATACCCCGTTCCCATGTTCAGCCTCCTGGTCAACCACCACAACCGCACTTATCCCTTCCGCCCGCCCCGGCGTCGCTATGACACCCAGGGCGGACGGATGGCGCTGTACTGGCGCTTCCTGGCCGCCTACGTCTGGCCGTTCCGCTGGGGGGTGCTCTTCGTCCTCACTTTCGCCTGCGCCGAAGCCTGCTCTTCCTACCTGCTCTCCTACTACACCAAGATCGTAGTCGACACCATTCTGGTGGTGGAACCCCCAGCCGCCGTCACGACTAAGGCCACGGTTCCCGGCCGCGATCCCCGCAGCAGCGCCGCCATCACCCTGCCCGTCGCCAGCAAGCCGCCGTCCCAGGGCATGGGCGACCGCATCAACCGCGGCCTCATCACTTCCCGCCGGCCGCCCGACGCCGCCGGCCGCCTCTTCGCCATCTTCATGGCCTATGCGGGAACCATTGTTTTCCTCAACCTCATGAGCCGCGCCGCCTCCGGCGCCCGCGTCCGCATCGGTCAGGCCATCACCGGCAACCTGCGGGACGACATGCATCGCAAGGTGCTCCAGCTCTCGATGTCCTTCCACAACACCCAGAACCCCGGACGCCTGCTCTCGCGTATCGTTTACGACGTCTCCGCCGTCCAGGATCAGATGCTGCAGACCATCATCAATTCCACCAGCCAGGTGGTCATGATCGTCCTGGGGTTTGGCATTCTGACCGCTATCAACCTGCGCCTGGCCCTCCTGGCCACCATCGTCCTGCCCTTCTACCTGCTCATCCACAACCGTTGCCGCAATCTCCTGCGGGAATGCAACATGGAATCCAGCCACACCAATTCCTGCACCTACGGCCTGGTGTCCCAGAAGTTCGACGCCATCAAGGCCGTGCAGGCCTACGGCCGCGAACGGCAGGAAGCCCTCAATTTCCACCGCATCTCCGCCGTGTTCATGCGTGACAGCCTGACCAACGCCCGTATCAGCACGGTCATGGGCCGGCTCTGCGAAATCCTCTCCAGCGTCGGCACCAACGGCCTGGTCTTTCTCTGCGGCGCCGCCATGGTCCTCAACGGCCAGATCACCCTCGGCACCCTGCTCTTCGCCCACGGCACGGCCTCCAGCCTTTTCGGCCCTGTTGTTCAGCTCAGCAACACCTCCATCACCATGGCCAAGCTCCTGGTCTCCCTCCGCCGCCTGGCCGACATCCTGGATGAAGACGTCGAAATCCATCAACCCGACGACGCCCGCCCCTTCCCCACCCCCCTGCGCTGGGGCATCGAACTGCGCGACGTCCAGTTCCGCTACACCGCCGACAGCGAACCGGTCTTCCGCGGCCTCTCCCTGCGCGTCCCCGCCGGCAGCACCCTCGGCATCATGGGCGCCAGCGGCTCCGGCAAAACCACCCTGCTCCTGCTCCTGGCCCGCATCTACCAGCCCGAAAACGGCGGCGTCACTGTGGACGGCACGCCCTTGGACAAGTTCGACATCTTCGACCTCCGCCTCAAGGTCGGCCTCGTCCCCCAAGAAGCCCAGATCTTCTCCGGTTCCGTCCGCGACAACATCAGCTACGGCAATCCCGGCGCCACGCCCACCCAGATCCTCAAGGCTTCACGCTCCGCCGAGCTTCACGACTTCGTCATGTCCATGAAGGTCCAATACGAAACGCTGCTCGGCGAAAAGGGCGCATCCCTCTCCGGCGGCCAGCGCCAGCGGCTCTCCCTGGCCCGCGCCCTGCTCACCGATCCCGAGCTCCTGCTCCTGGACGACTGCACCTCCGCCCTGGACGCCGAGACCGAAAAGAAAATCCAGGACACCCTCCGGCACGTGCTCAAAAACAAGACCTCCGTCATCGTCACCCAGCGCGTCTCCATGGCCAAGCGCTGCGACAAGATCGCCGTGCTCGCCGACGGCGTGGTCAGCGAGTTCGGCACCCACGACGAACTCATCGCCCGCGGCGGCTTCTATTCCCGCCTCCACGCGCAGCAGACGGAAGCGTAAACTGAGGGGCTTATGGTCTGTGGGTCTGTGGCCTGTGGGAAGTAAAAGTTGCGGGTTGCGAGTTGAGGGTTCGAGGAGGGAAACAAAAGGCGCAACGGCACGGAAAAAATGGCCCGTTGTGCCTTTGCGGCTTGGC
>CAITSE010000025.1 GCA_903894975.1 uncultured Lentisphaerota bacterium
ATCTTTGGAGTGCGGTGGCTTGACACCGCTTTCCCCGGCGGCGGAGCCGCCCCTCCCACGCATTGGTTGACTCCCACGCTCGGGCGGGAAGCCGAGACGTCAATCTGGAGGCCGGTTCCACCGGCGGGAAAAAGCGGTGTCAAGCCACCGCACTCCAAAGCGGCGGGGACGCCGCGGTAAATACCCCTAAAAAGTTCATCTCATCGCTAATCCGTTACCATCGCGCGGGGAGTCAGTCGAGGTGTTGTTTGAGCAGGCTGATGACGCCCTGGGGGTTGGCCTTGCCGCGGCTGAGTTTCATGACCTGACCGACCAGGAACTGGAGGCTGGCGGCCTTGCCGGCGCGGTATTCCTCGACGGCCTTGGGATTGGCGGCCACCGCCTGGGTGACGAAGCCTTCAATGGCGCCGTCGTCGTTGACCTGTTCCAGCCCGAGTTCCTTGACCAGCACGTCCGGGGTCTTGCCGGTTTCGAGCATGGCCGGGAAGACTTTGGCGCGGGCGACATTGCCGGTGATTTTGCCGGCGGTCGTGAGCGCGGCCAGCGCGGCCAGGTCGGCCGGCTTCACCGGGCAGGCGCCGATGCCGAGGTCGCGTTCACCGAGCAGGCGCAGCAGGTCGTTGGTCACCCAGTTCGCCACCTGCTTGGGGTTGTCGGACGCCTTGGCCGCGGTCTCGTAATAGTCGGCCAGTTCGCGTTCCAGGGTCAGGACGTGAGCGTCGTACGGGGTGATGCCGTACTCGTCACGAACCGTTCCCGGCGTACCCAGGGCACTTCCGGGAGGGTGTAGCGGATGACCGCGATCTGTTCCGGAGTATGCTCGACGGGCATCATGTCGGGCTCGGGGAAGTAGCGGTAGTCGTGGGCGTTTTCCTTGGTCCGCATGAGATAGGTTTCGCCGGCGGGATCGTTCCAGCCGCGGGTTTCCTGGCGCAGTTTTTCGCCGCTGGAAACGGCGGCGGTCTGGCGCGTGATCTCGTGGAGGATGGACCGGTGCACGGCGCGGAAGCTGTTCAGGTTCTTGAGTTCGATCTTGGTGCCGAACTCCTTCTGGACGAAGGGGCGAACGGAGATGTTGACGTCGCAGCGGAGTTGCCCTTTCTCCATGTCACAGTCGCTGATCCCGGCGTACTGCATGACCTGCTTGAGGGCGGTGAGATAGGCGTAGGCTTCGTCGGCGCTGCGCATGTCGGGCTCGCTGACGATCTCCATGAGCGGCACGCCGGCGCGGTTGAAGTCGACGCCGCTGACTTTGCCGAAATGGTTCAGCTTGCCCACGTCCTCTTCCAGGTGGATGCGGGTGATGCCGATGCGCTTGTCCGGGAGCGGTTCGCCGGAGTAACCCTTGCCGGCGAGCGGCACGGCGCCGCCAAGGCAGAAGGGGAGGTCAAACTGCGTGATCTGGTAGTTCTTGGGCATGTCCGGGTAGTAATAGTTCTTGCGGTCGAATTTGCTGAACTCATTGATCTTGCAGCCAAGCATGAGCCCGGCGGCGATGGTCTTGCGCACGGCCTCCGCGTTGGGCACCGGCAGCACGCCGGGGTAGCCCAGACAGACCGGGCAGACGTTCGAGTTCGGTTCGTCGCCGAAGTGGTTGGGGCAGGCGCAGAACATCTTGGTCCGCGTCCGCACTTGGACGTGCACTTCAAGGCCGATGACGGTTTCGTAGGGCATGACAGGGAATCCTGAAATTTGAAATTTGAAATTTGGGGGGAGAGGGATCGGAAAGAGAAATTGAGAAATTCAGAAATTGAGGGGGATTGAGGGAGAGAAAATGGAGTTTGGGAGGCGTCTAACCTGAATTATTCACCACAGAGTTCACAGAGTCCACAGAGAAGGTTCTGATGAATGGTTCATGAATAGGTCAGGCTAAGGATTCGGTGTGGAGGGCATCAGGCGTCTCTTGATTTCATCGTACAAGTCAAACAAATCTTGGGCGGCAGAGACGGCACGGTTTTTCGTTTGCCAGAGGGCAATCTTTTCTGCCGCGTCAAGGGGATTTCCCGAATAAGGTATTCCCATGTGACCTCGCAACCAGCCGAAAATCTCTTTACCGGAGAATTCGTTACGCCATGCGTCGCTGCGTAGCTGGTTTTCATGTTTGGCATAGGCTTGTTGCAGTTTCTGGGTCAGGGAATTATTGGTCACTTCGGCGGCCACCGTTGCGCCGATGGCAGTCCACCAGTGCTGATTGCAGATGTAGCCCCGTGCGGCCTCCAGATCCGCTACTGGAATGGGCGGATGCCCCGGGAACCGTTCGTTGACTAGGCGATAATACTGAACCAGCACCTTCCGGCAAACCATCCACCAGAGCAAGTTTTCCTGGGCGTAAGCGCGTCCCCTTGTTTCAAAATAAGTTGCGTCACGAGGGGGGGAAGAGGCGGTGGCCATCGCTTGCCAGTCCAGCAAATAGTTTTCCATCTCCAGGCGTGGCAAGACAAAAACATGGTCAGCCGTCGTCAGCCATGAAGTCGAGGCTGGGCGACGGAAGTCTCGGTCAACCAAGCCAAATACGTTTCGTCGGCCCTGGCGGCGGTGTTCCTGCACCAACGCTTTGATGGAATTGCACCCACCACCGACCTTAATCGTGATCGGGCTACCAACAAGCGGCCAAAGCGCCTCCAGATATACCCGCGTCAGCTCATCCTCGACCCAAAGCTCTGGCGGAATGTCATGAAGCGAGACGGTCATTCGTACTTCCCTTCCACTTCCGCCACCTGCCGGACATCGTGGTCAGGCGTTTCCAGGCGCCAAGCTTTGGCGCGTGGGTCATCTTCGCGCAGAAGGATGAACCGCTCGCAACTGAGAGCCATCTCTTGGATTTTGACGGAATGGGTGGTGCAGATGATTTGAGTTTCCGGCAACATATCCTTCAAGGCCTGGATGATGCTGCGGTGCCACGAAGGATGCAGGTGCAATTCCGGCTCGTCGATCAGGACAATGTCCGGTTTTTGTTTCCGCAAGACGGTCAGCGTGCCGAGCATGGAGAGCACTTCCAGTTCACCGGAGCTGAGGTCGTCGACAGGAATGGCACTGTCCGACCCTGTGGACAGGAACAGGTCGAAAAGCATGTCATCTTTCGCATCTTGAGGCGTGGCGGCGCGGCGGGTGACAAACTTCTCCTTGGATGCCGGATAAAAAAGCTGCCAAATTTCGTTGAGCTGACCCAGCGCGGCCTGTTCCGCGCGTTTGGATTCGTCTCCCGGTTCAAACCCCTTCATGGCGGTGAGATTGATCAGGTGCTCTTTGAGCCGCCAAAGTCGGTTTGCCTCATTGTCGTCAGGGCTTTTGCCTTTTTTTCCGGTATTAAGCGCCAAGGCTCCGACCAAGTTAGGCTCACGCCAAGAGGAAAAGTAGACAAAATTTCTTTTGCTTTCAACTGGCATCGGTCTCCGCTGTGGGATGTAACGGCCGGGAATGGGCCAATTTCTTCCCTCGCCATTATCCAACGTGATAGAAACCGTGGGATCGTTCGTTTTATTTCGGGAATACTTTTTGGGATTTTCTCCACCCAAGAGGTTTCCGTCGCTCATCGCAAGCAGGATTGCCTGTAAGACCGAGGTCTTGCCGCAGCCGTTGGGGCCGGCCAGGACGATGAAATCCTGAGGTTTTCCGGTCTCCGGGTGGGAGAAGTCCAACTCCAGGTGGTCGATGCCACGGAAGTTCTGGATGGAGAGCTTTTGGATTGTCATTTCTCGTCTCCCGGTTGCATGAGAGAAACTTACACCCCGAGGGGGGCGATGCGGTTGGCGAGGTTGGCGGTTTGTTCGTAGGCTTGGGCGGCCTGGAGCAGGCGTTTTTCGCCGAGGGCGGGGCCCATGAGCTGCATGCCGATGGGCAGGCCGCCGGCGCTGAAGCCGCAGGGCAGGGAAATGGCGCAGATGCCGGCCAGGTTCACGGTGATGGTGTAGATGTCGGCCAGGTACATGGCCAGGGGATCGGCGGCTTTTTCGCCGCGCTTGAAGGCGGGGGTCGGCGCGGTGGGGGCCAGGATCAGGTCGCATTCGCCGAAGACGCGGGTGAAGTCGTTGCGGATGAGGGTGCGCACTTTCTGGGCGCGCAGGTAATAGGCGTCGTAGTAGCCGCTGCTGAGGACGTAGGTGCCGAGGAGGATGCGGCGCTTGACCTCGGGGCCGAAACCGTGGGCGCGGCTGAGCCGGTAGGTCTGCATCAGGTCCTGGGCGGCGGCGTCACGGAAGCCGTAACGGATGCCGTCGAACCGCGCCAGGTTCGCGCTGGCTTCGGCGGTGGCGATGATGTAATAGGTGCCGACGCCGTACTTCTGGGTCGGGACGGAGACGGGCACCAGGGTCGCGCCGAGCTTTTCCAGTTCTTTGCCGGCGGCTTCGACGGCGCGGCGGACTTCGGGGTCGAGTCCTTCGGTCTCAAAATATTCCCGGGGCAGGCCGATGCGCAGGCCGCGGACGGAGGCCGCGGCGTCCGCCAGGGCGGCGGCGCAGCCCCCTGCCTGTTCCGGGAGCGTGGTAGAGTCCTGGGGATCCGGACCGGCGATGAGGTCGAGCAGGATGGCGGCGTCCTCGACGGTGCGGGTGATGGGGCCGATCTGGTCCAGGGAGGAGGCGAAGGCGACGAGGCCGTAGCGGGAGACCAGGCCGTAGGTGGGCTTGAGGCCGACGACGCCGCAGAAACTGGCCGGCTGGCGGATGGAGCCGCCGGTGTCGGAGCCGAGGGCGGCGAAGGCCTCGCCGGCGGCCACGGCCGCGGCGGAGCCGCCGCTAGAGCCGCCGGGGACGCGTTCCAGATCCCAGGGATTGGCGGTGGGGCCGTAGCCGCTGTTTTCCGTGGAGGAGCCCATGGCGAATTCGTCGAGGTTGGTGCGGCCGCAGGGGATGACGCCGGCGGCGCGGAGCTTGGCGATGACCGTGGCGTCATAGCCGGCGGTGTAGCCGGCCAGGATCTTGGAGGCGCAGGTGCAGGGCTGGCCGGTGACGTTGAGGTTGTCCTTGATGGCCAGCGGCACACCGTCGTAGGGGCCGCGGGCCTGGCCGGCGGCGCGGCGGGCGTCCGCCGCTTCGGAGTCGGCCAGAACCGCGGTCCGGTCCAGGCTCAGGTAGGCCTTCACCCGCGGTTCGACGGCGTCGATGCGGGCGAATAGCGCATCGGCGAGCGACCGGGAGGAGGCGGTCCCCGCCGCCAGCGCGGCGGCGGCCTGGGCAAACGAAAGCTGGGTCAGGTCAGGCATAAGAGGAAATCCGTTTTTGAACAGAA
>CAITSE010000026.1 GCA_903894975.1 uncultured Lentisphaerota bacterium
GGCAACGCCCCAGGTAAAGGCAACAAAACCCGTCAAGGCTGAAAGCCTTGTTCAACCAGCCGTCGCGATCATCGCTGAGAAGGTTCGCGGGCCGCCTCGACGGACGACAACCGGACATCGCACAAACCTAACCGAAAACGTTAAGCGACCCGAGGGTCGGGGTATTGACCCCTACTAGGAATAAAAACAAGAAAAACCATGTCAAAAATTGACAACAACGGCGTTTGCTGTATTTTTAAGGTTAAGCGAACCGGATCGAACCATATCTATTCCTGAACCGACGCCGATCCGGCCCACCCCCACCCCCGTATTCTTCCTGATTTGGCTTTCCAGGCTGGCGTGCGAGGACCTTCCCTCCATGTACTGGGTCAACAAGAGCTTTCACTGGCTGGACCGGCTGCCGCGGCGCCTGATGCTGATGCTGGCGGTGCTGGGGCCCGGCATCATCACCATGATCGCCGACAATGACGCCGGCGGCATCTCCACTTACGCCCAGACCGGCGCCAAGACCGGGTTCAACATGCTGTGGGCCATGGTGATCCTGGTGCCGATGGCCTATTACATCCAGGAAATGACCGTGCGGCTCGGGGCCGTCACCAAGCGCGGCCATGCCGAGGCCATCTTCGACGGGTTCGGCAAGTTCTGGGGCTGGTTTTCGATTTTCGACCTGGTGGTGATCAACTGGCTGACCCTGGTCACCGAATACATCGGCATGACCCAGGCCATGAGCATCTTCAACATCCCGCCCTGGGTCACCTTTGCCGGGGTGACGGCCCTGATGTTCACCATCGTGGTTTCGGGCAAGTATTGGACCTTTGAGAAGATCACCCTCTTTTTCTGCCTCTTCAACCTGGTCTACATCCCGGCGGCGATCTGGGCCATGCAGACTGGCAATGTGAAGGACGGCTGGTCGGCGGTCGGCGCCGGCCTGGTCCATCCCCAGTTCCACTTCGGCGGCGCCCTCACCCCGGCCATCCTGATCACCCTGATCATGGCCAACATCGGCACCACTATCACCCCCTGGCAGATCTTTTTCCAGCAGAGCGCCGTGGTCGACAAGGGGATGGACATCCGTGACGTGAAAATGGGCAAGCTCGACACCCTGGCCGGCTCGCTCCTGACCTGTCTCGTGGCCGCCTTCATCATCATCGCCACCGCCGCCGTCTTCCATTACCATCCCGGCGGCGCCATCAACGTCGAGTCCGCCAAGGAGGCCGCGGAAAGAATGCCGGAGGTCATGTCCGGCCACTGGGGGCATTGGGCCAAGCTGCTGTTTGCCGTCGGCCTGTTCGACGCCGGCCTGCTGGGCGCACTCTGCATCTCGCTTTCCACGAGCTGGGCCATGGGTGAGGTGTTCGGCTGGGCGCACTCCCTCAATAAAAGTGTGCGCGAGGCGCCCTGGTTCTATGTGTTCTACGTGTTCATGCTCGCCTCCGCCGGTGTGGTTTCGCTGGTCTCTTCCGAGGCGCTGCAGAACGTCATCACCATCTTCGTCCAGGTCGTGGCCGTGACCCTGCTGCCCGCGGCCCTCTTTTTCCTGATCCTCATTCTCAATGACAAAGAAATCATGGGCGAGCACGTCAACACCCGCTGGCAGAACGTGGCCAACTGGTCGATCGCCGCCTTTGTCATGCTGGTTTCCTCGGTGTATGGCATTTCCGTCATGTTCCCCGGCCTCTTCGGCGGCGGTTGACAGGGGGTGATCAATGAACGGCGCGCCCAATCTCAAGTTGTTTGATCCGCGCATGGAAGGCAAAGACTTCCGCATGCGCTTCTTCTCCGAGCTGGTCAAGCTCCCGGTCTGCGCCGGCGCCGTCACCCGCCGGCTCGGCCCGCTCACCGACCTGGTCTTCCGCCAAGCCGAGCCCTATCCCGAGGCCATCGGCATTTACCTGTTCCACGGCTGGGGCAAGCCGACCGAATTCATCCCCTGGGACAAGGTTGTCAAGATCGACGAGGACGCAATCTTCGTCCAGCCGCCGCCAGAGGGCAGCCCGCAATACCCGCCCTTCGTCGACCAGCCCGGGTGGATCCTGCTCCAGGATCATCTCATGGGCAAGACCATCTTCGACATGGATGGGCGCCGCACCGAGGTCGTCAACGACGTGCACCTGCTGGAATCGCGCGGCCGTATGCTGCTGGTTCACGTCGACGTGTCGTTCAACGGGTTCTGGCGGAAATGGGGCCTGCGCCGGCTGGTCGTTAAGACCGACCAGTTCATTTCCTGGAAATACGTCCAACCGCTGTCGGTCGAAGATGCGGTCAAGACCGACGCCGTGACGCTTTCGATCACCCGCAGCCAGATCAAGGAACTGCCGAGCGAAGACCTGGCCGACGCCCTGGAGGAACTCTCCGGCAAGGAACAGCAGGCCGTGTTCTCCGCGCTCGACTCCGAAAAGGCCGCGGAAACGCTGATTGAAGCGGAACCGCGCGCGCAGCGCCAGATTGTCGCCTCCCTGCGCAAGGAACGGGCCCAGAACATTCTCTCCGAAATGTCCCTGCCGCAGGTCGTCGACCTGCTTTCCGTGCTGCCCCATGAAGACAGTTCGGAACTGCTGGCCCTGCTGCCCAAAGACAAGGCCGCGCGGGTCAAAACCCTCCTTTCCGCGGACGACATCTCCGCCGCCGCGGTCATGGACGGCGAATTCCTGGCCATGCCCCGGGAAACCACGGTCGGCGAGGCGCTCCGGCGCATCCGTTCGGCCAAGGTCGACCACGTCGCCGTTTCCTACGTCTATATCACGGCCGGCCCGGAAAACGCCCTGGCCGGCGTCGTCGACCTGCGGGACCTGGTCCTGGCCGACGACCACGCCAGCCTCGGCGACATCATGGCCGCCCCGGTGGTCACCGTCACGGCCGGCATGCTCCGCGAAGAACTGACGGAACTCTTCATCAAATACCATTACCGCATGGCGCCGGTGGTGGACGCCCGCGACGTCCTGCTCGGCGTCGTCCATTATCACGATGTCATGAAAGGCCCAGCCGCCAGGCTCCTGCAAAGCCAAAGCTGACCGATTCATGAACAGCTTTCACAGAAGGTCACAACTCTAACAGCCCTTTTTTGAACAGAAGGCCGCAAAAGATTCGCAATGGGTTAGATGGAAAACCCCTTTGTGATCTTTGCGAGCTTCTGTTCAAAAATAGATTGGGCTAACTACGTGAAATCGATTCAGATGTTTATGGTTATGACTGAGGTGACCTATGCCCCGCATCAAAATGACCCCGATGGTGAAGGCCGCGCTCTATTTCCTGCGCGCCTACCTACTGCTCCTGCTGTGCCTGATTCTATTCAAGTTCATCCAGGTCTTCCGCACGGGTAAACACCTGCCGCAGGCCGCACCACAGACCCAGGCCGTCCCGGCGCCCGGACGGCAGAACCCGCCCGCCCCCGGCCCCTGAGAAAATCCGGCACCCGCTTACCGCGACGGGTTACCCCGTCCCGATCTCGGACCTTCCGTTGTTCCGTTCTTCCGTTCTTCCGTCCCAACGGAACCTGACCAGGCGCGGATCGCCGGCGGCCAGGTCGATAGCGCGACGGGCGCTGATCTCTTTATCCTTGATTTCAAGCATGATATCGAAGTCGACCGGCCGGGTGCGCCGGAGAAAATCGGCGAAATCGGCGGCATCCAGGGTTTCAGCATGCGCCCCCGTCCGGCCGCCCGGCTTCTGGGTGCTGTAATCGGTAAGGGGCAGCCCGCTCGCGGCGGCATCCCAGGTGCCGGCGGCGGCAGCGAGTGCCGCGGCTTCCGCTTCACCGCGGTTCAGAAGCTGATGATGAAAAAAATCCAGAAGCACCGGCACGCCCAGGGCCTGATGCAGGAGCAGGCAGTCAGCGACCGGATACAGGCGGTCGTCGTTCTCCACCGTCAGCCGGCGGCGCGCGGGTTCCGGCAGCCGGCGCCAGTTCGCCTCAAAACGGCGCAGGGCCGCCGCACGGTCGCCGTAGACGCCGCCGACATGAATCTGGATGCGGGCGGCGCCGTCCAGTTCCATGGCGTCCAGAATCCGGGCATGATAAAGCAGTTCGGCAATGCTGCGTTCGACAATTTCCGGGTGCGGCGAATTGATCAGGGCAAACTGGTCCGGATGCATCGTGATGCGCAGTCCGGCCTCGCGTACAATTCGGCCGGCCGCGGCGAACTCCTCCCGGAACTCCTCCCACCAACACACATTGCAGACCGGATGCGAGGCAAAGGGGATGATGTCCGAACTGATCCGGAAAAAACCGATCCCCTGCGTGACATTCCATTCCAGGATTTGGCGGAGTCCCTCCAGATTTTGCGCCACGGTTTCACGAAACCGCACCGGGCTCCAGGAGGCGAGCCGGAACGTGCGCGAGGTGGAAACCGCGGGGGCCAAAGTCCGGTTTTGGCAGGGATAGCCGATCTTCATGGTGCCACACCATACACCGCCAGGGAACTTGTAGGCACGGGCGTGCCGCCCGTGTTCCCGCGCGCCGGCCCTGCCCCGGACCTTGGCAAGCCCCCGGCGGCATGCGCGGCAATGTAGATTTTTCGCGAGGTTATGAGAATGCGACAGAGCGCGAAACCGGACCGCCTGAAGGCGGAACTCCGAACTCGGACGGCCCGGATTACGTTGGGAGTTCCCACTTCAGTGGGGGCTGTTCTTCCGCGGCGTGCCCCCTTACGCTAACGCGCTCCGGCGGGGCGGGGAAAAACAAGACGGGTTCCGGGGCGGGGCGGTTTCATAAGGCAAGGGACAAAGTGACAGAGACGAGGGACACCAGGGACTCAAGGGACGCCAGGGACAAGGGATGATTCCCTCCGGCTCCGGGTCTCCGGCCGTGCCCCGTCCCTGGCGTCCCTTGAGTCCCTGGTGTCCCTCTCTTGTCCCTCCGTCCCTCAATCCGTTTCGCCGGGCTGGAAGCCCGCCGGCCCATGGTGCCGGGTGGGACACCCGCCCCCCGAAATGGGAAAAGGCGAACGTTGAACATTCAACATCGAACGTCCAACGTCGAATCGAATCTGCAGGACGCCGCCGGGGGGGCGCGGGGGGCGAGCGAATTCCGCCCACCGCCTCGGCCGGGGGCTGGCAGTCCCTGCGATCCCAGATATGTTTCCTTTCCATGATTCTCGGACCGCTCGCATCACCCGCAGGAGCCGTGTTGGGTGTGACGGTGCTCGGCAGCGGCAGCGCCGGCAACGCCATCGTCCTGCACACCGCCGAAGGCGCGCTGCTGGTGGACGCCGGATTCAGCGCCAAAGAGCTGCGGCGCAGACTGTTGGCGGCAGGAATTCCGGAAGCATCCTTGCGGGCGATCATTATCACCCACGAGCACCTCGACCATGTCGGCGCCCTGCGCGTGCTGGCCAATGCCCTGAAACTGCCGGTGTACGTGAACCGCCCCACCGCCGCCGTGCTGCGGGACAAGGGCCAGGCGCCCGAAGCCGGCCTCCAGCTTTTCACCGCCGGCACCGCGTTCAGCATCGGCGGCTTCACCATCGAACCCTTCAGCATCCCCCATGACGCCGCCGACCCCATGGCTTTTGCCATCCACTGGGGCGGGCGCAAAATCGGCATCGCCACCGATCTCGGCCACGCCAACCCCCTGGTCCAACATCACCTGCGGGAGTGCGACCTCCTGATGGTCGAGAGCAACCATGACCCCGACATGCTGTGGAACTCCGACCGCCCGCTCGCGCTGAAGCAGCGGATCCGCGGCCGCAACGGCCATCTCAGCAACGACGACTGCGCCAAGCTGGTACAGCAGGTGCTGCATGCCCGGACGCGGCACCTGGTCCTGGCCCACGCCAGCCGGGATTGCAACCGCTACGATCTGGCCGAATCCGTGCTCCGGACCTGCCTGACCGGACTCGGCCGCGCCGCGGACCTGACCCTGGCCGTGGCACGCCAGGAAACCCCCCTGCCCCCGCTCTGGGTGTGAAGCCGGCGTGTCCGCGGTCTCGGTCCCATCGGGCCCCCGGGGTAATAGGCAGGGGCAACGCCCCATAAGCGCTAACTTGATTCCGAAAACCATTTTCGATCCAATCGCACAAGGGAAACCGAAATCGCCGCCCCCCCCCCGGAAGCCCCGGCGGGGCGGCAGTGCGTAGCCGGGGGCGTAAGCCCCCGGTCATGAAATAGATAAAGATTTTCAGCCCCCGAAGGGCATGCGCGTCAACTTAAGGAAAAA
>CAITSE010000027.1 GCA_903894975.1 uncultured Lentisphaerota bacterium
CCGCCGGACCTGTTTGAGAAACTCTTGCTTCGGTGTGTATGTCTTCATAAAAATGAAATATATTGTATCCAATATAAAATACAAGATAAAACGCAAAAAAAATCTGCGGCAAAAATCCCTCCCGTAACTGAGGCATTACGGCGGGCTGGCGCCCGGCATTTGTGCAACCCGGCTTGTGCGGTTATGGTGTGGATGGCGGACCCCGAGGCTTCGATGACGGGTCCGTTCGATGCCGACAAGCGTACCGGCCGGGGTGAATGGCCGGATGGGTTTTGGGAGAGCCGCCATGAGACAGAATGCGATGCCCGCCGATTTCGATTTGAAGGCCGAATGGATCTGGGGTGTGGATAAGCGGCCCCGGCAGGAGGCCTACTGGTTCTTCCGGCGTGAGTTCGCCCTGGAGGAACCGCCGGCGCTCGGCGAGCTGTGGATCACGGTGCGCACGGCGTTCCATCTTTTCGTCAACGGCCGCCACGTTTCCTTCGGGCCGCCGCCGCATCCGCAGAAGGGGCGCGCCTATCTCTGCCGGTATGATGTCACCCACCTGCTGCAAGGTGGGATGAACGTGATCGCCGTGCTCGCCCACAACACCCAGGCCGGACGTTTCGCCGCGCGCCGTCAGGCGGGCGGATTGCTGGCCCAGTTCAATGCCGACGGCAAGCCGCTGGTTTGGTCCAATAATTCCTGGCAGATGACGCCGGGAGTCTGTTATGCGGGAAATCGGCCGCGCCGGAGTGTGTCCGCCGGCTTTTCCGAGAAATTCGACGCCGCGATGTATCCCGCGGGCTGGACCAATACCGGGTTCAACACCGTCAACTGGCGTCATCCCGACGTGACCGAGCCGGTCCGGAGCGCGGCGTTCGAGCTGGTGCCGCTGGACGGCAGCGGGTTCGACTCTGTCTGGACTCCGGCCAAGACAATCTGCAGCCGCGGCAGTTGCCATCCGGTAGCGCCGCAGACCCATGTCTGTTTCCAGGGGCTGGTGGAAAAATCCGGCGGCGGCGTGTACGCCGCGCAGACCTACATCCACTCGGCGGCGGCGATGGACGTGCCGTTCTCCCTGTTTTCCGACCTGCCCTACAAATTTCTGTGCAACGGCACGGTGGTGAAGGAACAGGGGATGGTGTCGCTGCCGCCGGGGATTGACATTGACCTGGCCGGTTTTCTCTGCAGCAAGCAGGGGAAAAGCACCTCGCCGGACGGGGTCATGCACCTGTCTCCAGGCTGGAACTGGCTGGTCGTCTGTCAACAGGTGGAAGAAGACTCACCCGGCTTCACTCTGATGGCGCCGGAACTGCCCCTGTACAAATGGAATCTGTTGCGGGAGCCGGACGAGAACGCGCCTCCCGGATGGAGTCTGGCCGGGCCGTTGCGCGCCCCGCTCACCAACATCACCGGCAGCCTGGACCTGGACGGGCTGATTCAGGATCATTATCATCCCACGCTGCATCCGCCGGTGGACGAGGCGGTGCATCTGCTGGCCTGGCAGTTCGCCGTTGCCTCCGAGGACGCTCAGTGCGTACCCGAGGTGCTGACGCTCATGGAAGGGCAGTACGCGGTCATTGACTGGGGACAGATCCTCTACGGCGTTCCCGCCATGCGCCTGGCGGGCGAGTCCGGTGCCTGTGTCGACGTACTTTTCGGCGAACGGCTGGAGCACGGCCGGGTTATTCCGTGTCACGAAGGCCGGCAGAACGCCGACGCCGTGGTCCTGGGGGAAGCCCCGCTGGATTGGATGGGTTTCGCCGCCCGCGGCATGCGGTACGCCATGCTCGTCGTCCGTTCCGCCAAGGGTTCGGTTAAGATTTCCAATATCACCTGCGGGCACCGGCTCTTCACCTCCGAGGATGTCAGTTCCTTTGAATGTTCGGATGAGACGGTGAACCGGATTTGGGAAACCGGCTGTCGCACGCTGGATGTGACCATGCAGGACTACTTCCTCGACAGTCCGACCAAGGAGACGGCGCAGTACATCCCCGACGCCATGATTCAGTCGCTGACCGCCTGTCTGGTTCACGGCAACTACGGGGTGGCGGCCAAGGCGATCCAGGATTTTGCCGACGGCCAGTTTGAGACCGGCGAGATGTCCGCCGTCTGCCCCAGCGACAATTACGTCAACATCCCCGATTACGCGCTGCTCTGGCCGATCTGGCTGCACCGGTTCCACATGTATTCCGGGTACGGCGAGTTGTTGCAGAGAATGATGCCGGCCCTGGAACGGCTGATGAACTACTATGCGTTCGTGGCCGATGACACCACCGAACTGCTGACCGACCTGGACCGACGTTGCAGCGCCCCGTGCTTCCTCGACCACGGCAATCTGGATCGCCGCGGCGCGGTCACAGGGCTGAACGCATTGTACTGCCGGGCGCTCTGGAGCGCCGCCTGGCTCGCCCAGGAAGCGGGGCGCACGGAACTCTCCGCCATCTGGCGCAACGGCGCGGCCCGGCTCTCGGCCCGCCTGCGGGAAACCGCATTTGACCCCGTCAAGGGATTGTTCGCCGACTGCGTGGTGGACGGCCGGCGCAGCGAGGTTTGCTCTTGGCAGACCAGCGTTCTGGCCCTGTACGGTGGCCTGGCCCGGAACGATGAGCTGGAGACCGTGTTCAACCGGATCTTCACCCAGACGCCGCCCTTCCTGCACGGTCCGGCGGACGCGGCGGAAAACCCGTACTTCAAGTATTTCATTCTCGAAACCGCGCTCACGCTCGGGTACCGCAAATGGGGGCTGGATCTGATCCGCTGGTACTGGGGCGAGATGCTGCACCGCGGCGCGGTCACCTGGTGGGAGTTCTTCTCGCCGCGACTGCACCAGGACGGGCCGCCCAAGTCCGGCAGCCTCTGTCATGGCTACGGTGTTTCCCCGAACCTGTTCTTCCTCACCGAGCTCGCCGGCATCCGTCCGGCCACTCCCGGGTTCAAGTCCATCTATTTCAACCCGCTACTTAAGGGCGCGGACTGGACCAAGGCCGAGGTTTCCACCCCGCAGGGCCGCATCCAAGTCCAGTGGAACAATCGCAGCGGCAAGGAACTTTCCGTCACCATCAACTCCTCGTACCCCGTGGAACTGATTCCCATTCTGGATCCAGGTGTGGCCGAGACCGCCACGTTCCACGTCAACGAGAACATCACCGTGATGGCGCCTGTGGCCGGGTGATTGCCCGGGAACGCTGGGTTCTTGGGCGGCGGATACCGAGGGCACTCGAGAGCCGCCGAGGGCCGTCGAGATTCGGTGTGCGCCGCCGGTGGGGAACTCCGGGCGTTTGCTTTTGTCTCACTCGGTGGCATGCTTTCAAACCTCCGCCGCGTGGTTCCGATGAAGAATAAGGCGGGATGGTGCGATCAGAGCCGGATCTTTTCAAGGACAAGAAGGTTATGCGTTTCACTTTTGGCGCGGGAATGATGCTGGCCGCCGGGATGGCGGCGGTTTGGGTCTCGGGCTGCGGCTCCGGGAACGGAGTTCCGGCGACCGGCGGCGGCGCGTTGGTGCCGGTGCGAGCGGTGGCGGTGGCCGCCGGCGCGGTGCCGTTGCAGGTGCGAACCTTCGGCACGGTCGAAGCCGACGCCGCCGTCGACCTCAAGCCGCAGGTGGCCGGACTGCTCGCCGAGGAATGCGTCCAGCCGGGACAGACGGTGAAAAAGGACGATATGCTGTTCCGCATTGACGCCCGGCCCTATGCCGCCGTCGCTCGCCAGAGTGAGGCGTCCCTGGCGCGGAACCGGATTCTGTCGGCCGATGCCCGGCGGCGTGCCGAGAAGGCCGACCGTCTTTTCCAGACCGGCGTCGGCAGCGAGGACGACATGAAGAGCGCCCGCGCCCTGGCCGATGCCCTGGATGCCGCCGTGGCCGCCGATAGCGCCCAGCTTGACCAGGCCCGGCTCAATCTTGAATACTGCGACATCCGCGCGCCCTTTGCCGGCCGCATCGGCGAACTCAAGGTCCGCCGCGGCGGCGTGGTCAAAATCAACGAAACCGTGCTGACAACCCTGGCGCAGACCAAGCCCGTGCATGTCGCGTTTGCCGTTCCGCAGACCGGCCTTCCGGAAGTCCGGGCCGAGATGGCGAAACATTCGTTGGCGGTGGAGGTCGCGCTGCGGGATCAGGGCGCGTCGCTGGACCGGGGCGTCCTGGATTTTGTCGACAATACGGTGGAGGCAGACACCGGGACGATCAAGCTCAAGGCGGTTTTTCCCAACGCCACCGAAGTCCTTTGGCCGGGGCAGTTTGTCTCCGTGGTCCTGACGCTGCGGGAGGATGCGCAGGCGCTGTCCATCCCCGGCGCGGCGGTGCAGAACGGGCAGAAGGGAACGTATGTGTATGTGGTGAAAGCCCAGCGTGTTCTGGAGCCGCGTGTTGTCCTGACCGGAAAGACGTTCGACGGTCTGGTGACGGTGGAGGAGGGGCTGTATGCCGGGGCGACGGTGATGGTGGGCGGCAAGGAAGCCGGCGTGGTCTCCCGGCCGCCCGAGAAGCCCGGGACCGGCTGGTTCAGCCGGCTTTTGGCCTGGTTCAAGCCGCCCCGCCAAAAGCCGTACCTGCTGGTTCCGGAAGCGGCCGTGCATCCCGGGACGGACAAGAACGCGGGGAAACCGGTGGTGATCGTGGCCGAACTCGCCGTCGAACTCCGGCCGGTCACCGTCGCCCGCGCCGCCGGCGACCGGGTCGTGATCGCGGACGGTGTGCAGGCCGGCGAACTTGTGGTGACGGACGGCCAGATCCGCCTTTTGCCCGGCGCCAAGGTGACGCTGCTCAAGGGGAAAGAATGAACCTCAGCGCCCTCTTTATTCGCC
Organism: uncultured Lentisphaerota bacterium; assembly: GCA_903894975.1. Taxonomy (GTDB): domain Bacteria; phylum Verrucomicrobiota; class Lentisphaeria; order Oligosphaerales; family CAITYL01; genus CAITSE01. The sequence goes on from CAITSE010000027.1 coordinate 4,792, forward strand.
GGCCGGTGCTGACCACCCTGTTCACCCTGGCCATCCTCCTGTTCGGTCTGCTGGCCTATCCCAAACTGCCGGTCAGCGACCTGCCGAACGTGGACATGCCAACCATCCAGGTCAGCGCCGGCCTGCCCGGCGCCAGCCCGGAAACCATGGCCTCCGCCGTGGCCACGCCCCTGGAGAAGCAGTTCTCCACCATCTCCGGCGTGGATTCCATGTCCTCCAGCAGCCAGCTCGGCAGCACCTCCATCACCTTGCAGTTCAGCCTGGAACGTGACGTGGATGCCGCCGCGCAGGACGTCCAGGCCGCCATCGCCCAAACCCTGCGCCAGCTTCCGGCCGACATGCCCAGTCCGCCGAGCTATTCCAAGGTCAACCCGGCCATGGAACCGATTCTCTACCTGGCCATGACCAGTCCGACCCTGCCGCTTTCCGCCCTGGACGATTTCGGACAAAACCTGATCGGCCAGCGCATCTCCATGGTCAACGGCGTGGCCCAGGTTCAGGTCTATGGTTCCCAGAAATATGCCGTGCGCATCCAGGTCGATCCCGTGGAACTGGCGAACCGCGGCATCGGCATTGACGAGGTGCAGGCGGCCATCAAGTCCGCCAACGTCAATCTGCCGACGGGGTTGCTGGACGGCAGCCACCATGCCTGGACCATCCAGGCGTCCGGCCAGCTCCTGCGGGCCGAAGCCTACAAGCCCATCGTGATCGCCATGCGCAACGGTGCGCCGGTTCGTCTCGGCGATGTGGCGGAAGTGCTTGACAGCGTGGAGAGCGACAAGTCGGCGGCCTGGTTCTGCACCCCCGTCGACGGGCCGCGGCGGGCGATCATCCTGGCCGTGCAGCGTCAGCCCGGCACCAACACCGTGGAGGTGGCCAACGCCGTGAAAACGCTCCTGCCGAAGTTCCGCGACCAGCTTCCGGCCGCCGTCTCCCTGGAAATCCTCTATGACCGTTCCATGCCCGTGGAGGAGTCGGTCCGGGACGTCAAACTCACCATGGCTTTGACTCTTGGCCTGGTGGTCTTGGTTATCTTCCTGTTCCTGCGCAATGTCCGGGCCACGGTCATTCCCAGCGTGACGTTGCCGCTCGCGCTTGTCGGCACCTTTGCCGTTATGTATCTGCTGGATTACAGCCTGGACAATCTTTCGCTCATGGCCCTGACCCTGGCCATCGGCTTTGTCGTCGACGACGCCATCGTCATGCTGGAGAACATCTACCGGCACAATGAGATGGGCAAGGGCATCTTGCAGGCGGCGTACGACGGTTCCCGGGAGATCGCCTTCACCATTCTCTCCATGACGATTTCCCTGGCGGCGGTGTTCATCCCCGTGCTGTTCATGGGCGGGATCATCGGCCGGCTCTTCCGCGAGTTTGCCGTCACCATCGGCGTGGCGGTGCTGGTTTCCGGCGTGATTTCGCTGACGCTGACGCCGATGCTGTGCAGCCGCTTTCTGCGTCCCCACGCCCTGGGCGCCGCCGCCGACGAACATGCCGAGCCCCGCGGCGTGATGCAGCGGTTCTACGGGCGCACCCTGCGCTGGACTATCGGCCGCAAGGGCTGGTTTCTCCTCGCTTCCCTGAGCGTGATGGGGCTGACCGTCTGGCTGTTCATGATCTCGCCCAAGGGGTTCATCCCCAATGAGGACCAGGGGCGGATCGACGCGTCCACGGAAGCCGTGCAGGGAATTTCCTTCTCCGCGCTGGTGGCGCAGCAGCAGGCGGTCGCGGATGTGGTCCTCAAGCATCCGGCCATCGAAAGCTTCATGTCGCGCGCCGGCAGCGGCAGCGCCGGCGGCAACACGGGCCGCCTGTTCATCAAGTTGAAACCACGCTCAGAACGCAGCCAGTCGGCCGACGAGGTGATTCAGGACTTGCGCCGCTCCGTGGGCAAGGCCGTTCCCGGCATGCGTGTCTTTTTCCGCGGCACCCAGCCGGTGCAGATCGGGCCGCGCGTCTCCAAGGGGCAGTACCAGTACACCCTGCAGGGGCCGAATCTGCAGGGCTTGTACGACTATTCCGGGGAGCTTCTGGAGCGCCTGTCCGCACTGCCGGAACTGCAGGACGTCACGACCGACCTGCAGATCGCCAATCCGCAGGTGAACGTCAGCATTGACCGCGACCGCGCCGCCACGCTTCAGGTCTCCCCCGAAACCATCGAGAGCGCCCTGTACAGCGCCTACGGCCCGCGTCAGATCTCGACCATCTACGCTCCCGAGGCTCAGTACAAGGTGCTGTTCGGCGTGCGACCGAAATTCCAGACCGATGGCGGTGCGCTCGACCGCCTCTACGTCCGCTCTCTGACCGGACGTCTGCTGCCGCTCCGGGAACTGGTGAAGACCGAGGAGGCCACCGGCCCGCTTTCCATCAACCACTCCGGCCAGTTCCCCTCGGTCACGCTCTCCTTCAATCTCAGGCCGGGCGTGGCCATCGGCCAGGCGGTGGACGCCATCACCAGCCTGGGCCAGACCTCGCCCCTGCCCGCCGGCATCTCCGCCGTCTTCCAGGGCACGGCTCAGGAGTTCAAGCGGTCCTTTGCCGGAATGGGGCTGCTACTGGCCATCACCGTGGTCATCATCTACATGGTGCTGGGCGTACTTTACGAGGACTTCATCCATCCGATCACGATTCTCACGGCGCTCCCCTTTGCCGGCGCGGGTGCCCTGGCGACGCTGCTGATCTTCAACACCGAACTGTCGGTCTACGCCTTTGTCGGCATCATCATGCTTGTCGGCATCGTCAAGAAGAACGGCATTATGATGATCGACTTCGCCATCACGGCCCAGCGTGAACGTCACCTGACGCCGGAGGACGCGATCGTGGCCGCCTGCGTCGTCCGCTTCCGCCCGATCATGATGACGACCATGGCGGCGCTGATGGCCGGCATCCCCATCGCCCTGGGGTTGGGCGCGGGCGCCGAGTCCCGGCGGCCCCTTGGCCTAGCCGTTACCGGCGGGTTGATGTTCTCCCAGTTCCTGACCCTCTACATCACCCCGGTCTTCTATGTCTGGGTCGAAACTCTTCGCGCCAAGTTCCACCGGCGGCGCGCCGGTGCGGCGGCCCTTCAGCCAACCGTCGAGAGCCCTCGATAGCTATCGAGAGCCGTCGAGAGCCCTCGATTGCTCTTCTCACGCCGGGGTGGTGTCTTCGTCTTCGGTCGGGGCGGCGGCGGAGCGGGCCGCGAGCTTTTCGGTGGGCTCGCCGGAACGGGCCAGGGCGACCCGGCCGGTCCGGGCCAGTTCAATGATGCCGTAGGGTTCCATGAGCTGGATGAAGGCGTCGATTTTTTCCGAACGCCCGGTGAATTCCAGGATCAGGGAGTTCTGGTGCATGTGGATCACGTTGGCCTTGAACACGCCGGCGATCTGGATGATCTCGCCGCGTTTGCCGGGGGCCGCCTTGACCTTGATCAGCATCAGTTCGCGGGCGGCAAAGCCACTGCCGGTAAGGTCGGTGACCTGGAGCACGTCCACCAGCTTGTTCAGCTGTTTCTCAATCTGTTCTAGGATATTGTCATCGCCGCTGGTGACGATAGTCATCTTGGACATGGTCTGGTCGTGGGTCGGCCCGACCGTGAGGCTCTCGATGTTGTAGCCGCGGCCGCTGAACAGGCCGGCGATGCGCGCCAGCACGCCGAACTTGTTTTCGACCAGGACGGAAATGGTATGGCGCATGGGAGTGTCTCCTCGTCCGGCATCAGCCGGAGATGGGGATAATATGTGGGGATGAACGGGCCGTGCCAACGAGGCCGCCGTTTTCGGGAGGGGGGACGGGGGCCGCCGAGGGTTGTCGAGAGCCATCGGGAGCTCTCGATGGCCCTCGAGAGCCGTCGAATGGTGAAGGGCGGCCCCGGATCAGACCCGCTTGAGGTAGATGATCTTATCGTCGCCGGGGGCGTAGAATTCGGGGAGGCGCGCGGCTTCGTGGTAGCCGATGCGCTGGTAGAAGGCGCGGGTGCTGTCGTAGACGGCTTTGCCGGCGGTTTCGACCACGACCAGGCGGCCGCCCTGCCGGCGGATGTCGGTTTCGGCAAAATCCATGAGCTTGCGGCCGACCCCGCTGCCCTGAGTGGCAGGATGGACGGCGAGCCAGTAGACATCGAAGGAGCCGAGGGTGCAGGCGATGGGCCCGTGGCAGACCCAGCCCGCGACCTGGTCGCCGATCAGCGCGGTGAAGGACTGGTAGTGCCCTTCGGCACCCTTGGCTACGGACTCGTCCAGGACTTCCTGAGCGATGGGGTGTTCGTCTTCACGGAAAAAATTGGTGGCCCGGACGAGTTCCATGATGGCGTTCCGGTCCGCGGCTTCCGTGCGGCGGATGGTGACGGGGGGAGCCGGGGGGCGGGGGGAGGATGTCTGTGGTCTGTGGCCTGTGGCCTGTGGGGAAGACAGGACGGGGAGGATGCGGTGCTGGAGGCGGAGGGCGGCGTTGAGGACCATGCGCTCCACAAAGGCGGCAAACGGGATGCCGGCGGCAGTCAGGGCGGCGGCAAAGCCGGCGTCGGGGGCGATATCCGGGTTCGGATTGACTTCCAGGATAAAAGGTTCACCGGCGTTGGTGAGACGGAAATCGACCCGGCCGTAGTCCTGCATGCCGCAGGCGTGCCAGGCGCGGCGGGCGCAGTCACGGATCCGTTCGGCCACCGGTTCCGGCAGCGGCGCGGGAATAACGCGGGGAGTGTGGTTGAACTCAAAACTGTCGGGAAGCCATTTGGCGGCATAGCCGACGATGCGGGGTTTGCCCGCGGCAAAGGCGGAGAAGTCGATTTCCGCGATGGGCAGGACGCGGAGTTCGCCGCCGTCCTGAATGACGGAGACATTGAGTTCGCGTTCACCAACGAACGGTTCGACGAGCACGGGCTGGCCGAACTGTGCATGAAGGCGGCGCACGGCGGCTTCGAGGCGCGCCGTCTCGGCGGCGTCCATGACTCCGTCCTCTTCAATCCCCTCGCTGGCATCGGTGCCCAGGGGTTTGACGATGACCCGTCCGGCGGGCAGGCGTCCGGCGGACAGTGGCTCGCCGGGGGCGATGATGACGCCGCCGGGGCAGGGGACGCCGGCCTGGGTCAGGACGGCCTTGGCCGCGCCCTTGTCCAGTCCCAGGGTCAGGCCGTTTGTGGTATTGCCGGTGCAGCCTTTGCCGAACGCCAGGCAGACGGCCGGGACCAGATTGGCGTCCTCGGGCCGGCCGGGAAAACCTTCCACCAGATTGAAGACCACCGGTTCCGGGGCGTCGCGCAGGACCAGGGCCAGATCTTCCAGGCGGCGCAGGCCGGTGGCGCGGGCCCGGGCGCCGCGGCCGGCCAAGGCTTCCCGGATGGCGGCGACTTCGGCCAGCACGCCGGCCTCGCTCTCGCCGGCGCCGAGGGCCGGTTCGTTGTACAGGATCAGGACGGAATAATCGCGGATGTCGGGCGCGGCATTCATAAAATCCTTAACTTCTAAGTGAAAAGTTGCGGCTTTCCGGTACGATTTACCCGTAAATGTACATACCAATAGCCCGGGCAAGCCGGACATAAGGTTCGCCTGGTGCCACCAGCCCGGTTCCGGCTTGTCCGGGCTAGGGCATAGTGTAATCCGTGTAATCCGGTTGAAAAACGGACGGGTTTGATCATAGTACACAACGCTTCCGATTCGTGAGCTAATGACGCGAATCCCATGGTAGCCATCCGCCGGGAAACGTGTCCCGAAATGGTGCGGCGGCAGGCCGCTTCAGGTGGTCGGTTTGCGGAAGAAACGCAGTCTTGGTGCGGGTTCATAATCCGAATTTCCCCGGCGATGCGAGGTGAAGAGCCGCGCCAACCCGGACAGGTTCCCAGGCAAGGCCGCCCCGGCGGGCGGATTCAGGTGGAACGGCAGCCCATGGCGAAAGCTCCGACAATCACCCGCGATATCACGATCACCAACAAGCTGGGGATGCACGCGCGCCCCGCTTCGCTGGTGGTTCAGACTTCCTGCCGCTTCCGGTCGGACGTCCAGGTGATCAAAGGGAAACAGGTGATTGACGGGAAGAGTATCCTGGGCCTGTTGATGCTGGCGGCCGGGCAGGGTACCATCCTGACCCTTTCCGCCTGCGGGGATGACGCGACGGAGGCCATCAATGCCCTTGAGCAGCTTTTTAACGGAAAATTTGGCGAAGAATGAGGCTCCGGCCTCGGCCGGATTTTCCGTGCAGGGGCTGGGGGTTTCCGCCGGCATCACTATCGGCACCGCGCTGGTTGTGGGGTGCGACACGCCCACGGTCTCCGAGCAGAAACTGCCGCCGGACGCCGTCGCCGCCGAGATCGACCGCCTTCATCAGGCGTTGGTGCAGTCCCTCGCCGAGATCGAGGAACTCAAACGCCGGGTCACCGAAGTGCTCGGGGAGCGGGACGCGGGCATCTTCGACGCCCACCTGATGATCGTTGCCGACGCCGCGATCCGCACCGAGGTCGAGGCGCTCATTCGCGCCCGCTCCTGCAACGCCGATTTCGCCTTTTCTCATGTCATGCGACGCTATACTCAGCGCCTGCAGCAGGTCGAAGATGCCTATATCCGCGAACGCCAGACCGACCTGCGCGACGTCTCCAACCGCATCATCCGCAACATCCGCGGCGAAAGCAAGGCCGACCTGGCCCATCTCCAGGAACCGCGCATCGTCCTGGCCCATGATCTTTCCCCGTCCGACACCGCTTCCATGCACCGGCGCAACGTCATTGGTTTCGCCACCTGCCTCGGCAGCCGTACCTCCCACACCGCCATTATGGCCCGTTCCCTCGGCGTCCCTGCTGTGGTCGGCGCCTGTGAACTCATCGACCGGGCACGCAACGGCGACGCCGTAATCCTGGATGGCTACCGCGGCGTGGTCATCGTCCGCCCCACGCCGGAAGAGCTTTCCGAGTATCAGGACCGGCTCCGGGCTCAGGAGGAATGGTTCCAGCGCGTCGCCGCAGAAACCTCGCTCCCGGCTGAAACCATCGATGGTTTCCGCGTCCAGCTCGCCGCTAACATCGAACTGGCCGACGAGGTGATGACGGTCAAGCGCGCCCACGGCGTCGGCATCGGCCTTTTCCGTACCGAGTATCTTTTCATCAACCGCCCCGTGCTGCCTGACGAGGATACTCAGTACGAGGCCTACCGCCGTGTCGCCGAGGAAATCCATCCGCAGTCGGTCATTATCCGCACCCTGGACATTGGCGGCGACAAGTTTCTCTCCCATCTCAGCCTGCCCAGTGAACTCAATCCCTTCCTCGGCATTCGCGCCATCCGTTTCTGCCTGAAACGGCCTGATCTTTTCCTGACCCAGCTCCGGGCCATCCTCCGGGCCAGCGCCCACGGTAAAATTCGCGTCATGTTCCCTATGATCGCCGCCGTCGAGGAACTGCGCGAGGCTCTGGGCTATTTGGACCAGGCCCGGAAAGAACTCGACGCCCGCGGCGTGCCCTATAACCACCACATGGACGTCGGCATCATGATCGAGGTGCCCGCTGCCGCCCTTATCGCCGACAAGCTCGCGCCCTTGGTGAATTTTTTCAGCATCGGCACCAACGATCTCATCCAGTATTCCCTGGCCGCGGACCGGTCCAACCCGTCCACCACCTACCTGTACCAGCCCGGGCATCCGGCCATTGTCCGCATGCTGCGGGACGTTCAGAGCGCCGCTTTCCGCCACGGCATCTGGGTGAGCGTCTGCGGCGAGGTCGCCAGTGAACCGCTCCTGGCGCCGCTGCTGCTCGGCGCCGGCATCCAGGAATTGAGCATGAGTTCTCCCAGCTTGGGGCGCATGAAACGCCTTATTCGCAGCGTCCGCATGCACGAGGCCGAAGAACTCATCGCCCGCGCCGTGGATTGCAGCACGGCCGCCGAAGTCCTGGCCCTGTGCGAAACCTATGTCCGCAGGATTGCCCCCGATGTGCTCGGTGAATGAACCCGCCGCCGCGCCGGCCGCGCTTCCTCCCGCCGGGCTGGACGCGGATGATCTCCTGGGGAACGTCCTGCTTTCCCGGCCGGACCGGTTGTGGACTGCCGTGCTTGCCCGGCCGCGCTGCGAGAAGGTCACGGCCCAGCATTGCGAACGCTTCGGCCTGCCGCACTACCTGCCGCTGCGTCGCGAAGTCCGCCGCTACCAGCGCCGGAACGTCGAATTCCAGTTGCCAATGTTCCACGGCTATCTTTTCGTTCAACTCGCCGGCCATTCGGATCGGGAACTGCTGAATGTCTGCCACCGGGTGGTCCGGGTCCTGCCCGTGGACGCGCTGCAGGAAGCCCGGTTGCTGGAGGAGTTGCGCTCATTGCGGGTGTTTGAACTGGCCTCGCGGATTGTGCCCGTCACGGTCGCCCCGGAACTGGTTGCCGGTCGCGAAGTCCGCATTGTCTCCGGGCCGTTCCACGGGGTTCGCGGCATTGTTGAGCGCCGGCTGAAAAGCACCCGCGTCACGGTCAATCTTGAAATGCTTGGCCAGTCCGTCTCCGTGGAAGCCGACCTCGGCGACCTGGAGATGGTTGAATCATGACCCCGCCCCCCGCCATTCGTCTTCGCCAGGTTGCCGCCGGGTATCCCGGGCGGCCGGTGCTGCGCGGCGTCGACCTGGAACTCCAGCCGGGCGAGATGGCCGGGGTGCTCGGCCCGAACGGCGCCGGCAAGACCACGCTGTTCCGTGTCCTGGCGGGGTTGCTGCCCTGCGCCGCCGGGCAGACCGAGATTTTCGGCCGCAGCCAGGCGGAGCTGCCGGCTCGTGACCGCGCCCGGCTCGTCGGCGTGGTTCCCCAGAGCCTGGAAAGCCCCATGCCTTTCACGGTCGAGGAAATGGTGCTCATGGGGCGCACCGCCGTCCTGGAACGCTGGCAGGCGCCCGGCTCCGCCGATTACGCCGTGGCCGAACGGGTCATGGCCGAGACCGACGTGCTCCGCCTCCGCGACCGGGTCTTTTCCGCGCTCAGCGGTGGCGAGAAGCAGCGCACCCTCATGGCCATGGCCCTGGCCCAGGAACCGCGCCTGCTGCTCCTGGACGAGGCCACCGCCCACCTCGACCTCCGCCACCGTCTCGATATTCTGGACTTGGTCACCCGGCTCAACCGCGAAACCGGCGTCACCGTTCTCATGATCAGCCATGATTGGACCCTCACCGCCGCCTGTTGTCCGCGCCTCCTGCTCCTGGATGACGGCCGCCTGACCGCTGATGGCCCGCCGGAAACGGTCATGGGGGGGGGCGAAATCGCCCGGGCCTTCCAATGCGAACTCCGCATGCTTCGGGATGACACGGGAACGTTGCATGTCATTCCCGTGCGCAAGACCGCCGTGTCGGCGACGGCCGCGGTTCCTGAAAAGACGCCGGCGTCCGGCGGCCGCGTTCATGTCTACACCGGCTCCGGCAAAGGCAAGACCACGGCCGCCGCCGGGCTGGCCCTGCGCGCCCTGGGCGCCGGGTTCCGTGTGTATTTCGGACAGTGGCTGAAGGCGCGGCCGAGCGCGGAGCTGGAGATGCTGGCGCGGGTCGGCGGCAGCCGCCTCGTCCTGGAACGGTTCGGCACCGGCAAATGGGTTGGGAAGAACCCGCCGCCTGAGGAGTCTGCCGAGGCGATGCGCGGCCTGGCCGCGGCGCAGGCCGCCCTGGCCTCCGGCCGCTTCGACCTGGTCGTGCTCGACGAAGCCTGTCCCGCGGCTTTTTTCGGCCTGGTGCCGGCGTCCGCCCTGACCGATCTGATCCGCACCCGGCCGCCGCAGACGGAACTGGTGTTTACCGGCCGCGGCGCGCCGCCGGACCTTCTGGAACTCGCCGACCTGGTCACGGAAATGCGCGAGGTCAAGCACTATTTCACCACCGGCCTCGACGCCCGGTCCGGGATTGAATTCTGAGCGAAGACGTCACCGCGAAGTCCCGTAGGACTTTGCCTGTCACTTCCGGCGGGGCCGGGGTTTGTCCGGGGCCGGGGCGGGTTCGGCCGCGGCCGGGTGCGGGGTGATGACGAACTTGTCGTCGGCCCAGTCCACGGTCACACTGCCGCCCTCGGCGAGTTCGCCGCCGATGAGGAGCCGTGAGATGGGGGTTTCCAGGCGCTGGGTGATGACGCGCTTCAGCGGGCGGGCGCCGTACACCGGGTCGTAGCCTTCATCGGCCAGGGCTTCGCGGGCCCGGACGGTGAGGTCGAGGGTGATCCGCTGGGCCGCAAGCCGGGCGGCGAAGCGCTCGGCCTGCAGTTCCACGATCTTGACCAGGTGTTCTTTCTTCAGGGCGTGGAAAACCACGATCTCGTCCACGCGGTTGAGAAATTCCGGCCGGAAATGCGTGCGGAGTTCGGCCAGGACCTGTTCGCGCATGGTCTCGAAACTGGCGCCGCCGTGCTCGACGATGTGGCGGCTGCCGATGTTGGAGGTCATGATGACCACGGTGTTCTTGAAGTCGACGGTGCGGCCGTGGGCGTCGGTGAGGCGGCCGTCGTCCAGGACCTGGAGCAGGATGTTGAAGACGTCGGGGTGTGCCTTTTCGATCTCGTCGAAGAGGATCACGGAATAGGGCTTGCGGCGCACCTGCTCGGTGAGTTGGCCGCCATCTTCGTAGCCCACGTAGCCAGGAGGAGACCCGATCATGCGGGAGGCGTTATGGCGCTCCATATACTCAGAG
>CAITSE010000028.1 GCA_903894975.1 uncultured Lentisphaerota bacterium
CCGCTGCCACCCTCCAGGGGGTGTCGGGGGATGGGAGGATGCCATCCCCTGACTCTTCTGCCGGGAGTTGACGGATATAACATTACGGCGCGGAGTGAGTATGAAACATCTTCTTTTGACGGGGGTTAGCGGGTTTTTGGGGTGGAATGTCGGGCGGGCGCGGCCGGATGGGTGGCGCATTACCGGCGTGGCCGGGGCGCATCCGGTGGAGGTTCCGGGTGTGACGGTGCGGCGGTGCGATCTCACCCGGTATGCCGATTTGAAAGAACTTTTCCGCGAGGTCAGGCCTGATGCCGTGCTTCATGCTGCCGCGTTGTCCGATCCCAACCGCTGCCAGCAGGAGCCGGAGTTGTCGCGCCGGGTCAACCTGGAAGCCTCCGTGACCCTGGCCGGGCTCTGCGGCGACGCCGGCATTCCCTGCGTGTTCACCTCCACCGACCTGGTTTTCGACGGCCAGCAGGCGCCTTATGCCGAAGATGCCGCCCCCTGTCCCGTCAACCGTTACGGCGAACACAAGATGCTGGCGGAGATCGCGATGCGCGAACGCGGTCCCCGGCTTTGCGTCTGCCGGCTGCCCCTGATGTACGGCAACCCCGGGCCCGTGGCCAAAAGCTTCCTCCAGCCGTTGGCCGCCGCGTTGCGCGCGGGACGGCCGGCCAAGCTCTTCACCGACGAATTCCGCACCCCGGCGGACGCCCGCGACGTCGCCGTCGGCCTGTTTTTGGCGTTGGACGCGCTCCCGCCGCTCCTGCACCTGGGCGGACCGGAACGGCTTTCCCGGTTCGAGTTCGGCCGGCTCGTGGCGGAACTCGTCGGCGCCGAACGCACCCTTGTTCAGGGCTGCCGCCAGACGGAAGTGCCCATGGCCGCCGCCCGCCCGCCGGACGTGGCCCTGGACAGCCGCCGCGCCTTCGCCCTCGGCTACGCCCCCGCCGCCCCCAAAGCCGCCCTCCCCCGACTGCTCAAGGATGCGCCGGCCTGAGTGCGTTTGTTGAAAACCTTTTTCTCCGCAGATTTCGCAGATTTTCGCAGATTCCGTTCGCCCGCGAAATCCGCGAAAGGGCGCGAAAATGAGCGGATCGCGGACTGTGACGACGGGTTATATAGTTCCATCAATCATGAAATCTTTCCTGGCCATCTTGATCCTAACCGCAGCCAGCCTGACCGCACACGGGAAGCCGATGACGGGCTCGGTTTCCTCCTGGGAAGGCGAATTTTCCCTCTCCCCGGAGCCCATCCCAATCCGCGTTGACGGCAAGCCTGCCTTGACGCTGTGGCTCTATGCTTTGAAGTCCGGCTCGGCCGGCTCCGCCATCGGTTTCTCCAATGAAGATGGGGACATGATTCTTGTTCCGCATCCCAACGAGAAAGGCGTCCAGCCCGTTTATCAAAGTCATGCCGTTACCTTCACGGCAAACGGCAATGCGGAAATCGTGGTCCTCTATGCCATTCAGGGGAATGGCGGCCAAGTCAGAGCTGAGAAATACGAATATGACGGGAAAACCCTCCGGCTGGTGTCGAAGTACCGGCACGGTGGCAGGCATGATCCTGTCTGGCACAAAGAAGACTGAACCGCAGGAAATAACGTCAGCGCTTTATCTTTCTTTGCGCTCTTTGCGTTCTTTTGCGGCTGAAAAGGTCTGTTGTTTTCTGGTAAAGATTTACCTTTGACAACACCAACAGTAGCCCGGGCAAGCCGGCCGCAAAGATGGCATAGCACCGCAAGCTTGGTTTCGGCTTGGCCGAGCTAGGCGTTTGGCGATTCATCCATTATAATTGTGCCTGCGATGTCATCTTTCACCTCCGCCGGCGCTCCCGGCGGATTTACGTACGGTAAACCCTCCTCTCATGGCCAGGAAAAAAACGCCCTCAGACGCCCTCCCCCCGGACGACGCGCAACCCGCCGACGCCGACGCCCCGGCCAAACCCGGCCGGAAAGCCAAAGCCGCGCCCGCACCGGAAGAGGCGGACGCCGCCCCGGCCGAAACCGCAGCCGGCGACTCTTCCCCCGGGGAAACTCCGGACGCCGAAGCGCCGGCGGACGGCGAAGCGGAAAACCCCGGTGACGACAACGGCAACGGCGCCGACAGCGCCATGCCCATGGCCTGGCACGAAGGCGACGATTCCCTGCGCGACATGATGGCCTCGAACTTCATCGAGTACGCCTCCTATGTCATCAAGGACCGCGCCATCCCCGACATCGACGACGGCCTCAAGCCCGTCCAGCGCCGCATCCTGCACACCCTCTGGGAGCAGGACGACGGCCGCTTCCACAAGGTCGCCAACATCGTCGGCGCCGCCATGCGCTTCCATCCCCACGGCGACGCCTCGATCTACAGCGCCCTGGTCGTCCTGGCGAACAAGGAATATTTCATCGACCGCCAGGGAAACTTCGGCAACATCCACACCGGCGACCCCGCCTCCGCCGCGCGTTACATCGAGTGCCGCCTCTCCCCCCTGGCCCGCGAGGTCATGTTCAACCCGGAGATCACCGAGTACGTCGACTCCTACGACGGCCGCAACCGCGAGCCCATCACCCTGGCCGCCAAAGTCCCCGCCCTGCTGATGCTGGGCGCCGAAGGCATCGCCGTCGGCATGTCCACCTCCATCTTCCCGCACAATTTCAACGAGTTGCTCAAGGGCCAGATCGCCATCCTCCGCGATGAGCCGTACAAGGTCTACCCGGACTTCCTCACCGGCGGCATCATGGACGCCGCCGAGTACGCCGACGGCGCCGGCCGCATCCGCCTCCGTGCCCGGGTCGAGACGCCCGACGAGAAGACCGTCATCATCCGCGAGGTGCCCTACGGCACCACCACCGAATCACTCATCGCCTCCATCGAAAAAGCCGTGCGCGCCGGCAAGATCAAGCTCTCCAGCATTAACGATTACACCGCCGAAAAAGTCGAGATTGAGATCACCCTGCCCCGCGGCGTCTACGCCGAGGAAACCGTCCGGCTGCTCTACGGCCACACCGACTGCGAAGTCAGCGTCAACTCGAACCTCATCGTCATCAAGGAAAACCGCCCCGTCGTCATGACCGTGGGCGAAATCCTCCGCCACAACACCGCCAAGCTCCAGGATGACCTCCGCCGCGAACTCGAAATTGAGCTGGGCAAGCTCAACGTCCGTTTCTACGAGAAAACCCTGGCCCAGCTCTTCATCGAACACCGCATCTACAAGCGCATCGAGGAATGCGAAACCCTGGCGGCCGTCCAGCACGAAGTCCGCGAGGGCATGGAAAAACTCCTGGCCGTCTATTTCAAGAAAAACCTCGAACGCTTCAAGATTCTGGAATACCACGGCCAGAGCATCGACATCCCGCTGCCCCAGACCCGCGGCGTCTCCGACGAGGACATCGAAAAACTCCTCGGCATCCAGATCCGCCGGATCTCCCTGTTCGACATCAACAAGAACCAGCAGGAAATCGACGACATCCTGAAACTGATCGAAGAGGCCCAGGACAACCTGAAGCATCTCAAGCGCTTCACCGTCAAGTTCCTCGAGGGACTCCTGAAAAAATACGGGCACCTCTACCCGCGCCGGACCCAGATTGCCGACCTGGACGCCGTCAACGTCCGCGAAGTCGCCCTCCGCAACCTCAAGATCGGCCATGACCGCGCCGGTCAGTTCGCCGGCTACGGCGTCAAAAACTCGAACAAGGACCAGGATCCCCTGGCCTGCAGCGAGTACGACCGCCTCGTGCTCCTGCGCAGCGACGGCACCTACAAGGTCGTCCCCGGCGCCGAAAAAATCTACGTCGGCCCCGTCCGCCACGTCCTCCTCGCCGACCGCGAGCAGCTCTATTCCATGCTCTACCGCGACAAAAAGTCCGGCGCGCTCTATGCCAAGCGCTTCCGGATCGAGTCATACATCATGGACAAGGAGTACGCCGCGCTCCCCGACAACTGCATCATTGAGGCGTTCTACACCACATACGGCGTCCAAGTCCGCTGCGAGTTCGCCCCGAAAAAGCGGATGCAAATCAAGTTTGTGGACGTCAATTTCGACGAGATCGAGATCCGCACTGCCTCCGCCCGCGGCTTCAAGATCACCGGGTACGAGGTCGAGCGCTACACCCTGCTCAAGCGCGGCTCCGCCACGCCCCAGGGCGGCGACGAACCCGAGCCCGCCCCCGAGGGCGGCGCCCCGGGAACCGCCCCAACCCCGCCGCCCGCACCGGCCGCTGCGAACTCCGCCCCCGCCGCCGCGCCGGAAGAACCCCCGCCGCCGGCCAACCCGCAACCCAAAACCCGAAACGCGCAACCCAAGCCGGCGAAAGACGCCAAGAAGACGCCAGAAAAACCGCTTCTCCGTGCCTCTGCGCCTTCTGTTCAGAAAAATGCGCCGGGGAAAAAAGGCCGCAAGACCGCCGCCGCTCCCGCGCCGGCGGAAGCGGCCGCCCCGGAAACCGCGGAACCCGTTGCCGTCAAGAAAGCGGATAAAACCGAAAAACCGGCACTCCCCGAACCGGCCGGGAAACCCGGCGAAGGGGAAGAGTCCGAAGATCATTTCGAGATCCGCCGCGCCATCGTCGAAGCCCGGAAAGCCAAAGCCGCCGCCGCGGCCGAACCCCGCGACGCCACGCCCCCCCCCCCGCCGCCCGCCCCCCAGAACCCGAAACCCGCAACTCGCAACCCGCAACCTCCCCCCGCCGCCACCACCCACCCCCCGGCCGGCAAAGCGGGCCTTATCAAAAAACGCATCGACGAAGAATCCCCGTTCTTCCTGGAATAGGGTTTCGGGGGGTAATTTGAGAGTTGTGGGTTCAGGGTTCAGGGTTCAGGGTTCAGGGTCCCCGGAACTCACAACCCACAACCCTTAACCGCATCTCAAACCGGCGCGGGCGCCCATCCGGGCGAATCCGGTATTATGGTAATCCCGGTTTGCACTTCGCTCTGAGTTCGTGTCCTTCGTGACTTCGCGGTAAAAGATTCCGGTCGGCGGCCTGACCGTGGAAACGTTCGCCGTTTCAAAGGAACCTGCCATGTCGTATTTTCAGCAGTTGATGGAAGCCGGCGGCGTCATCATGTGGCTGATCCTGCTCTGCAGCGCGACCGCGGTCTTCATCATCCTCGAGCGGTTGCTGACCTATCACCGCGCCCAGATCGACGTCCAGGAGTTCCTCCAGGGACTATTCAACATTCTGCGCCGCAACAAGGTGGCGGAAGCCATCTCGATCTGCGACCAGACGCCCGGGCCAGTGGCCCATGTCCTGCGCGCGGCCATTCTGCGCGCCGACCGGGACGAAGTCGCCCTGCGCCACGCCGTCGAAGAGACCTGCCTCACCGAGATCCCGCGCCTGGAACGCCGCCTCAAAGCCCTGGCCACCCTGGCACACCTCACGCCGCTGCTCGGCCTGCTGGGCACGGTTCTTGGCATGATCGGGGCCTTCCAGACCATGCAGGCCGCCGGCGCCTTTGTCAGCACCAGCCTCCTGGCCAAGGACATCTGGAAAGCGCTGCTGACCGCCGCAGCCGGCATCTCCGTCTCCATCCCCTGCTACGCCTTCTACAATTACCTGGTCGGGCGCGTGGAGGAACTGACGCTGGACATGCAGAAGGCCGCCAGCGAAATGATCTATTTCCTCTCCCGCCACAAGATCAGCCTCGAAGGCGTGGTGCTCGATGACGTCACCCCCGCCGAGGCCGCCGATGACGAAGAGGCTGAACCCGCCGCGGACGCGGACTCGGAGACGACCGCGCCATGACCCGGATCCGGCCCAATCTCAAGGTGTTCTCCGGCCGGCCGGACCTGATCCCGCTGATCACGGTCATGTTCCTGCTGCTGCTGTTCTTCGTGATCAGCAGTTCGCTGGTCTTCCAGGCCGGAGTGCCCGTGGAACTGCCCCAGGCCGTGAAGCCGGACATGCGCGCCACCGACAAGATCGTCATCACCGTCACCCGCAACGACCTGCTTTTCTTCAATGACAAGCCGGTCAAGTGGGAGGAACTGGAGCGGGAACTGCGCGAACTGGCCTATGACAGCCGCAAGGCCGCAACCTTCCGCGCCGGCCCCGGAGCCCCGACCGGGCACGCCCCGGCCGTGCTGCTCCGCGCCGACCGCAACGTGCCTTACGCCCGCATCATGGAAGTGGTCTCCCTGACCCGCTCCCTGAACCTGGGCGTCTACATGGCCACCGCCCTGCAGCAGGAACCCAAACCCCGCCTCCAGGCTGCCGCCGCCCCCGGCGGCGCCGCCGCCGGCGACTGACCCGGACGCCATGCCGCCTTCGGCCTCTCATCCTCGCTGGCCCCGCCGCTTCATTCTGGAGCTGGCCCTGCTCGGCACGCTGCTGTTCCACGGCGGTCTGGCCGTCCTGCTGCGTTTCCGCGAACCGCAACCAGCGGCTTCCTCCAGCACCGCCGCCGGCATAGCCACCGCCATCCTCCCCGGACTCCCCGCCTCCCCGGCCGAAGACGCGCTGCTGGAGTGGGCCGACGTCCATGACCCCGCCAGCCTGGTTCTTCCCAATCCGCAGCACGGGTTCAGCCGTTTCCTCACGGTCACGCCGCCCCTGCCCTGGACCCCGCCGTTGGATACCCGCAACCACCCCGTTCCAACCGCCGGCGCCGAACCGGCCGCCATCCCCCTGCTCCCGGAACCCGGGATTCCCCTGCCCGCCGACCTCCAGGCCCATTGGCCCGCCAGCCTGCCCGAAACCGCCTATGACCATCACGACGACGACAACATGCCCGCCGCCACCCTGTCCGCCGCCGACCGGCCGCTCTGGCGTTTCGCCGACGGCGTCCTCCTGCCCGCGCCGCCGGCTCTTGACCTGGACGCCTGCCGCCAGGCCGCCGCCGTCACCCCGCCCGCCACTCCCTCACGCTTTCTGGTCATGCTGCCCACCGCCCCCGGCGCCGCCGCCCGCCTCCGCTTGGAGACCGGTTCCGGCAACCGCGACCTCGACCTGCTCGCCTGGCAGGCGCTCGGCGGACTCGTGCGCACGTGGGAAACCGACCGCGACCGGCGCCAAATCTCCGCCGACCTCGCCGCCCGTCTCCCCGCCAACGCTCTGCCTCTGGCCGTCGAAATCGAATGGCGCACCCTCCGCCCGGCCCCGGCCGCGCCGCCGACGGCTCCTTCCGCAAGACCGTAACGCCCTTAGCACCTTCTGAGCGAAAAGCGTTGTTTTCTGGTAAAGATTTGCCTTTGACAACACCAACAGTAGCCCGGGTAAGCCGGACACAAAGATGGCATAGCACCGCAAGCGTGATTCCGGCTTGGCCGGGCTAGGAACACCGCGACCGACCAGGAAAAACCATCATGGACGCTCTCGCACCCGCCAAACTCAACCTACTCCGCCAAGGCGTGGTCATTCCGGCCGTGCCGCTGGCCCTCGACCGGGAACGGCGCTTCGACCCGCGCCGCCAGACCGCGCTGATGCGCTACTATGTCGAAGCCGGCGCCGGCGGCGTGGCCGTGGGCATGCATTTCACGCAGTTCGAAATCCGCAATCCCGGCGTGAACCTGTTCCGGCCGGTGCTGGAAACCTGCGCGCGCGCCATCGATGAACAGGCCGCCCGGCTGGGCCGGACCGCAGTGAAAATCGCCGGGATCAGCGGCCTCACGGACACGGCCTGCCAGCAGGCCCGCCTGGCCAGGGAACTGGGATACGACCTGGCCATTCCCTCCCTGGCCGCCTTCAAAGGCGCCCTGCCGCAAGACATGATATACCACATGCGTGAACTGGCCAAGATCATGCCCTTGTTCGGGTTCTATCTCCTCACCGGAGTCGGCGGCATCCATCTGCCCTACCGCTTCTGGCGGGAACTCGTTGACCTGGAAAACCTGGTCGGCATCAAAATCGCGCCGTTCAACCGCTACTTCACCCTCGACGTGTGCCGCGCCGTGGCCGAGGCCGGCCGGGAAGACGACGTGGTCCTGTATACCGGCAACGACGAAAGCATTGTCCATGATCTGGTGACGCCCTTCCGCTTCATGGTGAACGGCCAACCCCGGACCGTGCGCATGCGGGGCGGCTTGCTGGGCCAATGGGGCTGCTGGACCCGGAAAGCGGTCGCCCTGCTCGCCGAGATTCACGGGGTCGTGGACGGAAATCTGCCCATTTCGCCAGACCTGCTCGCCCGGGCGGCGCAGATCACCGACGCCAACGCGGCCCTGTTCGATCCGGCGCACGACTACGCCGGCAGCATCCCGGGCATACACGAGGTCCTGCGCCGTCAGGGTCTGATGACCAACAACCTGACGCTGAAGCACGACGAGGTCCTCGCGCCGGGCCAACTGGAGGAGATCGACCGGGTGCTGGCCGCCTATCCGCATCTGCAGGACGATGAATTTGTGGCGCAGCATCTGCACGAATGGCTTGCCTGACCCATACGACGCCCGACCGGATTGATTCATGAACATTGAACATTCAACGTTGAATCCCGCATAAGTCCACAGGGTCCTCTGAATTCGATGTTGGATGTTCAATGTTGAATGTTGGACGTTCGTATTCAATGAATAAATGACTTGATCTGGATTGCTTCATGAATAGAGCACGCTAAGGAGACGCTCATGGGAACCCCGCGCTTTTTCGAGGACACCGCCCTGCCCGACGTCATCGGGGACGTCACGCTCCTGGAAGACCTGCTCTCAACACCGTCGCGGGGTCTGGCCGAGGACCTGGCCCGCTTGGACGGCGACATCATGATCCTGGGCGTGGGCGGCAAGGTGGGGCCGACGCTGGCGCGCATGGCCAAGCGGGCCGCGCCGAACAAACGGGTCATCGGCGTGGCGCGCTTTTCCGAACCCGGCGTCGAAGAGAACCTGCATGCCGCGGGGGTCGAGACCCTCCGCTGCGACCTGCTGGACCGTTCGGCCGTGGCCGCGCTACCCGACGTGAAGAACATCGTCTACATGGCCGGCAAAAAGTTCGGCACCAAGGGGATGGAGCCGTTCACCTGGGCCATGAACGCGGTGGTTCCCACGCTGGTCGGCGAACGCTTCCACGACACGCGCATCGTCGCGTTTTCCACTCTGTGCGTCTATCCGTTCGCACCCGTTGACGGCCCCGGCAGCGCGCCGGACACCCATCCCCCCACCCCGCTGGGCGAATACGCCAACTCCTGCGTGGCCCGCGAACGCATCTTCCAGTATTTCTCCCAGGTCAACCGGAACCCGGGACGGCTGGTCCGGCTGAACTACGCCATCGACCTGCGTTACGGGGTCTTGCAGGATGTGGCGGTCAAAGTGATGCGCGGTGAGCCCATTGACATCCGCACTGGCGCGGCCAATGTGATCTGGCAGGGTGATTCCACCAACCACATCCTGCGTTGCCTCGCGCACGGCACACTCCCGGCCCGGCCCATCAATATCGGCGCACCCCGTCCGGCCAGGATCCGGGAGATGGCGCACGCGTTCGGCAAACTCTTCGGCCGGGAACCGGTCTTCAGCGGCACCGAACAGCCCCTGGCCTGGCACAACGACACCTCCGAGGCCGCGGGCCTGTTCGGGCCGCCACGGGTGGACTTGGACACCATGATCCGCTGGAACGCGCACTGGCTGAAGATCGACGGGGCCGTGCACCACAAGCCCACCCACTATGACCAACGGGACGGGGGGTTTTAGCGGCGGGTTTGCGCCTTCGGTTCAAACCGGTTTCGGGCTCTGAAAATTTTTGTCAGGTTTTTACTTGAACCTTCTTGCTTTTTCACGACAGCATGGCATAAGTATGTCAACTACCGGTGATGCGGATTCCGCATTCCGCGGTGAGTGGACGCCTCACCCACGAGGAACCTCCGACCAACATTATGAAATCAAGCACAGCCCCCGCCCCCGTGCTCTTCGAAGCTGCTGAGGAGCCTCCCTCCGTACGACCCGATGAGCCTCCGTCGTGTACCTCCACCGACGAACCTCCCTCGTGTACCTCGACACTCCCGACCGCTCCCGCCTCCATCTTCTCCCTTCAAAGTGATTCACCGCGCGACCTTTTCTTCGCGCTGAAGGGCACCGCCGCCTGGAACGACTGGCGGTGGCAGATGCGAAACCGTGTGACTTCCCTGCAGCGGCTCACCGAGCTGTTCCCCGAGCTGCAGAATCAAATCGGGCTGGCCGACGCCATGGCCAAGTTCCCGATGGCGATCACGCCCTACTATGCCTCCCTCATCCGCTCCATGGACGGCACCGACCCGGTCTTCCAGATGGCTGTGCCCCAGATCCAGGAATTGTACGATCCGCCGTTCCTCAAGAACGATCCCCTTGAGGAGGATGAGGACATGCCGGTCCCGAACCTGGTCCACCGTTACAAGGACCGGGCCCTGATCCTGGCCACCACCACCTGCTCCATGTACTGCCGGCACTGCACCCGCAAACGCATCGCCGGGCACCATGACAGTTGCATCAGCGTCGAAGACATCGGCCGGGTTGCCGATTATCTGCGGCGGCACCCGGAAGTCCATGACGTCATCGTCTCCGGCGGCGACCCCTTCACCATGGCCACGCCCAGCCTGGAACGCGTCCTGGCCGCCATCCGTTCCGTGCCCAGCGTCGACATCATCCGCATCGGCACCCGCACCCCCGTGGTCATGCCCATGCGCATCACCCGCGACCTGGCCGCCATGCTCCGCAAGTACGGCCCGATCTGGGTGAACACGCACTTCAATCACCCCAATGAGATCACCCCCGAAGCCGCGGAAGCCTGCGGCCGCCTGGTGGATGCCGGCATCCCCATGAACAACCAGTCCGTGCTCCTGCGCGGCATCAACGACCAGCCGCAAGTCATGGAAACTTTGGTCCGCGGCCTGCTCAAGATCCGCGTCAAGCCGTACTACCTGTTCCAGTGCGACCTGGTTCGCGGCGTCGAGCATTTCCGCACCCCCATCAGCCGCGGCATCGAGATCATGGAATACCTGCGCGGCCGGGTCAGCGGTCTGGCCATCCCGAATTACGTGGTTGACGCCCCCCACGGCGGCGGCAAGATCCCGGTCCTGCCGAACTATGTGATCTCGTCCAGCCCGACCCATACGGTTCTACGCAACTTCGAGGGCATGCTGGTCAACTATCCCGAACCGCGCGGCGCGGTCTACACCCAGGCGGCCGCCGGCGACGCGGATTCCCCGGTCAACGGAGTCTATGACCTGGCCTCCGGCCGGCACTCGTCCCTGGTCCCCCACAACTCCTCCCGCACCCTGCGCCGTCAGGCCCATCACCAACAAGAAGACAGCCTGGCCGCCGGCGCCGGCGAATGAGCCGTCCAATACGAACGTTCAACATTCAACATTGAACGTCCAACGTCGAACAAGGATTCATCGTGCCGGGCAAAGTCCCGGCTGGTGATTTTCCGTTCAACGTTGGACGTTCGACGTTGAATGTTCGACGTTCGATTTCCCTTAAGCTGACGCGCATGCATATAAGCACTATCCCTGCCCCAACCTCCCCCATTCCGGTGGTGCGTGTCCGCAACCTGCGTGTCGGGTTGCGGCGCGAGGGGGGTGCGGTGGAATTGGTTTCCGGGGTTTCCTTTGACCTGGCCGCCGGAGAAATTCTGGCGCTGGTCGGCGAAAGCGGTTGTGGCAAGAGCGTTTCCTGCCTGGCCCTGGGCCGGCTTCTTCCCGAACCGCCGTTCACCGCCACCGCGGACGAGCTCATGGTCGCCGGACGCGACGTCAACCGCCTGGGCGCCAAGGAACTTCGCGCCCTGCGCGGCGGCGTCCTCGCCTACATCTTCCAAGATCCCGGCGCGGCGCTGAACCCCGTCCTGCGCGTCGGCACCCAGCTCGCCGAGGCCCTGCGCCTGCACCATCCCGGCCTGAAAGACGTCACCGCCCGCTGCGTCGAACTCCTGCGCGAGGTCGGCATCCCCGAGCCCGAGCTCCGGCTCCGCGCCTATCCCCACGAACTCAGCGGCGGCATGCAGCAGCGGGTCATGACCGCCATGGCCGTCAGCAGCCGACCCGCCGTGCTCGTGGCCGACGAACCGACCACCGCCCTCGACGTCACCGTCCAGGCCCAGATCCTGGAACTGCTCGGGCGCCTCCGCCGCGAACGGAACATGGCCGTGCTCCTGGTCACCCACAACCTCGGCATTGTCGCCGGCATGGCCGACCGCGTCTGCGTCATGTACGCCGGCGAGATCGTCGAGACCGCGCCCACCGCCGAACTCCTCCGCGCCCCGCGGCATCCCTACACCCGGGCGCTGCTCGACGCCGTGCCCCGCCTCGGCGCCGGCCGCGGCGAACTCACCTCCATCCCTGGCCGCGTCCCCGCCCCCGGCGAATACCCGGCCGGCTGCCGTTTCGCCGAACGCTGCCCCCGGGTTCAGCCCGCCTGCCGCGCCGCCCCGCCGCCCTGGATCGAACCCGCCCCCAACCGCGGCGTCCGCTGCCGGCTCCCCCTCGGCTAGCCTGATCTATTCATGAAAGTGGAATCGTTGCGCCTCCCGCTCAACTTCGAACCCGCAACCCGTCTCCCTTCCCGCTTCCAAATTTCCAATTTCAAATTTCATCCCCCCAAGCCCCCACCCCATGTCCTCCGGTTTTCACGAACGCCATTTCGCCGGCCCCGGCGGCATCCGGGAATTGTGGCTGATCGCCCTGCCTATGGTGATTTCCACCGGGTTGGACACGGCCATGATGTTTATCGACCGCATGTTCCTGGCGCGGCTGGACTCGGTGCATATGGCGGCGTGCATGGCCGGCGGCATCACCGCGTTCACCTGCACCACCTTTTTCATCGGCCTGATCGGCTATGCCACGGCCCTGGTCGCGCACCAGTTCGGCGCGGGACAGAAGGCCGGTTGCGCCCGCACCGTGACCCAGGCGCTGATCCTGGCGTTTCTCGCCTATCCGCTAGTCCTGGCCTTCCTGCCCCTGGGCGCCGCCACCTTCCGCTGGGCCGGGCATGACCCGGTGCAGATCCGACTGGAGACCACCTATTTCACCATCCTCATCTTCGGCTCCCTGATCATGCTGGTGCGCTCGGCCATCAGCAGCTTCTTTTCCGGCATCGGCCGGACGCGGGTGATCATGGTCGCCAACGTGGTGGCGCTGGCGGTGAACATCGTGGTCGCCTGGGCGCTCATCTTCGGCCGGCTCGGTCTGCCGCCCATGGGCATGGCCGGCGCGGCCCTGGCCATCCTGGCGGGCGACGCCGCGGCGCTGCTCGTCCAGCTCGCCGCCTACCTGCGGCCGGCCAACCGCCGCGAGTTCGCCGTGACCGCGGCCTGGCGCTTCGACCGCGCGCTCATGGGCCGGCTCGTGCGCTTCGGCCTCCCCTCCGGCGCGGAACTGATGATCAACCTCACCGCCTTCACCTGCATGGTTTCCATGTTCCACGGCTACGGCGAGCGCGTCGCCTCCGCCGTGACGTTGGCCTTCAACTGGGACATGGTCGCCTTTGTGCCCATGATCGGCCTGCAGATCGCCGTGACCTCCCTGGTCGGGCAGAGCCTGGGCCGGAAAGACGAGGCCGCCGCCGTGCGCTCCGCCTGGTCCGGCATGAAGGTCATCGTGTTTTATTCCGGGACCATGCTCGTGCTGTTCCTGACCATTCCCGGCCTGCTGGTCCGGGTTTTCCAGCCCAGTCTGCCGCCGGCGGACTTCCCGGAGATCGCCGCCATGGCCAAGGTCATGATCATGCTCATGGCCGTCTATCCCCTGTCCGACGGCATGTTCATCGTCTTTTCCGGCGCCATCCGCGGCGCGGGCGACACCACCTGGGCCATGGTCGCCTCCGCCATCCTGCACTGGGGCGCGGCGCTGAACGCCTGGTTCTGCATCCATTACCTCAAGCTCGACCCGCTCACGGCTTGGACCTTCTTCGTCCTGAGCTTCCCCATCTTCGGCGTCACCTTCTGGCTGCGCTTCCGCGGCGGCAAATGGAAAGGCCGCAAACTCCTCCCGGACGAGGCCTCCGCCCCGCCCGCCGCCCAGGCCTCCGCCCCCGCCGCCCTGCACGAGTGATGCCGGGGGCACTTGTTCGACGTTGGACGTTCAATGTTGAATGTTCGACGTTCGCTTTTCCCCCAAGGAGTGGCAGGCATTCCTGCCTGCCCTCCCCGGTCTCCGCCTTCTGTCCGCCCCTTGTAGGAACGTGGTTGCACCACGTTATCCGCGACATTGCCAAAACCCGCGGCCTGGAACCTGCCGACACCCATCAGGGATTTCAGCCTGCATCGCACCCGCCAGCATGCGCCGGAACACGGGCGGCACGCCCGTGCCTGCATCCTTCCCACGGAGACTTGGCCCCAGCCCCCCGGCACTCGCTTGCCTATTTGCCGCCTTGATGGTATTATAAAGGGAGACCGCCCATATTTTGTGCCCACGCGGCTGCGGCAATTCCTTTATAGCACGATTATTATGACATATCGAATCATGAAAAAGAAAATCGAAACGGCATGAAAACCCCAGCACGCCTCCCGCAAGGTCTCCTTCCCCGAATCTCCGTGGCGGCGTTCATCCTCCTGTTCGTGGCGGTGGCTACCCCATTCTGCCAGGCGCAACCGTACACCTGGATCGGCCACAACGGTGACAGTTGGGACCCGCCGACGTTCTGGAGCCCGGTGTGGAACCCATTCTATGCCAATGCCTCCTCCACGATTGTCTTCAGCGGCACCGATCCGAGTCATGCGGGCCTGATCCACGACACGGATGCAAACGTCACCCTGGGCTCCATCCAATACAATGCCGGGGCACTTTCGACCACGCTCGAAATCAATACCAATAACAACCTCGGGATCTATGGAGACGGGGTTCTGAATCATTCCGGGAATATGCAAACCCTGCAAGTCGATTCCGGCGCCCTTTTGAATTTCTACAACAGCGCGGCCGCGGGCAATGCCGTCATCAACGCCAACAACTACCAGTCCGCCGTGCAATTCAACGACTCCGCGAATGCGGGCAATGCCACGATTCATACCAGCGGCCCCAGCAGTTCGCTGCAATTCTATGACTCGTCGTCCGGCGGCAATGCCGCCATCAACGCCAACGGCTACCTGTCCTCCGTACAATTCCTCGACTATGCGACCGCGGGCAGCGCGACCATCATCGCCAGTGGTTCCATCTCCAATGTGCAATTTACCGGTAACGCGACCGCAGGAAATGCCATCCTCAATGCCAGCGCCCCCGGCGCCGTGGTGCAGTTCAACGAATCTGCGAACGGCGGCAACGCCACCCTCAACCTCACCGGCAGCGTCAGTTTCGCGGCATTCTACAACTATTCGACCGCGGGCAGCGCCATCATCCATGCCAGCGGCAACAGCAGTACCGTGATCTTCCACAACAATTCGAGCGCGGGCAATGCCGCCATCACCGCCAGCGGCCCCAACGCCATGGTGCAGTTCAACGGAGTATCCACCGGGAGCAATGCCAGCGTCAATCTTGCCAACGCCAGCGCCGGGATGGACATTTCCAACCTCACATCCGGCTCCATGACCGTCGGCGCCGTGACCGGAAACGGAACGGTGTGGCTTGGCGGCAACCACCTGACCATCAGCGGCAACGGCCAGAACAGCTCCTTTTCCGGCGCGATTGCGGATGGCGGATTGAACGGCGGCAACGGCGGATCACTCACCAAGACCGGCGCCGGCCGGCTGACCCTCACCGGCAGCAACAGTTACAGCGGCGGCACCACGGTCAACGGCGGCGGCACCTTGGTCATCAACGGCGACGCCCAGCTGGGATCTGCGCCCTACTATCCGACTCCCAATATCACCCTGGACGGCGGCCAGTTGATGGACAACGGTCCCGCACTGACGCTCAATCCCAACCGCATCATCACCCTGGGCGCCGGCGGCGGATCGATCCGGGCGGGCTACAACGCAAACCTCATCATCGGCGGCGCAATCACCGGCGCCGGCGGCCTGGGCGTGGCCTGGGATTGCGGAACGGTGGTCCTGAACGGCGCCAACAGCTATAGGGGCGTCACCACCATCGGCAGCACCTCCGTCTCCTATTGGAACGCGTCCGGGTCCACTCCCACCCTGCGCCTCGGCAACTCCGCGGCCCTGCCGGGAACCGACCTGATCTTCGGCGCCGGCATGAGCAATGCGGCGACTTTGGACATGAACGGCTTCAACGCCACGGTGGCCGCGCTGACTGGCAGCAGCAATGCCGTGATCAACATTGGGAACGGCGGCATCAGCACCCTAACCGTCGGCAACACCAACGCCGGCGACGTCTTCCAGGGCGCGATCCGGAATACCACCGGCACGTTGAGCCTGGTCAAAACCGGCACCGGCACACAGACCCTCGCCGGCGCCAACAGTTACAGCGGCGGGACTAGGCTTGACGCCGGCACGCTGCATTTGTCAAATCAGAACGCCACCGGGAACAGCACCGTGACCATGAACGGCGGCGGCCTGGTTTTCGACAGTTCGGTGAGCGGCCATACGTTCTATTTCGGCGGACTCGCGGCGGCGTCCTCTGGCGCGGGCTACAACATTGCGCTGCAAGATAATGCAGCCACACCAAACGCCGTGGCACTGAGCGTCGGCAACAGCAACGCCAGCACAGCCTATGCCGGCATCCTCAGTGGCAGCGGCAGCCTGACCAAGGCCGGTTCCGGCACCCTGACCCTCACCGGCGCCAACAGCTACGCCGGCATGACCACGATCAGTTCCGGCACCCTGCAGTTGGGCGACCGCGTCGCCGCCAACGGCTCGGTGAGCGGTCCTATCACCGACAATGCCGCATTGGTCTTTGCCAACCCCCTCGCCCAGACCTACTGCGGTGTCATCAGCGGCACCGGTGTCATGAACAAGACCGGCGCCGGCACCCTGACCCTCACCCGCGACAACAGCTACAGCGGCATGACCACGATTCAGGCCGGCACCCTGCAATTGGGTGACGGTATTGCCGCCGCAGGGTACGTGGGCGGCGCTATCACAAACCACGCCGCCCTGGTCTTTGCCAACCCCGCGGCCCAGATCTACGGCGGCGTCATCAGCGGCAGCGGCGCGTTGAGCAAGATCAGCGCCGGCACCCTGACCCTCACCGGCACCAACAGTTACAGCGGCGGCACCACGGTCAGCGGCGGCGCCCTGGCCGTCAACGGCGACGCCCAATTCGGAGCCGTGCCGGCGAGTCCGACCGTCAACATCACCCTCAATGGCGGCCTGCTGACGAACAACGGTCAGTACTCCGTGGTGACGCTTGCCGCCAACCGCGGCATCTCCCTGGGCGCCGGCGGCGGGTACATCGATCCAACCTATGAGCAGATCTTTGCCGTTGGCGGTCCGATCAGCGGCGTCGGCGGCCTGGGCGTGGCGTGGGATAACGGCACGGTGCTCCTGAGCGGTTCCAACAGCTATGCGGGCGCCACCACCATCGGCACATCGACTATCGCGGCCTGGGTCGACCCCGGCGCCACCCCCACCCTGCGACTCGGCAACAACCACGCCCTGCCGGGAACCGACCTGATCTTCGGCACGGCACAGAACAATTGTACAATGTTGGATATGAACGGGTTCAACGTGACGGTGGCCGCGCTGACCGGCAGCGGCAATGCCGTGGTGAACATGATCGGCACAAGCACCCTGACCGTCGGCAATCATGACGCCAGCAGCACCTTCCAGGGCCAAATCCAGAATTCAGGGAGTCTGGCCAAAATCGGCACGGGCACCCTGACCCTCACCAGCTCCAACGAATACACCGGCGGGACCCTGATTGGCGGAGGCCAATTGACGGTCATGAACAGACACGGCCTTGGCATGGGTTCGTTGACGCTAGCCGGCAGCGGCACGGACAACTTGGCCACCCTGAATTATGCTTCCGGCAGCGGCGCTCTGGCCGTGGGCGCCGTGACGTTGAACGGCTTCTCCACCATCGACTTGCAGGCCAACGGCGCCATTCAAAGCTCCGGGGCCGTCGCCGTCAATGGCACGGGCAACACCATCAATATCAGCGGAACCTCCTGGAATTCAGGGAACAATACCTTGATTTCCGGAACCTCCCTGACCGTTGGCGGCGGCGCGGCGATCTGGCTCACCGGACAGATCCTCAACGATCAGACGCTGGCGTTGGGCGACACGGCCAGCATCGGCCGAACCTCCTATACCTTCGGCTCCAACACAACCTCGCTCTTTATGCTGACCAGCCTGGCATACTTTGACCTGGTTTGGACCGGCGCCGCGGACAACCAGTGGAATACCACCAGCACCAACTGGCAGCAATCCGCCGGCGGCCTCAACCCGAGCGGCCCGAACCTCGCCTTTGTCACCAGCGATACCGTTTACTTCACCCAGGCCGCAAACGGCATTGCGGTGACCGCCACGGGAGTCCAGGCCGGGGCGATGTTTGTCAGCAATCCGTCCGGAACCGTCTCCTTCAACGGCGGTACGATCTCCACCACGAACCTCACCAAGACCGGGGCCGGCGCCCTGATCCTCGCCAATGACCTCTCCCTGACCGGCACCTTCCTGAACACCGGCAACGGGGCGGTAACCCTTGCCGGCGCCTTGACTGACGGAGAATTGATTCAGAACGGCGCCGGCACGCTGACCCTCACCGGCGCAAACGGCTACACCGGCGCAACCACGATCCACGCCGGCACACTGAGCTTTGCCCCGGGCGCGCTCGACACCACCGGCACAGTGGACTTCACGGGCAACGCAAGCCTGCAATGGAACGGCGCCAACACCCAGGACCTCTCCAGCCGGCTGAAAATCGAGGACGGCATCACGGCCACCCTGGATACCCAAAACCATGACGTCATGTTCGCCAGCCCCCTGCAGACCGGCACCGCCCAAACCGGAGCGATCACCAAGGCCGGAGTGGGCACGCTCACGCTGGCTGCGGCAAATCCCTACACGGGCGCCACCACCCTCAATGCCGGCATGCTGAATCTGGCGAATCAGAACGCGGTTGAAAACAGCACGGTCATGATGAACGGCGGCAACCTGGCGTTCGACAACTCCGTGAGCGGGAACGCGTTCACCCTCGGCGGACTCGCGGCAAGTTCGTCTGGGCCGGGCTACGATATTGCGCTGCAGAATAATGCCGCAGTGGCGCTGAGCGTCGGCAACAACAACGCTGACACCACCTATGCCGGCGTCCTGAGCGGCGCCGGATCCCTGACCAAGATCGGCGCCGGCACCCTGACCCTTACCGGCTCAAGCAGCTACACAGGCGGAACCATCCTCAACGCCGGCACGCTGCGCTTTGCCAACGGGGCGCTTGGCGCTACCGGCACGGTGGACTTCACCGGCAACTCGACCCTGCAATGGGTTGACGCCAACACCCAGGACATCTCCAGCCGACTGAAGATCGAAGACGGTGTCACGGCCACCGTGGATACCCATGGCAATGATGTGACTTTTGCCAGTACCCTGCAGACCGGCACCGCCCAGACCGGCGCGCTCACCAAAACCGGCGCCGGCACCCTGGCCCTGACCGCGACGAACAACTATGCGGGCGGAACGACCCTCAACCAAGGCACGCTGAGCTTTGCCAACGGGGCGCTCGGCACGGCCGGTCTGGTCGATTTCACGGGCAACGCGGCCCTGCAATGGCGCGGCACCAACACGCAGGATCTCTCCGGCCGCCTGAAGATTGAAGACGGCGTCACCGCCACCGTCGATACCACCGGCAATGACGTGACCTTCGCCAGCGCGTTGCAGACCGGCACCGCCCAAACCGGCGCGCTCACCAAAACCGGCGTCGGCACGCTCACCCTGACCGCGACGAGCAACTACGCGGGCGCCACCACCGTCAATGCCGGGACGCTGCTGGTCTCCGGTGGCGGCACCCTGACGCAAACGGCCGGCATCTGGATCGACAGCGTGGCGCCGGCAACCAGCGCGACGCTCATCATTGATGGAACTACCAGCAACGTAACGTCCAACGGCAACGTAATCGTGGGCGATTCCGGAACCGGCACACTGAACCTGCTGACCGGGGCCGGGATGACGGTGGGCCTCGGCACAGGCACCGTGACGCTGGCCAAGCAGAAGGACAGTTCGGGGACGTTGAATATTGGCAACGGGGCTAGCGAGGGGATGCTTAACGCGGCGGAGGTGACGGGCGGCGACGGCACGGCCGTCGTCAACTTCAATCATAACGACCCCTACTCCATGTTTGGTTCGCAGATCACGGGCAAGGCCGAGGTGAACCAGATCGGCAGCGGCACGACCGTCCTGACCGCGGCGAACAGCTACACCGGCGCCACCACGGTCAGTGCCGGAATGTTGCAAGTCTTCGGCGGCGGCACGATTTCGAAGACCAGCGGCATCATGGTCGATGGCGTGGCGCCGGCGACCAACGCGATCTTCCTCGTCGAGGGCGGCTCCGTGACCGCGACCGGGGATCTGACCGTCGGCAACGCCGGCCTCGGCATCATGACGGTCACCGCGGGCGGAAACGTCGCGAATGACACCGGCTACATCGGCCGCGACGCCGGCGCGAACGGAACGGCAACCGTCTCCTCCTCGACCTGGACGATGAGCAAAAGTTTCTATGTCGGCTACCAAGGCACGGGCACGTTGAACATCACCAACGGCAGCATCGTCACCAACGGCGGGAGCTCCGTCGGCGACAAAGCCGGATCGAACGGAACCGTGAACGTGGACGGCGCGGGCTCGACCTGGACCAACAACACCCCCTTCGCCTCCATCTCCTATATCGGCGAGAGTGGTACGGGCACGCTGAACATCAAAAATGGCGGCAATGTCAAGGTCACGAGCGAGGGCATCATCGGCAGCAATAAGGGAGCGAACGGAACCGTGAACGTGGACGGCGCGGGTTCGATTCTGGAAACGACGGGACTCCTCTATGTCGGCGACAGCGGCACGGCGACGTTGAACATCACCAATGGCGGCAAGGCCACAAATTACGGAGGCTCGGTCTCTAAAACGGGGACTGTAAACGTGGGCGGAAAGGACTCGACCTGGGACACCGGCAGCCACGATGTAACCGACGCGCTGGCCGTCGCCGGCACCGTGAATATCACCGCGGGCGGCTCGGTCACGAGTGGCAACGGCGTCATCGGCGGCGTGATGAATGTGGGCGGGAAAGATGCGACTTGGACAGACGTCAACCTCTATGTGTACGAAAAAGGCGCGTTGCACATCACCAGTAGCGGCAAGGTCACCAATGGCACCGCCACCATCGGCTTCCACTCCAGCGGCACCGTGACGGTGGTTGGGGCGGACGCCGAGCTGATCTGCAAGGGCGATCTTCTCACCGAATCCAAGAACACTCTTGATGTCGCCGATGGCAGCACCTTGACCATCACCGACGGCGGCACGGTCAAGAATGGCGATGGCTCCATCAAAGGCAAATCGATCGTGACGGTGTCCGGGGCGGGCGCGACCTGGAGCAATGACGCGCTCGCCATCGACTCCGCCACGCTGCACATCACCAATGGCGGCAAGGTCACGAACAGCAACGGCACGGTCAGCGGCGATGCGACCATCATCGTGTCCGGAACCGGCGCGACCTGGACCAACAACGGCGGTCTCGTCAAGGCCGGCCTGGCCGTCAACGGCGGCAGCCTGACCATTCAGAACGGGGGCCTGGTGGAGGTGAGCGCGGGGAATGCATTCTACCCCCCAGTGGATATCGGCGGGACCACGGGAAGCCACGGCACCCTGAACCTGCTGGGCGGCGGCACACTGAAAATCGGGGAAGGCACGGACTCGAGCTCGTCCTACCTGGTGTTGGGCTACGCGCTGTTAAGCTCTGGAACCCTGAATATTGGCAACGGCGGTGGCGCCGGTACGCTCACCGCGGCGCTGGTGATGCCAGTCGAAGGCAAAGGCACCATCAATTTTCATCATACGGAGGCATCCTACACCTTCGCACCGGTGATCTCCGGGAGCCTCGACGTGAACCAGATCGGCAGCGGCATGACCATCCTGTCCGCGTCGAACAGCTACATCGGCGCCACCCACATCACCGCCGGCACCTTGAAGCTGGCCGATCCGTACGCCACCGGATTAAGCACGGTCACCTTGAACGGCGGCAGCCTAGTGTTCTCCAATGAGGTGGCCGGACACGCCTTCAGCGTCATCGCCCTCTCCTCGACGGCGGCGGGCGCAGGGTACGATATTGCGCTCGCCGACACCGCGGGCAACCCCGTGGCGCTGACGATCGCCGGCAACTATGGATACACGACCGGGACCATGGAAGTCCCCCACCCCACCCCCGTCAGCGAAACCTATGCCGGCGTCTTGAGCGGCAACGGCAGCCTGATCCTGCGCGGCGCGACCACCTTCGCCAGGGAATCGATGCAGAGCGGCACGCAGACGCTCGCCGGGGCCAACACCTACACCGGCGCGACCACCATCACCTACGGAAAGCTGAATCTGGCCAACCCGCTGGCCGCGCAAAACAGCACGGTCACCATGAACGGCGGCGATCTGACGTTCGACAAGTCGGTGAGCGGCCATGCCTTCACCCTCGGCGGCCTGGCCGCGGCGTCCGCGGGAGCGGGTTTCAATATTGCGTTGCACGATAATGCGGCCACACCCAACGCCGTGGCGCTGAGCGTTGGCAACAACCATGCCGACACCACCTATGCCGCCGTCCTGAGCGGCCCCGGCTCTTTGATAAAAATCGGCACCGGCACGCTGACCCTCTCCGGGGCAAACAGCTACAGCGGCATCACCACCGTGACCGACGGCATGCTGACCCTTTCCGGCGCCAATCTCTGCAGCGGCACGACCACCCTGAGCGGCGGCACGCTGAATCTGGCAAATCAACGCGCGGTCCAAAACAGCACGGTGACCCTCAATGGCGGCAGCCTGATCTTTGACAGCGCGGTGACCGGACACGCATTCACCTTCGGCGGGCTCGCGGCAAACCTGGCGGGGCCGGCGTACCGGATCACGCTCGAAGATAATGCGTCCACGCCGAATGCCGTGGCGCTGACCGTCGGCAACAACGATGCCAGCACCCTTTTCGCCGGCAGCCTGCTCGGCAATGGCAGCCTGATCAAGAGCGGCTCCGGCGCGCTGGCGCTCTCCGGGCAGAACACCTACAAGGGCGTCACCACCATCACGGGCGGCACGCTGGCCGTTCTGGCTGGCGGAAATATTGCGGAGACCGCCAGCGTCACCGTCGACAGCGCAACCCCGGGAACCCAGGCGGCACTCACGGTCGATGGCACCCTCCCCAGCAGCGTCACGTCCATGGGCGACGTGACCGTGGGCGGCGCCGGAAACGGCACGCTGACCATTCAGAACTGGGGCACCGTGTATGCGGGCGGAAGATACGGCACCGGCACCTTGACCCTGGCCAGCGGCACCGGCAGCGCGGGCACCCTGAATGTCGGCAATGGCGATGCCGCCGGAACGCTCGACGCGGTGGCGGTGACCGGCGGCGCCGGCACGGCCGTCGTCAACTTCAATCACAGCGACGTCTTCACCTTCGTGCCGCAGATGGCCGGCAGCATCGCGGTGAACCAGATCGGCAGCGGCACCACCATCCTGACCGCGGCAAATTCGCACACCGGCGCCACCACCATCGGCAATGGCCTGCTGAAGCTGTCGAACCAGAACGCGGTCGCGAACAGCACGGTCACCATGAACGGCGGCAGTCTGGTCTTCGACAGCTCGGTGACCGGGAACGCCTTCACCTTCGGCGGACTGGCGGCGAGCTCATCCGGGCCGGGGTATGATATTACGCTGGAAAACAATGCGTCCACACCCAGCGCCGTGGCGCTGAGCGTCGGCAACAATAACGCCGACACCACCTACGCCGGAGTCCTGAGCGGCGCCGGTTCCTTGACCAAGATCGGCTCCGGCACGCTGACCCTCACCGGCTCAAACCGTTACACGGGCAACACCACCCTCAGCGCCGGCACCCTGAGCTTTGCCAGCGGGGCGCTCGACACCACCGGCACCGTCGATTTCGCGGGCAACTCGACCCTGCAATGGTATGGCGCCAACACCCAGGACCTCTCCAGCCGGCTGAAGATCGAAGATACCATCACCGCCACCATCGATACCAACGGCAATGATGTGACCTTCGCCACCGCGCTCCAGACCGGCACCGCCCAAACCGGTGCCCTCACCAAGACCGGCGCCGACACCCTGACCCTGACCGCGACCAACCATTACACCGGCGGCACCAACCTCGCCGCCGGGACGCTGAGCTTTGTCATCGGCGCTCTCGGCACGGTCGGCACGGTGGACTTCACCGGCAACTCGACCCTGCAATGGAACGGCGCCAACACGCAGGACATCTCCAGCCGGTTGAAGATCGAAGACGGCATCACCGCCACCCTGGATACCAATGGCAATGACGTGACCTTCGCCAACGCCCTGCAGACCGGCGCCGGCCAAACCGGCGCGCTCACCAAGATTGGCGTGGGCACCCTCACCTTGCTGGCCGCGAACAGCTATACCGGCGCCACTACCCTCAACGGCGGCGCCGTGAATCTGTCCCATCAAAACGCGGTCCAAAACAGCACGGTCAGCATGAACGGCGGCAGTCTAGTGTTCGACAGTTCGGTGACCGGGCATGCGTTCACCGTCGGCGGGCTGGCGGCAAGTTCGTCGGGGCCGGGATACGACATTGCGCTGCAGGACAACGCGACCACGCCCAACGCCGTGGCGCTAAGCGTCGGCAACAACCACGCCGACACCACCTACGCCGGCGTCCTGAGCGGCGCCGGCTCCCTGACCAAGATCGGCACCGGCACGCTGATCCTCACCAATTCAAACAGCTACAGCGGCGGCACCACAGTCAACGACGGTACGCTCCAGGCCGGCAACGGCAATGCCTTCGGCGGCAACGGCATCACTATCAGCGGCGGAGTGCTGGACCTGCGCGAATTCAATGTCGCCAACCCCCTCACCATCACCGGCGCCTCCGCCGCGGTGCTGATGCCGACCTCCTCCGGAGCGCTGGCCACCAACTTCGCCGCCGGCAGCACGCTCTGCGGCTGGCAGCGACAGAGCGGCCTGGCCAACAACACCTTGGCCACGCTCCTGGGCGGCTCCACCGGCGATGCGCCCATGACTGCCATTTCCGCCTGGGCCGCCAGTGCCAACCCGGAAACCGTCGTCAGCGACGTGTTCGAGCTCCAGGGCACCGGCTCGTCCACGTTCGTCCTGCAGTTGAGTTACGCAGACAACACCCGGAATGACGTCACCGCCATGTTGGGCTATCTGCAAACCACGGGCACGAGCAGCAACTGGGTGAACGCCATCTACGGCGGCGCCTACAACGGCATCGGCACCTTCGTGAACGGCGCCTACAACGGCACCCTCGCCCTGGGCACCTGGGGCCGCGACCCCAATGCCAACACCGTCTGGGCCGTCGTTGACCACAACAGCGACTTTGCCGCCGTCGTGCCCGAGCCCACCGTCACCGCCCTCCTCGCCCTCGGCGCCCTCGCCCTCCTCCGCCGCCGCAAGCACGCCTCCCCAACGTAACACAGACACTCCTGTCTGTGACAACGTACGGCAGACACTCCTGTCTGCCTTTTCCGCTCTCCACCTTCTGTCCGGCCCACCTATAGAAACGTGGTTGCACCACGTTACCCGCGACGTCGCCAAGACCTGCGGCCTGGAACCCGCCGATACCCGTCAGGGATTTCCGGCTGCATCGCGCCCGCGACAACGCGCCGGAACACGGGCGGCACGCCCGTGGCTACGTTGTCCCATCCCCTGCGGGGATTCCGCTCACGGACGCAACCGGAGTCCCCCTTGGCGATCTTGGCTTCTTGGCGGGAGAAAAAAGAGAATTGTTTTAACCGCTAACGAGCGCGAACCTACACTGAGCAAGCTCCGCCCCGTTAGCGAATAGTTAGCGCCCGTTAGCGGTTAAATACAGACTTGCCGAGCTGGGGCTCGGCGTTCCCAGGGGGAGCAAGCGGCGGCGGAGACTCTTGACTATGCGCTTCGTGTGCCTATGGTGAAACCTTTTCCGTAAATTCCATCCCCCCGACTTCGAGGCTGATATGACTGTGGCGAAAAAAGCGAAACCCGCGCCGCGCGGCAACTCCACCCCGGCCTACAAGAATCCCGCCCTGCCCGTCGCCGAACGGGTCGAGGACCTGCTCGGGCGCATGACGGTCGAGGAAAAAGTCGGGCAGATGCTGCAGTTCGACGGACGCGACCCGAACATCGTCCGCCTGGTCGCAGAAAAACATCTCGGCTCCATCCTGTGCGTGCTGGACGAGGACACGGTCGCCGCCCAGCGCGCCGCGGTCGCCACGCGCCTCGGCATTCCCCTGCTCATCGGCATCGACGCCATCCACGGACATTCCATGGAATACGGCGCCACCATGTTCCCCAGCGGCCTGGGCATGGCCTGCACCTGGAACGAGGAACTGATCGAGAAGACCGCGCGCGTCACCGCCGTGGAAATGCAGTACACCGGCGCCCAATGGACCTTCAATCCCGTGTTCTGCCTGCCGCGCGACCTGCGCTGGGGCCGGGTCAATGAGACCTTCGGCGAAGACCCGCACCTGATCGGCCGCTTCGGCGTCGCCATGATCCGCGGCTACCAGGGCAAGAACCTAGCCGACCACGACGCCGTGGCCGCCTGCGCCAAGCACTTCGCCGGCTACGGCGACACCCTGGGCGGACGCGACGCCTCCGAGGGCGAGCACAGCCGCCGCAAAATGCGCGCACTCTTCCTCCCCGTCTTCCAGCAGGCCGTCGCGGCCGGCGTCGCCAGTTTCATGGCCGGGTATGAATGCATCGACGGCGTGCCCAGCTCCGCCTGCCGTTGGCTGCTCACAGACATCCTGCGCGAGGAATGGGGCTACGACGGCATGGTCGTCACCGACTGGGACAACGTCGGCCGCATGGTCCGCCAGAAAATGGTCAGCCCCGACCTCACCGACGCCTCCGCCCACGCCCTGCACGCCGGCAATGACCTCATCATGCAGACCCACGGCTTTTACGATGCGGTCCTGGGGTTGCTCAAGGCCGGCAAGGTCAAGATCGCCGCGGTCGACCAGGCCGTGCGCCGCATCCTCGCCCTCAAGTTCAAGCTCGGCCTGTTCGAGAACCCGCGCTTCGCCGACGCGGAAAAAAGTTCACAGATCATCGGCCGCCGCGAACACCGCGAGGTCGCCCTCCAGGCCGCGCGCGAGTCCGCCGTGCTCCTCAAGAACCGCGGCAATCTGCTGCCGTTCAAGCCCGGCCGCATGAAACGCATCGCCGTCATCGGCCCCAACGCCGACAATGATCTCGACCAGCTCGGCGACTGGTCGCTCGGCGCCGGCCAGGGTCAGGGGCCCATGCAGAAACATCCCCGCGCCGCCACCGTCACCATGCTCGACGGCATCACCCGCCGCTTCGGCGCCGAGGCGACCGTCGAGTTCGCCGAAGGCTGCACCGCCACCGGCGACGGCGCGCCGCACAAGATCGCCCGCGCCGTCCGCATCGCCGCAGCCGCCGACGTCGCCGTGCTCGTCCTCGGCGACCAAATCCCCTGTGTCGGCGAAATGAAGAGCACAGCCACCCTGGAACTGACCGGCGCCCAGAAGGCGCTGTACGAGACCGTGCTCGCCACCGGCACCCCCATCGTGGTCGTGCTCCTGGCCTCCAAGCCGCTGGCCATCCCGTTCATCGAAAAAACCGCGGATGCGATTCTCTGCGCCTTCAATCCCGGCATGGAAGGCGGCAACGCCATTGCCGAGATTTTGGCCGGCGACTTCAATCCCAGCGGCCGCCTGACCATCAGCTTCCCGCACCACGTCGGCCAGCAGCCGGTCTGCTACAACCAGCTCCCGGGCACCCACCAGTGGGCCTACCCCGACCTGCCGGCGGGCACGCACTTCGACCCGCTCTTCGCCTTCGGCTTCGGCCTGAGCTACACCACCTTCGCCCACCGCTGGCCGCGCCTGCTGACGCCCGTGGTGAAAAAAGGCGGCAGCGTCATCGCCGAGGTCGAGATCGCCAACACCGGCGAATGGGCCGGCATCGAGACCGTCCAATGCTACCTCCACGACCTCTTCACCTCCGCCACCTGGCCGGTCAAGAACCTGGTGGACTTCAAGCGCGTCGCGCTCCACTCCGGCGAACGCGCCACCGTGCGTTTCGAGATCCCGTACGACCGCCTGGCCATCGTCGATGCCGACGGCAACCGCGTGGTCGAGCCCGGCGATTTCGAGCTCCTCATCGGCCGCAGCTCCCGCGACGCCGACCTGCGCAAGCTCCCCTTCAAAGTCGAAGCGTCAACGTGAAACAGGCAATCCTGCCTGTGACCAACGTGCGGCAGGCAATCCTGCCTGCCTTTCAAGCGTTGTCTCTCGCAAAGCCGCAAAGTTCGCAAAGGAAAGGAATTCCCTACCCTTTGTGCTCTTTGTGGCAAAAAACGTTTTCAACCGCTAACGAACGCTAACGTTTCGCTAACGAGGCTCGAACCCATTAGCGAAAAGTTAGCGCAAGTTAGCGGTTAAATCCATTCCCGCCTTCTCGCGGTTGAGCTTCAGGAGCATGAGTATCCCGCGGATAAGCAGGGCCACGCCGATCGGGAACAGCACGATCCCGATCACGGTGGCATAAAACGAAAGCGCGACCTCCGACGCCAGGGTTTCCGTCGGGACCGGCCCGCCCCCGCCGCACCGGGCAAAGGCCCAGACCATGCCGAACACCGTCAGCAGCAGCCCCCACAGCGGCCCGAGCATGAGAAACGCGCCGCCCACGATCTGAAGGATGGAGCCTGTTTTGGTATTCATTCGAGCGTTCCGATGTGTTTTTCTCGCACAGAGGCGCAGGGGCGCAGAGAAGATTTTGCCTTGGCGATGTTGGCGACCTGCGAGAGAATTCGGTTTGAAGACAAACGGGTATCAGCCCCCGCAGGGTGGCGGCACTCCCCCAGCCTCGGGCGTGAGCCCGTGGTAACGCATGGCCTCATAAAATATCACGCAAGCCCCCGCAGGGTGGCGACACCGTTGAAAAGACCATTTTTACCGCGGATTTCACGGATGAAAGATCCTCCATCTTTGTGCTCTTTGTGTTCTTTGTGGCAAAAAAATCGTTCTCAACCGCTAACGAACGCTAACTTTTCGCTAATGGGTTCGAGCCTCGTTAGCGAAACGTCAGCGCCCGTTAGCGGTTAAAAACGGACTTGCCGAGCTGGGGCTCGGCGTTCCCAGGGCGGCTCATCGCTACGCTCAAGCCGATGTCGGCGGGCAAGATGCCCGCCGGCCTGGAAGGAGAGTTTCCCTGTCCCTAATTTCCCTCTTGACGAGCTTGGCGGGGACACGGATTTTCCCGACTCCTTGCCGCGCCTACTGGTTCAGATGCGAATACGCGTAGCGGAACGGATCCGCGGCGACCTTGAGCAGGCCGACGAACGGCGTGTCCAGCTCCAGCACGAGAAACACGGCGCTGGCCACGGACAGGGCGCAGACGAAGAGGACCGTGATCACCGTGCCGTTCCGCGGGGCGAACAGCCCGAAGCTCGCGAAGGTGATCGTGAGCCAGAACAGGA